>CBFHNK010000022.1:0-24198 GCA_965657195.1 uncultured Schleiferiaceae bacterium
CCTGGGCATCGTCAAAGAGGGACTTGGCTTGTTCACCCACTACCTCGTCGGTGAGGATGCGCGGGTACTTGCCGTGCAGGTCCCAAGCCTGAAAGAAGGGGGTCCAATCGATGTAGGGCACCAGGTCCTCGAGCGGGTAGTCGCGCAGCGGGAACACGCCGTACTGCTTGGGCGCGGCGGGCTTGGCGCCGAAGTCAGGCTGGTAGCGCTGGGCGCGGGCCTGGTCGATGCTTGCATACCGTCGCTCGGCGCTGCGGCTAGCGTACTGCTCGCGCAGTCGTTCGTAGTCAGAGCGAACCTCGGCGCTGTAGTCGGCTGCCTCAGCACTCAGAAGTTTTTGTACCACCGGAACCGCACGCGAGGCGTCGTTGACGTGGACAAGCGGGCCGTCGTAGACCGGCTGAATTTTGACGGCGGTGTGGGCGCGTGAGGTGGTGGCTCCGCCAATCAGCAGCGGAATGGTGAAGCCCTGGCGCTTCATTTCGCTGGCCAAAAACACCATCTCGTCGAGCGAGGGCGTGATCAGTCCGCTGAGCCCAATGGCGTCGACGTCGTGTTCGCGGGCCGCATCGAGGATTTTCTGCGGCGGAACCATGACGCCCAAGTCAATGACTTCGAAGTTGTTGCACTGTAGTACGACGCCGACGATGTTTTTGCCGATGTCGTGCACGTCGCCCTTGACCGTGGCCATTAGAATCTTGCCTTGCTTGCGCGGAGCCGTTCCGGCTGCCGCCGATTCAGCCGCAAAGTGGGGCTCGAGCCAAGCCACCGCGCGCTTCATGACGCGGGCCGACTTGACTACTTGAGGGAGGAACATCTTGCCGGCTCCGAAGAGGTCGCCGACCACGTTCATGCCGCGCATCAGCGGACCCTCAATCACCGAAAGGGGGCTACCCAAGGCCTGCATGGCCTCTTCGGCGTCCTGCTCGACGTAGGCGTCGAGTCCGTTGACCAGGCTGTGCTCGATGCGGGCGTCGATGGGGAGTTCGCGCCAGGACTCGTCCTTTTGGCGGACTTGGCCGGCGCCCTTGACGTTCTCGGCGTAGCTCAAAAGGCGCTCGGTAGCGTCGTCGCGGCGGTCGAGGAGCACGTCCTCGATGCGGTCGCGGAGTTCCGCCTCAATTTGTTCGTATACAATGAGTTGGCCGGGGTTGACGATGCCCATGCCCATTCCGTTGCGGATTCCGTGATAAAGGAAGCAGGCGTGCATGGCCTCGCGCACGTGGTCGTTGCCGCGAAAGCTGAAGCTGACGTTGGACACGCCGCCGCTCACCTTGGCTCCGGGGAGGTTTTGGGTGATCCAAGCCGTAGCCTCAAAGAAGTCGAGCGCATTGCGGCGGTGCTCGTCCATACCCGTAGCCACTGGAAATACGTTCGGATCAAAAATGATATCCTCGGCGGGGAATCCGTCAGCCACCAAAAGGTTGTAGGCGCGCTGGCAGATTTCGACGCGGCGGTCGTAGGAGTCAGCTTGGCCCTGCTCGTCAAAGGCCATGACGATGACGGCGGCTCCGAAGCGGCGGCAGTGGCGCGCCTGGTAAAGGAACTCAGCCTCGCCCGACTTGAGCGAGATGGAGTTGACGACGGCCTTGCCTTGGACGCACTTGAGGCCGGCGGCGATGATTTCCCACTTCGACGAGTCGATCATGATGGGAATGCGCGAAATGTCGGGCTCTGACGCGATCAGGTTGAGGAAGGTGGTCATGGCCTCGACGCCGTCGAGCATGCCTTCGTCCATGTTGACGTCAAGAATTTGGGCTCCGCCGGTGACCTGATCGCGTGCGATTTCAAGGGCTTCGCTGTAGTTACCGTCCTGAATGAGGCGCAGGAATTTGCGCGATCCAGTCACGTTGGTGCGCTCGCCGACGTTGACGAAGTTGGTCTCCGCGGTGATGATTAGGGGTTCGAGTCCGCTGAGCTTCATTGGGCTTGGGGGATTCGGGGTGGACGGCCGGCGGCGCGGGCAGCGAATTCGCGGATGTGGTCGGGGGTGGTTCCGCAGCAACCGCCGAGGATGTTGACGATTCCGAGGTCAAGGTACTCGGTCACGGCGTCGGCCATTTGCGTCGGCGTTTCGTCGTAGCCACCGAAGGCGTTGGGGAGGCCGGCGTTCGGGTAGGCGCTGATGAGGAAGGGCGTGTTGGCCGCAAGCGTTTGCAGGTAGGGGCGCAGGTCCTTGGCTCCGAGGGCGCAGTTCAGGCCAATGCTGAGCAGGGGCATGTGGCTCATGCTGATCAAGAAGGCCTCGGTGGTCTGCCCGCTGAGGGTGCGGCCGCTGGCGTCGGTGATGGTTCCGCTGATCATAATCGGAACTTCTTTGCCGGTCGCCACAAAGGCGTCCTGAATGGCGAAGAGCGCCGCCTTGGCGTTGAGGGTGTCGAAGATGGTTTCGACCATAAGCACGTCTACCCCACCCTCAATCAGGGCCTCAGCCTGCTCTTGGTAGGCGGTCGCCAGCTCGTCAAAGGTGATCGCGCGGTACGCCGGACGGTTCACGTCTGGGCTCAAACTGAGGGTGCGGTTGGTGGGACCGATGGCGCCGGCGACAAACCGTGGTTTGTCGGGCGTGCTGTAGGCGTCGGCGGCTTTGCGGGCCAGCTGGGCTCCGGCAATGTTGAGTTCGCGGACGAGGGATTCCATTCCGTAGTCAGCCATAGATACGGTCTGGGCGTTGAAGGTGTTGGTCTCAACGATGTCGGCCCCCGCGGCAAAGTACTTGGCGTGAATTTCTTCGACGATCTGAGGCTGAGTCAGGTTGAGCAGGTCGTTGTTGCCTTTGAGCGGATGCTCCCAGTCGGAGAAGCGCGCGCCGCGGTAGCCCGCCTCGTCAAGGCGGTATTCTTGGAGCATAGAGCCCATGGCGCCGTCCAAAATGAGGATGCGTTCGCGGGCGATGGTTTGGAGTGGATGCATGGTCCTTCGTTCGTTGCGCTTATGCAGAAGGACTATTGGGACGCGAAGTGCAGTCGCAATCTCATCTTCCTACCGCACGCCCGGATGGCGCTTTGGTAGCGGGAGTTGGCACCCTACAGGGTTTTAGGGTTGCCAAGACATCAACGGGCCCGTCCCTCAGTCTTTCTTGATAAGCGCTGCAAAGTTAGTTCACGGCAGCGATGTTTGCATTGGTCAATGATTAGTGATTTTTATTCATGAGTTGCGGTACCGCTCAGTGTGCCTACCTTTGCAGCGCGTGGAAGGATTTGTCCGATTGCAACCACGGTAAAAAATGCTAAACCGGTGGACCATTGTCCGGCGCATTAGCACTTTACCGCATCAGGCTTTTTTGACACGCAGCATTAAAACTGTTGCTATGAGCTACTTATTTACCTCTGAGTCCGTTTCTGAAGGACATCCCGACAAAGTTGCCGACCAAATTTCGGACGCCCTTGTCGACCACTTTCTCGCATTTGACCCCGATTCGAAAGTTGCCTGCGAAACCCTTGTAACCACTGGTCAAGTGGTGCTGGCGGGTGAAGTCAAGTCGCGCACCTACATCGACGCAGGTGAAATCGCTCGCGAAGTAATTCGCCGCATTGGCTACACCAAGTCCGAGTACATGTTTGAAGCCAACTCGTGCGGCGTATTCAGCGCCATTCACGAGCAGTCGCCCGACATCAACCAAGGGGTAGACCGCGCTTCAAAAGAAGAGCAGGGCGCTGGCGACCAAGGAATTATGTTCGGATACGCCACCGACGAAACCGACACCTACATGCCGTTAGCGTTGGAGTTGAGCCACTTGCTGCTTCGCGAACTTGCCGCCATCCGCAAAGAGGGCAAGGTGATGAAGTACCTGCGCCCTGACGCGAAGAGCCAAGTGACCATTCGCTACAGCGACCGCAATGTGCCCGAGGCCATTGACACGATCGTGATCTCGACCCAGCACGACGACTTCGCCGACGAAAAGCCCATGCAGGAACGCATCACGGCGGACATCAAGCGCTACTTGATTCCGCGCATTAAAAAGCAATTGCCGCGCCGCGTGCAGCGCTTGTTCAACGCCGACGTACGCTACTTGATCAACCCGACGGGCAAGTTCGTGATTGGCGGACCGCACGGCGACACCGGTTTGACGGGCCGCAAGATCATTGTTGACACCTACGGTGGCAAGGGCGCCCACGGCGGCGGAGCCTTCAGCGGTAAGGACCCCTCAAAGGTGGACCGTTCAGCGGCATACGCGGCACGCTACGTAGCCAAAAACCTTGTAGCTGCTGGTGTTGCCAAGCAGGTGCTCGTCCAACTCGCATACGCCATCGGCGTGGCTGAGCCCGTGGGCTTCTACCTGAACACCTACGGTACTGCGGCAGTGCGCGGAACCGACGGCAAGAAGCTCGCCGACGGTGCAATTGCCGAGCGCGTGCAGAAGCTGTTTGACCTTCGCCCCTACGGAATCGAGACCAAGTTTGGCCTCCGCAGCCCGATTTACTCAGAAACGGCTGCCTACGGTCACATGGGCCGCGCTCCGCAGATTGTGGAGAAGCAGTTCAAGCGTCCAACCGACAAGGGCATCGAAGTCAAGACCATGAAGGTGGAGCTCTTCACGTGGGAGAAGCTTGACTCGGTGGATTCGATTAAGAAGGCGTTTGGACTGTAGCTTACAGCTACTGGTGACTGGTTCTCAGTAACCGGTTTCTGGTAACTCGTTTTATGAGCCCCGGCTGTGTGCGCAGCTGGGGCTTTTTCATTGCCGTTATTCGTGCACGAACCGCACAAAAGACATGTCAGGAATAATGCTCGAGTCCTCCAGCTCACGGTAGAGGGACCAGGCCTCTATGATGTTAATTGCGAGTTCGTCCCGCGTTGAGCCGGTGGTATATACCGGATGGCCCTGTACGAATGCAGAAAATCCAGTACTCGTAGGTTCGTACATCACCGTGATCGAATTAATGCTGTTCATTGATTAAATCTCGGAATTCACCACGGAACTTCCTAAAAATGGTGGATAAAAAAACCCCAGCCGCGCAAGCGGCCGGGGTTCCGAATTAAGCCTTTAGAACGGCTTAGTAGCGGTAGGTCTCTGGCTTGAACGGACCCTTTACCTCGACGCCAATGTAGGCGGCTTGGTCGGGGCTCAAGGTGTCCAGCTCAACGCCGATCGACTCGAGGTGCAAGGCAGCAACCTTCTCGTCAAGGTGCTTGGGAAGCGTGAACACTTCGTTGGGGTACTTGCCCTTGTTGGTGTAGAGCTCGATCTGGGCCAAAACCTGGTTG
Source organism: uncultured Schleiferiaceae bacterium (assembly GCA_965657195.1). Classification (GTDB taxonomy): domain Bacteria; phylum Bacteroidota; class Bacteroidia; order Flavobacteriales; family Schleiferiaceae; genus TMED14. The sequence continues at coordinate 5,209 of CBFHNK010000022.1, forward strand.
GTGAACGAGTTCGACATGACAAACGAGGGGTGGCCGGTGGCGCAACCCAAGTTCACGAGGCGGCCTTCAGCCAGTACGATGATGTCGTTGCCATCGATGTTGTACAGGTCAACCTGTGGCTTGATCTCGGACTTGGTGTGGCCGTAGTTGGTGTTGAGCCACGCCATGTCGATCTCGTTGTCGAAGTGGCCGATGTTGCACACGACGGTCTTGTCTTTCATCATGCGGAAGTGGCGCTCGGTCACGATATTCTTGTTTCCGGTTGCAGTGCAGACGATGTTGGCGCGGGGAACCGAGTTCTCCATCTTCTTGACCTCGTAGCCGTCCATGGCTGCCTGAAGGGCACAGATTGGGTCGATTTCGGTCACGATCACACGAGCTCCGGCTCCGCGGAACGAAGCCGCCGTGCCCTTGCCCACGTCGCCGTATCCGGCAACTACCACAACCTTACCGGCCATCATCAGGTCGGTGGCGCGGCGTACCGCGTCAACCGCAGACTCTTTACAGCCGTACTTGTTGTCGAACTTCGACTTGGTCACCGAGTCGTTGACATTGATGGCGGGCAACGGAAGGCTGCCTTTGATCATGCGCTCGTAAAGGCGGTGCACGCCGGTGGTCGTCTCTTCAGAGATTCCGCCAATGCCGGCCACGAGTTCAGGGTAGCGGTCAAGAACCATGTTGGTGAGGTCGCCGCCGTCGTCGAGGATCATGTTAAGGGGCTGCTTGCCTTCGCCAAAGAACAGGGTCTGCTCGATGCACCAGTCAAACTCCTCTTCGGTTTGGCCTTTCCAGGCGTAGACGCTGATTCCGGCGGCGGCGATGGCGGCTGCAGCGTGGTCCTGCGTCGAGAAAATGTTGCACGACGACCAGGTCACTTCGGCACCCAATTCAACGAGGGTTTCGATAAGGACCGCAGTCTGAATCGTCATGTGGAGGCAGCCGGCCACGCGCGCTCCAGCGAGGGGCTTGCTGGCGCCGAACTCTTTGCGAAGGGCCATCAATCCGGGCATTTCAGCCTCGGCGAGGGTAATTTCTTTGCGTCCCCAATCGGCGAGGGACATATCCTTTACTTTGTAGGGCACGTAGTTCGTGGCAGTGGTCGAAGACATAGCAATGATTATTTGGAGGCGCAAAGATACGGAATTCTCGGGGGCTGAAGTCGCCGAAGTTGGTCATTTTGACCTTGTCCTTGCGCGGATCCCCCTGCGTCAAGCCGCTGATTTTGAGGTCACATTCACCGATTCTTCGGAATTTTTCTCGCCTTCGGACCTATTGCGATGGTCCGAATTCAAACCGGGGCCCCGCCGTACCGCATTTTTGGCGGCCCGTCTCGCACTTGCCGAGGTCCTGCACGGAACTTCGCTCAGAATTCGCGATTTGAGCTACGACGGGGAGCGCCCCGTGCTGCCCAGTGGCTACCTCAGCCTATCGCACGGCGGGGATTGGGCCGTCGCAGCCTACCATCCCCTGCTGCCGGTAGGTATTGATGTAGAGGCTCCGCGGGCACAGCTCAAACGGGTGATCGCCCGGGTGGCCTCAGCGCGCGAAGTGGCGGAACTCGACCATGCGACGGTTTGGGGTGCGAAAGAAGCCGTATACAAGGCGGCCGGAATCAAAGGACTCGACTGGAAGAAGGAAATTAACGTCCGATCACCCCGCGAAGCCATGTGCACACGTAGCGGCGAACGCTACGCGCTTGAAGCGTTTCAAATGGGCCAAGATCACGTCGTGGTGGCAGTCCGAAAACCACTTCGCATCGTAATGACTGGCCCTGAAAGCGCGGGAAAAACCCAGCTGGCAGCGCAGCTGGCCCGCGAATTCAAAACCCTGTGGACGCCCGAAATTGCCCGCGAGTACCTTGGGGAATACGGTCCCGACTACGGGCCCGAGGATGTCGTACGGATGGCGAAACTTCAAGCCGAACGCGCCGAAGAATTGACGGCAAGCTGCCCCGAAGTCGTGGTTGAGGACACCGACGTGCTGACGCACCGCATTTGGTTCCGCGAGAAGTGCGGTCAGCCGCACCCAGAACTGGAGGCTATGCCGCTCAAAGGCGACATCTACTTGCTATGCTCCCCTGACCTGGCGTGGACGAATGATCCGCTTCGCGAACACCCCAAAGAATCCGACCGTCAGCGGCACTTCGAACTGTACCAGTCTGAATTAGCGAGAACTAATAAAATATTTGCGGTCGTTTCAGGACAAGGTTCCGCGCGAAAAATGAACGCACTTCGAACACTTGAAGCGTTTGGAGCGTTACCTTTGGCAAAGCACAGGGGTGCCGGCGATGAAATCCGGCTGAGATGATACCCTAGAACCTGGGCGGGTCATGCCGCCAAGGAAGTCGCGAAGCCGCACCCTCAGCGTGCGGGCATTTCTGTGCACGAGAACCGTTTAACACGTGCACGATGAACACACATCGCTTTTTATTTATTGCCCTTGGCTTTAGTACCGCCGCTTCGGCCCAATGGATTACGAAAACGACTCCGTCTGAAGTCTACGACACGGTCCGCACCGCGACCCTCAACGAGATTACGCTGACGGCGAGCCGACCGGGCGCGCAGGTTCCAATGCCGCAGCTGCGGTTGAAGCCTGCCGACCTGGCGAAGCAGAATGTGGGCCGCGATATTCCATTTTTGCTTCAGGGCATGCCGTCGTTTACGGCGGCGAGTGACGCCGGCAACGGATTCGGATACACCTACTTGCGCTTTCGCGGGATGGATCAGACGCGCATCAACGTGACGGTCAACAACGTGGCGTTGAACGACCCTGAATCCCACGGCGTATTCTGGGTGAACACGCCCGACCTCGGCCTCAACGCCAACTCACTGGTGGTGCAGCGCGGCGTGGGCACGTCGACCCTGGGCAGCGGAGCCTTTGGCGCGTCCTTGTCGTTTGAGGTGGGCGTCCCGGACGACACCGCCAGCCACCAGGTCACGGCCAACTTCGGGTCGTTCAACTCGGCGCGCATTAGCTACGCCTTTCACAGCGGACTCGTGGGCCCCAAAAAGCGTTGGTCCACGACCGGCCGCCTCACCGCCATGCGCAGTGACGGGTTCGTGGACCGCTCGGGCAGCGCCCTTCAGAGCTACTTGTTTGGGGCACAGTACCGCCACGAAAACGTGACGTGGCGCCTGCTGACCTTCTCGGGAAGCGAGCGCACCCAGCAGGCTTGGTGGGGCATTCCGGAATCTAAGTTCCGCGATGATGCCACCGGCGTAGCCGACTACATCGTGCGCAACGGCGTGGCGGGCGCAGACTCGCTCAACCTTTTGCAGAGCGGCAACGCCACCTACAACTACTACCGCTACGCGAACGAAATCGACCAGTACACGCAGCGCCACTACCAAAGCATGCTCACGGCGATGCTGAGCAAGCGCTGGTTTTTGACTCAAACTGTCTACGCGGTTACCGGCCGCGGGTACTTTGAGCAGTACAAGGACTACATGACCTTCGCCTCGCTCGCGCTGCCCAACGTTATCGTCGAGGATGTGCAGATTTACGGTTCTGAAGGCGTTCGCCGGCGTTGGCTGGACAACTTTGGATTTGGCCACGCGACCCTTTTGCGCTACCGCGGTGATGCCCTCAACGTCAGTTTGGGCGGGACTCAGCTCATCTATTCGGGCGACCACTTCGGAACCCTTCCCTGGCTGCGCTTCAATCCGTTGGGCGGGCTCGACGGTAGCGCACAGACTTGGGACGGTCCGCAGGCCACGAATTCGGCCAGCGACCACCAGTTTTACCACGGAAGCAGCTTGAAAAACGAGTTTTCGAGTTTCGGGCGTGCAGAGTACACGCTGGGTCGTTTGGACCTCATGGCAGACCTGCAGCTGCGTGGGATTTCGTACATGGGTTCCGGAACCGACGTCGACCAAAAGTTCTATAATTTCGACACGAACTACGTGTTTTTCAACCCAAAGGCTGGCGTCGCCTACCGCGGCCCAGAGGGCTGGACCGGCCGTGCCTCGGTCGCTGTGGCCAACCGCGAGCCTATTCGTTCGGACTTCATTGACAACGCGGTCGCTCCGCGCCCCGAACGCGTTACGGACTTTGAGTTCGGAATCGAGAAGCGGGCCGACCGCTTTTGGGCCGAAGCCAACGTATACCTGATGGAGTACCAAGACCAGTTGGTGCCGACTGGCGCCCTCAACGACGTCGGGGCCCTGATTCGCACGAATGTGGACCGCAGCCACCGTCGCGGTCTCGAGTTGGCCGCGGTTTGGGCTCCGTCAGACGCGTGGAAGCTCGGCGGCAACGCCACCTTGAGCAGCAACCGCATCGACGCGTTTGAAGAGATCATGTACGACTACGCTGACTTTAGTGAGGTCCGAACGATCTACACCAATACGCCAATCGCCCTTTCGCCTGAAGCCATGGGGAATGCCTGGGCCGAATGGCAGCACAAAGGTTTGTCAGCCCGCGCCACACTGCACAGCGTGGGCCGCCAGTACTTGGATAACACCGGGGCATTTGAGCGCTCGCTCGACCCCTACCAAACCGTCGACGCGACCCTTCGCTGGAACCGCGGGGGCGTGGAGTGGCGACTCGACGCGATCAACCTCTTGGGCCGTCCGTACGCGCCAAACGGGTACACGTGGGGCTACCTGTACGACGGAGTTCGGACCGACGAGAACTTTGTGTACCCGATGGCCGGAACCCAGCTGATGCTGGGGTTGAAGCTGGTCTTTTAGGAGGCTTCGCGCCTGCAGGCGCGGTACGCTGTTTCTGGTTACTCGCTTCTGGTTTGCGCCTTTGGCGCGCTTCGCTGTTGCTTGTTACTGGTTTGCGTGTTACGCGTGCAGCGAACACTAGAAACTAGAAACAAGGAACGATTAGGCTAACGAGCCAACTTCGCCAGCTTTACGAACCTCGCTAACGAGCCAACCTTGCTAACGAGCTAACGAGCTAACGAGCCAATCTCAGCCAGCAGCTAGTTACTAGCTGCTTGTGGCCACACGTTGTCGTCCCGGTTGACGTCCGCGGTCCAGTGGCCGGGGTCGACTTCGATGGAGCGCACGCCTTTGAGGGGAGCTTCGATGACGAGGTCGAAGGTCTTCTGGGTGTAGTTCCAGGGTCCGGCGAGGACGAGCTGGGGGTCGCGCTTGTGGCCGTGCATGGCGGCGAGGGGGATGGTGTAGGTCAGGGAGGCTCCGCTCTCGAAGGTGACTTTGACGTCAACGGGCATGGCCATAGAACCGCGGCGCTCGAGGCGCACTGTGGTCAGGGCGCGGTTGTCGGACCAGACGCTGTCGATTCCGACGTCGGGGTACTTGGTGGTGCTGATCCACTGGTCGTGGTACCAGTCGAGGACGAGGCCGGACTCGCGCTCGGCGATGCGCACAAAGTCTTCAGGGCGGGGATGCTTAAAGCTCCACTCGTCGAAGTAGCGGCGCATCGTGCGCCAGAAAGCGTCGTCGCCGACGATTCCGCGCAACTGAACGAGGTAGAGCGAGCCCATCATGTAGGCCGCCATTTGGTACGGAAACTTGCCGTCAAAGTAGTTGGCGGGGGTGCTGGCGGGCTCGCGCCAGGCTGCTTTGGCGGCGCGCTTGGCAAAGGTGCTGAGGTAGCCTTCGTGGGCGTTGGGCTTGTTTGCGCCCGAGATGACGTTCATGACTTCGTCTTCGGCGAAGCTGGTGAAGCCCTCGTCCATCCAGTGGTAGCGCTGCTCGTCGGTGGCGAGCTGCCCGTAGAACCACATGTGCGAGCCCTCGTGGGCTACGACGCCAAAGGTTCCGAGGTAGTCGTCGCCGTGGGACTCCATGATGGTGCACATGGGGTACTCCATGGCGCCCTCGCCGCCCTGAATGACACTGAACTGGGGCCAGCGGTAGGGCCCGAAGTGCTCGTTCATGAAGGCGAAGTAGGTGGCGATGTCGGCGCGGAACCGGTCGCTCTCGTACATCATGCGCGACTTTTCGTCGGGCTGGTAGAAGGTGTGGATTTCGGTTCCGCTGGGCAGCGTAAAGCGCTGGTGGCGGTAGTCGCGGTCGGCGGTCCAGGCGAAGTCGTGCACGTTGTCTGCCGCAAAGCGCCAGGTGATGCGCGATTTTTTCTTGTGCTTGACCGGCGTGTCCGAGTACCCGTGGCCGATTTCGGCGGGGTTTTGAAGGACGCCGGTTCCGCCCAGCACGAAGCTGGCGTCGGCGGTCACGTTGACCTCGAAGCGGCCAAAATCACCGTAAAATTCACGGGCCACGTAGAGGTCGGGGTGCCAGCCGTCGCGGTCGTAGACGCACATTTTGGGGTACCACTGCGTGAAGCTGTAGTCGACGCCCTCGACGTTGCTGCGGCCGGCGCGCTCGATGACGATGGGAATGCGGGTGGTGTACTCGAGCTCGAACACGTGGGTGGCTCCGGGGGCGATGGGCTGGTCGAGGCGGGCGTGCAGAATGGTTTGGTTGACGTCAAAGGCCAGATCGCGCCCGTTGTGGGTGATGCGGCGAATGATTTGCTCGCCCTCTTCGTGCGGCTTGAGCTGCTCGATTTTGGTTCCGATGGCCTTGTCTTTGAACTGGGTCGGAATGTTGGCCATGTTGCTCATCATGCTCCCGGGCTGAAAGGCGTTCCAATAGAGGTGCATGAAGATTTCGTCGAGGGCGTCGGGGCTGTGGTTGGTGTACTCCAGGCGCATTTTGCCCTCGAGGCGGTGCTGGTTGTGGTCGAGGTCGACGTCGATTGTATAGCGAACGGCCTGCTGCCAGTAGGGTGCGGCGGCGGGTTGTGCCGAGGGTTGCGCGGTGCTTTGCGCGGCGGTTTGGGCGGTGGCGGAACCGGTTCCGAGCGCCACCAAAGCCAGCGCGGTGAGGATAAGCTTATTCATGCCGTCAAGTTAGAGTTTTTGGACTTCGGCCAGGCGAGGGCCCTTTTCGGTTGGGGTAAGGATGGCGACTTCGTTGAGCGGGTCGTGCTCGAGGTAGAGCAGGTACTCGCGGTCGGCGGCCTCGTTGAGGATGCGCGCCTTTTCTTCGAGGGTCAGTAGCGGCCGGGTGTCGTAGCCCATGACGTACGGAAGCGGAATGTGGCCCGTGGACGGCAGCAAATCAGCCATGTACACTAGGGTTTGGCCACCGTGGTCGAGGATGGGGCACATCTGGGCGTCAGTGTGGCCGTTGACGACGAAGGCGTCAAATCCGAGTGGCGTGGTGATGCGTGCGGCATCGCCCTCGATGAGGTTGAGCTGGCCGGATTCCTGCAGGGGCATGATGTTTTCGCGCAGGAAGCTGGCTTTTTCGCGCGGGTTGGGGTTGGTGGCCCAGTCCCAGTGGCGGGCGTGGGACCAGTAGCGGGCGTTGGCAAAGGCCGGACGCAGTTGGTCGCCGTGGCGCGCCACGGCTCCGCCCACGTGGTCAAAGTGCAGATGCGTCAAAAACACGTCGGTGATGTCGTCGCGGTGAAACCCGTGCGCCGCCAAACTGCGGTCGAGCGTCGCATCGCCGTGCAGGTGGTAGTGGCTAAAGAACTTCTCGTCCTGCTTGGCGCCGATACCGGTGTCGATCAGGGTCAGGCGGTCGCCGTCCTCGACGAGCAGGCAGCGCATGGCCCAGGTGCAGAGGTTGCGGTCGTCGGCGGGGTTGGTGCGCTCCCAAAGGGACTTGGGGACGACGCCGAACATGGCGCCTCCGTCGAGCTTAAAAAAGCCCGTTTCGATGGTGTACAGCTTCATTTTTTGCGTTTGGCTCGAAAAAATTCGGTGAGCAGGTCGCCGCAGAGCTCGGCTTCGATTCCGGTTGTGACCTGGGTTTTGGGGTGCAGCTGGCCGCCCATGGTGCGAAACCCGCGCTTCTCGTCGCTCGCCCCGTAGACGACGCGGCCGATTTGGCTCCAGAACAGGGCTCCGGAACACATGGTGCAGGGTTCAAGGGTGACGTAGAGCGTGCAGTCGGGCAGGTACTTGGCGGCGAGCTCGTGGCTAGCTGCGGTGATGGCCTGCATTTCGGCGTGGGCCGTGACGTCGTGCAGGCGTTCGGTCAGGTTGTGGCCGCGGGCGATGACGCGGTTTTGCCAGACCACGACGGCTCCGACCGGAACCTCATCCTGGTCCATCGCCTTGACGGCTTCTTGGATGGCAAGGCGCATAAAGCGGACGTCGTCTTCGGGGGACACGGGGGGATGCGGCATGGCGTAAAAATACGGCCCGGCTCCGGGCGGCGCGTTACCTTTGCGGCCATGTTCCGAAGCCATACTTGCGGCGAGCTCCGCCTGGACCACGTTGGTCAAACCGTAACCCTCTCTGGATGGGTGCAGCGCCGCCGCGATTTCGGCGGAATGTCATTCGTCGATTTACGCGACCGCTACGGCATTACCCAGCTCAGCTTCAATGAGTTGGTTGACCCCGAACGCCTCGCTGAGGCGCGCAAGCTGCAGCGCGAATTTGTCGTGCAGGCGGTCGGAACCGTGGTCGAGCGCGAAAACAAGAACCCCAACCTCGCCACCGGCGAAGTCGAAATCAAGGTGCATCAGCTCACAGTGCTGAATGCTGCGGCGACTCCACCCTTTACCATCGAAGACGAGACCGACGGCGGCGAAGAGCTTCGCATGAAGTACCGCTACTTGGACATTCGCCGGGCTCCGGTGCGCAACAACCTGCTTTTGCGCCACCGCATCAACCGCTCGGTGCGCAGCTACCTCGACACCCTCGGATTTGTGGACGTAGAGACTCCGTTTTTGATCAAGTCGACGCCTGAAGGCGCCCGCGACTTCGTCGTGCCTTCGCGCCTCAACCAAAACCAGTTTTACGCGCTTCCGCAGTCGCCGCAAACGTTTAAGCAGTTGCTGATGGTGGCCGGAATGGACCGCTACTACCAGGTCGTGCGCTGCTTCCGCGACGAAGACCTGCGCGCCGACCGCCAGCCCGAATTCACGCAGATCGACTGCGAAATGGCATTTGTCGAGCAAGAAGACATCCTCAACACCTTTGAAGGTTTGGTGCGCCACGTGCTGCGCGAGGCGCACGGGGTGGAGCTGAACGAGGTTCCGCGCATGACCTACGCCGAAGCGATGCGCCGCTACGGGAACGACAAGCCCGACATCCGATTTGGCATGGAGTTCGTCGAGCTCACCGACCGCGTCAAGGGCCAGGGATTCCCCGTGTTCGACCAAGCCGAGCTCGTGGTGGGAATCAACGCCAAGGGGTGCGGATCCTACACCCGCAAGCAGCTCGACGCCCTGACCGACTACGTGAAGCGCCCGCAGCTCGGCATGAGCGGCCTGATTTGGATGCGCGTCGACGAGAACGGGGTTCCCTCCTCGTCGGTCAACAAGTTTTTTGACGAGACCGCCCTGCGCGGCTGGGCCGAAGCCTTTGGTGCCGAGCCCGGAGACCTCGTGCTGGTCCTGGCTGGCGGAGCCAACAAAACCCGCAAAGCCCTCAGCGAGCTGCGCCTGCACCTGGGCCAGGAGCTCGGGCTGCGCAAGCCCTTTGAGTTTGCACCGCTGTGGGTCGTTGACTTTCCGCTGCTCGAGTGGGACGAAGAGTCGGGCCGCTGGTTTGCCATGCACCACCCCTTCACGAGCCCGAAGCCCGAAGACATTCCGTTGCTGGACACCGACCCCGGAGCCGTGCGCGCCAACGCCTACGACATCGTGCTGAACGGCAACGAAATCGGCGGCGGCTCGATCCGCATCCACGACCGCGCCCTGCAGGCCCGCATGTTTGAGCTGCTTGGGTTCAGCCCCGAAGAGGCGCAGGCCCAGTTCGGATTTTTGATGAACGCCTTCGAGTACGGCGCGCCGCCCCACGGCGGTATCGCTTTTGGGTTTGACCGCCTCGTAGCCTTGATGGGCGGCGACGAAGTCATTCGCGACTACATCGCCTTCCCGAAAAACAACGCAGGCCGCGACGTCATGATCGACGCCCCCTCGCCCATCGCCGAGGCGCAGATGGAGGAGCTCAACCTGCTTCTAAGGCCGAACCCGAAGGCATGATTCAGGCCCGGGAAGCGATTGAGCGGCTGCTCCGCCGCTTCCTGATTTGGCGGGCCCAAAACCTTGACACGAGCACCTTTTTGGTGCTGGTTGCAGTGGTCACGGGGCTCATTTCTGGCTTGGTCGCGGTCGTCCTGAAGAACGCCGCCCACGCCGTGCGCGAGCTCGTGGTGGCCCAGCGCCTCAGCGACATCTACCAGGTTGCCTACTTCCTCTTTCCCTTGGTCGGAATCAGCATCGTCATGGTCCTGCGCCGCAGCCTCAAGTGGCGGATGCGCGAAGGCATTCCCATGGCCCTTAGCTCGATTGCTAAGGACGGCGGAATCATTCCGCGGTCGGCCATGTACACCAGTTTTGTGGGCTCGGCATTCACCGTCGGATTTGGTGGCTCCGTGGGCCTTGAGGGTCCCACCGTCGGCACCGGCGCCGCCATTGGGTCCAACCTCGCGCGCTGGCTCCGCCTCGGGTTCAAGCAGCGCATTCTGCTGATCTCGTGCGCAACCGCCGGCGCGCTTGGCAGCATCTTCGGAACCCCCATCGCCGCGCTGGTCTTCACCCTCGAAGTGTTCAGTTTGGACCTCACGTTGGGGGCGCTGGTTCCGCTGCTGCTCGCGTCGGCCACCGGCTCGCTCACCGGCCTGCTTTTGAGCGACGGCACCACCCTGTTCACCGTCAACGGAATCGGCGAGTTCGAGCCCCATTTTATCCCACAGTACCTCGGATTGGGCGTGGTCACCGCGCTCTTCTCGGTCTACGTCAAGCGGGCCCACCTCTGGTCGTCGTCGCTGCTCGAAAACGTCAAGCGTCCGTGGTTTCGCGCCATCTCGGGCGGCTTGCTGTTGGGCGGAACCATTTTTCTCATTCCGCCCCTCTACGGCGAAGGCTTTGGCAGCATCACCGCCGCCCTGCAGGGCGACGTCGCGGCCTTGCTCGACCAGAGCTTCGTGCCCTGGCAGAACCACAGCCCCTGGATCGTCATCGCGCTCTTACTCGGCCTCGCCCTGATGAAGTCCATTGCCGCCGGACTCACCATCCACGCCGGCGGAGTCGGGGGAATGTTTGCCCCCACTTTGTTCATGGGCGCCATTCTTGGCCTCGCTTACGTACTCATGCTGAGCCAGTTGGGCATGGATGTGCCTTCGGTGCACTTTGTACTCGTAGCCATGGCCGGGCTCATGGCCGGAGTCATGCACGCCCCCCTCACCGGAATGTTCATGATCACCGAAATCAGCGGTGGTTACCCCCTAATTCTGCCCCTGATGCTGGTCTCTGCCGTGAGCTTTTTTGTGTCGCGCTCGATCAGCCCGCACTCGATTTACACGGCTCCGCTGGCGGCCGCAGGCGGACTCTGGACCACGGACCGCGACAAAGCCGTCCTGAACTTGATTCAGTGGGACGACGTACTCGAGCGCGGAATCGCCGACGTGGCGCCCCACCTGAGCTTTGACGAAGCCGTGCAGCGCCTGATGGCCGAGCAGAAAAACATGCTCGCCGTCGTCGAGGACGGACGCCTACTCGGAACCCTCACCTGGGACGACGTGCGCCGCGCCCAGCGCCTCTCGCTTCCCCCTACCGCCGTCCGCGACGCCATGTCGGGCGTGGCCTACCAAGTCGACCTCAATTCAAGCATGGAAGACACGGTCAAGCGCGTCGAGCGCATGGACCAGTGGTACGTCCCCGTCATCGACAACGGCCACTGGGTCGGATTCCTGTCCAAAGCCAAACTCTTTGAGGTCTACCGCCGCAGGCTGCGGGATATGAGTCAGGAAGCTTGATGGCAAGGTTGGCTCGTTAGCGAGGTTGGCCTTACAGTTACTTGTTTCTTGCTTCTGGTTTCTTGCGTCCGTTGCACGCCTGAGGCGCGAGCCAGAAACCAGTGACGAGAAACAGCGAAGCGCGCCGCAGGCGCGAAGCCCCCTCATGTTCGGTTATAACCGGATTTTACTTTTTTTCAACTCGTCCCAACTGGGGACATTGCCGCGGAGCGGCTCTAGCTGCGAAGCAGCCCTAGCCCCGAAGGGGCCCTAGCCCGAAGTGCCAAAGGCAGTAGGGCCAAAGGCAGTAGGGCCAAACATTCAACAAATTCCGCATCGAGGTTCCGTATTTTTACCGAATGCGTTTAAAAATTTCTGCTTTATTGATGGCGGTTTCGACCGCGGTACTGGCCCAGCAACCCACATGGCTGCAGATGTGGAACGACCAGAATACCAATGTGTACGATGTGGTCAAGGAATTTGATTCCGCATTTGAGGGCAAGGCCAGCGAGAAAGGAAAGGGCTGGAAGCAGTTCAAGCGCTGGGAAGCATTTATGGATCCGCGAGTGTACCCCACGGGGCAGCGTCCGAGTCCGACAGCACTGTTTGAAGGCATGCAGCAGGTGCAGCAGACCTGGGGAAGCACGAGCACTGGCGCGAGTGGCCTCGGCCAATGGACTCAAGAGGGTCCGTTCAACGGAAACCCTATTCAAGGTATTGGCCGCATCAATGTGATCGCGTTTCACCCGACCCAGTCAGGAGTGGTTTTTGCTGGTGCACCCTCAGGAGGACTCTGGAAGTCCACCGACAACGGTGCCTCGTGGAGCACCAATACGGACCTCCTTCCGAATTTGGGCGTGAGCGGCATCGCCATCGATCCCATGCACCCCGACACGATGTACATCGCAACAGGTGACCGGGACGGCGGTGATACGTACAGCATCGGAGTGCTCAAATCAGTCGACGGCGGTGAAACCTGGAATCCAACTGGGCTCACGCTTCAACTCACTAACTACGCACGATTGACCGGCATGGTCATTCACCCGACGCAGACCCAGCACTTGGTGGTGAGCTCGCGGGCCGGTATCTACCGCACGACCGACGGCGGTGCGAACTGGACCATTACCCAAGGCGGTAGTTTTCAGTCGCTGACCTCTACTCCAGGGGCACCGCACCTCTTGTACGCAGGTACAAACAGCAACGGTAAAGTGTGGTTTTCGCGGAATTTTGGACAGACATGGACTATGGTTACGGGTGCAGCAGGGCTTCCCGCCAACGGTCCCGCACGCTGTGAGGTAGCGACCACCGCGGCCGACACCAACTATGTGTATGCGCTCTTTGGAGCCAATAACAATGGACTTTTTGGGGTATACCGGTCGACGAATAAGGGTGTGACGTGGTCGCAAATGCACGGCTCCACACCCAACTTGCTGGACTGGTCGACCACCGGAAGTGGTACAGGTGGCCAGGCTTGGTACGATTTGGCAATTGCGGTTTCGCCGCTTAACAGAGATGAGCTACTCGTCGGTGGCGTCAATGTGTGGCGGTCGAATAATGGCGGAGCCAATTTTGCGCTCAGCGGTCATTGGTTTGGTGGCGGTGGTGCGAGTTACGTGCATGCAGACCATCACTGGCTCACCTTTCGTCCCGGAACCAACGAAATTTGGTCTGGAAACGACGGCGGTGTAGACGTTTCTCCGAATGGCGGACTCGCCAACAGTTGGCAGGCTCGCAATAATGGACTGGCCATTACGCAGTACTATAAAATTGCCACTACCCCTGTAAACCCGGCCTGGACTTTGGGCGGAACTCAGGACAACGGAACCCACCTGAAAAAGGCCAACTGGTCGCGCGTGCGCGGCGGCGACGGAATGGACTGCGGTTTCGACCCCACTAACGAGCTGGTGATGTACGCTTCGATCTACTACGGCGACTTCGAAAAATCCAACAACGGAGGCAGCAGCTTCAATGCGCCGTTCAATTTGCCTCCGGCGGGCGGCGGAAACTGGGTCACCCCATTTTTGGTGAGTCGCCACAACGGAAACGTGCTGTACGCCGGATTCACACGGGTGTGGAAGTCGACCAACGCCGGGGTGAGCTTTACGGCGACGACCTCGTCGAACCTGCTCGGAACCGACAACATCGACGTGCTCGCCGAGTCGCCCAGCAACCCCGACGTTCTGTATGCGGGCATCAACCAGTACCTCTTCAGGTCGATGGATGGAGGTGCTACGTGGTCGCAGCACAGCGGCGGAGCCGGCAGCCATGTGATTACGGGCATCGCGGTGGATCCGCTCGACCCCCTTCACATCATCGTGAGCCGCAGCGGCTACGTGGCGGGCCAAAAGGTGTACGAATCCTACAACGGTGGGGTTTCGTACAGCAACATTAGCGGATCGCTTCCCAACATTCCGGCCAACGCCGTGGCTTTTGAGCCGGGCAGCAACAACCTGCGCTACGTGGGCACCGACCTCGGAATGTTTGTGCGCGACAACCTATTGGGCGACTGGGTTCCGTTCAACGCCGGCCTGCCGAACGTGATCGTGAACGACATCGAAATTTTGACGCAACCGCGCATCGTTCGCATCGGAACCTACGGTCGCGGCGTGTGGCAGTCTCCGTTTGCGAGCGACCTCTTGCAGCGTCCGACGGCGGGTATTGCAGTTTCGCCAGCTTCACTGTGCGGAGTCGGCGACACGATTCAATTGGCCGACGCCTCGTCGGGCCTCGTGACCGCGTGGTCGTGGTCCGTGATTCCCTCGACCGGAGCCACGTTGGTCGGCGCAGCCACCGCCACGCCAAGCCTTGTCGTCACGACGCCCGGCCTCTTTACCGTACAACTCATAGCCCAAAATGCCTACGGACGCGACACGGCCGTGGCCGTACAATCGGTGGCTGTGGGCGGATTCCCCATCCCCGCCGGTGACGGGTTCAGTACCTCATTGGCTGGCCGCTGGTCTGTGGAAAATCCCCACCGCGATGCGACGTGGGAAGCCTTCGCGACCGCAGGGAGCGACGGCGACGGAGCCTCAATGCGCATGCCGCATTTTGGTTTGGGAGCGGCGGCCGCAGGCCGCAGCGACGCCCTGGTGTCGCCCGTGTACAACGTGACGGCCGGAGCCTCACTGACCTTTGACGCCGCGTACCGACAGACCAGCACCACCGGATCAAGCGACACGCTGCGCGTGTTCGTGCAGCAGTGCGGTTCGTCGTCGTGGCAGCTTTTGGCCACGCGGTTTGAGTCCGGATCCCAGAACTGGGCGACCGGGCCGGCGCAAGCCAGCGCGTTTGTTCCGTCGGTCGCCGCCGACTGGCGGCGCGACAGCGTGTTCCTCGGGGCGCTGGCTGGCGCCGCGCGCTTCAAGTTTGAAGCGCGCCACGCGGGCGGCAACCACCTGTACCTCGACCGCTTCAGGGTGATCCCGGCGGCCGCCCCCGCGCCCGTCGCCGACTTCGTCGCCACCGACAGCGCCTGTGTGAGCAAGCCGGTTCAGTTCTATGCGGCGGGCTTGCCGGCACCGGGCAGCTTCGCTGGCCCGGGCACCTCGGGTTCGGGCAGCACCTCGGGCGCCCTCGGCGCAACCTACGCGTGGTCGTTCCCGGGGGGAGTTCCTTCGGTGAGCTCTTTGGCCAACCCGACGGTGACCTACGCAACCCCGGGAGCCAAAACCGCAACCTTGGTGGTCACCACCGCGGCCGGAAGCTCCAGCATCAGTAAAGCGGTTCAGATCGCGGCCGCGGTGGTTCCGACCGTAAGCATTGCCAACCAAAGCGGAAACGTCTGCGCCAACAGCCCCGCCACCTTTGTCGCCACGGCGGTCAACGGAGGCGCCACCCCGCGCTACCAGTGGACGGTCAATGGGGTTCCGCGCGGATTCAACAGCCCCAACTTTACCGTGAGCACCCTGCAAAACGGAGACGTCGTGCGCTGCGAACTCTACAGTTCTGAAGAATGCCCGAGTGCGGCCAAGGTGACTTCAGCGGGAATCACGGTGACGGTGCTTCCGCTTCCGTCGGCGAATGCGGGCAGCTACGCGGCAGAATGTGTCGGCTCGGCTCCGATCGCCCTTGTGGGCACCCCTGCGGGCGGTGTGTGGTCCGGAACCGGCGTGGTCGGCAGCACCTTTGACCCCACGGGTCTCGGCCCCGGAACCTACGAAGTGACCTACGCCTTCACCAACGCGGCGGGCTGTACGGGCACGTCTACGGCGAGCATCCAACTGGCGGCGGCTCCGAACGTGTTCCTGAACTTCAACACCGACGTGCTTTGCGTGAGCGACCCCGCCATCAACCCCGGCGGCGGCTATCCTTCGGGCGGAACCTACCTGATCAACGGCAGCACCACGACCAGCATCAACCCCGCCACTTTGGGCGTGGGCAGCTACGGCCTGACCTACCGCTACAGCAACGGACTCTGCCTTGTGGAGCGCGTCGACAGCTTCCATGTGGTAGCGGCTCCGCCCGCGCCGACGATCCACGACTGGAACGGCGATTCACTCTACTGCCCCCAAACGGCGCTCAACCCGCGCTGGACGGTGCAGTGGCTCGACGGCAACCAAAACCCCATCCCTGGGGCCACGGGCTCGAGCTTCATCGCTCCGACCACCGGAACCTACTACGTCCGCCTTCGCGCCGGCAGCAGCTGTACGGCCACCAGTGGACCGTCGATCGTGATGAGCACCAACGAGTTCCGTTTGCGCGGAATCCAGGTCCAGCCCAACCCGAGCGCGGGCCGCTTCGAGGTCACGTGGACTTCAGCGGGCGGAACCCCTTGGACCGCCGAACTGCGCAGCCTGGACGGTTCACTTCTGGGCACCTACGAGGGCAGCGACGCGTCCTTCGCTCTGGACCTCAGCCAACTGCCCCAAGGCGTGTACGCCCTGAGGGTTGAGCAGAACGGCCGCAGCGCCACCCAGCAGCTCGTGCGCTTGTAAGTTTTTTGAAATCCGGTATACCCTGATAAAGGCCCGGGATCCCTTGAGGGTTCCGGGCTTTTTGATGGGATGAACAAAGTAAAATCCGGTTGATCCCGAACATCTGCAGCACAAAAAAACCCGCCAAGGCGGGTTTTGATTCGGGTTTAACCGGATTTTACTTTTTACAGCGACACCGTGTACTGAAGGAGGCTCTCGAAGAGGGACACTCCGTCGGTGTTCAAGAGGTTGGCGTCGGCGGCGCGCTCGGGGTGGGGCATCATGCCCATCACGTTGCGCGCCTCGTTGCAGACTCCGGCGATGTTTTGCACCGAACCGTTGGGGTTGGCCTCGGGGGTGATGGCTCCGTCGGCCTCGGCGTAGCGGAACATGACTTGGCCGTTGTCGTTCAGGGCCTTGAGGGTGTCCTCGTCGGCGTGGTAGCGGCCTTCGCCGTGGGCGATGGGAATTTGGTAGACTCCGGTCTCAGAGAGGCCTGCCGTCATAGGGCTGAGGCCCGAACCGCGCACGAGGTGCACGTTTTTGCAGATGAACTTGCCGGTATCGTTGCGCAGCAGGGCACCTGGGACGAGTCCCGCCTCAGTCAGAATTTGGAATCCGTTGCACACCCCGAAGACATATCCGCCGCGGTTGGCGTGCTTGATGACCTCTTCCATAATCGGTGAGAAGCGGGCGATGGCTCCTGAACGCAGGTAGTCACCGTACGAGAATCCGCCGGGAAGCACCACCATGTCGACGCCCTGAAGGTCGCGGTCTTTGTGCCAAAGGCTAACAGTTTCGCATCCCAGACCCTCGCGGAGGGTGTGGATCATGTCTTGGTCGCAGTTCGACCCAGGAAAAGTTACAACTCCGAATTTCACGAGGCAAAGGTACAGCGCCCGTTGGCCTTGCCGAGCACGTTGGCGAGTCGGTAGAGCAGGCGTGCGGCCACGTTGGCGTCCCAGTCGCCCTCGGGGCCCGGAGCCACCTCATTGAGGTCAAATCCCACGAGCTGTCGGCCCGAAGCCAGCACCTCCTCGACCAAATAGAGCACCTGCTCGACCTCGAGGCCACCGGCCACTGGGGTTCCGGTATGCGGGCAAAGTTTGGGGTCGAGTCCGTCAATGTCGAAGCTGAGGTAGACCTGCTTCGGAAGTTCCGCCACAATCAAATCCACCTGCTGGGCCCACGTGCGGCCGTGAAAAGCAGCCTGCTTGAGGTCGCGGTCGTAGAACACCGCGCAGCGGTTGCCCAGCTCGGCGGCCACTACCACTTCTTCGGCGCAGTAGTCGCGGATTCCGACCTGAACAATCTTGGCAACACCCTCGTGCTTCATGGCGTTGTACATGATGGACGCGTGGCTGTAGGTGAAGCCCTCGTAGGCCACCCGAAAGTCCATGTGGGCGTCGATCTGTAGGATTCCCATTCCGGGATGGCGGTCGGCCAATGCCTGAATGTAGCCGAGCGGCGTGCTGTGGTCTCCGCCCAACAGGGCCACCAGCTGCCCACGGTCGAGGTAGTGCTCGACGTCGTGGCGGACTTTTTCGACCATCCACGCGCAGGCCTCATTGATCTTCGCCAGCAACTTTTGGCTGGAAACCATGGCGGCGGTTCCGTCGGCCAGTGCGGCCAGGTAGACTTCGGCGCGTTCGCGGTTGCGCTCGGATTTTTCGGCCAACTTCGTCGAGGGCGGAGCCATCGCCAAGCCCATCTTCCAGGCATCCGCAACAAAGGGGTCCCACAAATCAACTTGTGCGGTCGCCTCCTTAATCGCGGCGGGGCCTTGGGCCGTGCCCGAGGCGTAGCTCACGGTCACCTCCCAGGGCACCGGAACCACCACCACCTCAGCGTCCTCTACCGCGTACGGAAGTCCATAAATCTGTTCCCCCGTCGCGAGTCCGTTGGGGTCAAAATCGGCCTGCGCAAGGGCGCGGCGCTTGAGGCGTGCTTCGTCCATTGGGCAAATGTAGCGAGGTTGGCAAGGTTGGCAAGGTTGGCTTGTTGCGCTTCGCGCCATCGGCGCTCGCGCTAGGGCCCCTTCGGGGCTAAGGCTGCTTCGCAGCTGGGGCGCTATGCGCCCAGGTGGTTTCTGGTTTCTCGTTTCTAGTGCTCATGTGCATTAGAGGAGCTTCGGGGCTGGGGCTGCTGCGCAGCGAGAAGCGAGAAGCAAGAAACAAGGAACGAGCTGCTGGTTGCTAGTTGCTAGTTACCAGATAGCTCCGCCGAATCGGGCGTCCTTCAGATGGGGTGAAGCGGAATTCCCAAAGCCAAGATTGGCGGTGGGGCGGCGGGTCGGAGGCTTCGAGCTGGTGCTGGGGCGCAATGGGTTGGGGCGCCGTCCACGGAGTGGCCCAGCGGCCGTCGGGGTCGGTCCAGCGGGTTTCGAGCAGCCAGGC
>CBFHNK010000023.1:0-23531 GCA_965657195.1 uncultured Schleiferiaceae bacterium
GGGGGCGCTACCTTCTGAAAGTACGATGGTGTGGGCGCCGAAGCTTTCGCACGAACGGGCGATGGCTCCGACGTTGCGCACGTCGGTGACCCGGTCCAGTAAGACAACGAGGGGGTCGACTCCGCGCTCGGCAAGCCCGGCCATGACGTCGGCAAGGTCGGCATAGGCTACGCTCGAAGCCCAGCTCACGACACCTTGGTGGTTCGCGCGGGTGAAGCGCTGCATGCGCTCGGCCGGAACAAACTTGACAAAAATTCCCTTCTTGCGCGCCTTGGCGGCAATTGCCATGAGGGCGGGGTTGCGGGATTCTTGGGCGATAAAGACGCGGTCCAGAACCACTTCAGACTCTAGCGCCTCTTCAATGGGGCGAATTCCGTAAATTAATTGGTCGTCAAGTTGCTCGCTCATAGTGTGTTATTCGGTTTCGCCTTCTTCGGACTCGCCCTGAAGGGCTCGGTCGACCAATGACGGATTCGTGGATTTGCTGTTTTTAAGGCCCAGCTGGCGCAGCTGCTCGGCGCGGCGCACGAGGTTGCCCTTGCCTTGGCTGAGCTGCTTCATCGCGTTCTCGTAGGTCTTCGTGGTGGTCTGCATTTGGTTGCCCACCTTGATCATTTCTTCAGAGAACCCGACGAACTTGTCGTAGAGGTCCGATGCCTGGCGAATGATTTCGCCGACGTTGCGGTTCTGGCGTTCCTGGCGCCAAAGGGTTCCGACGGTGCGCAGCGTGGTCCAAAGGGTGGTGGTGCTGACCAGCGCAATGTTGCGGTCAAAGGCCTCTTGGTACAGTGCGGGTTCTGCCTGCAATGCGGTGCTGAACGCGCCTTCGATCGGAACAAACAGAAGCACAAAGTCCAGCGAAACGTCGTACAAATTCTGGTAGTTTTTGTCCGAAAGTCCGCGAATGTGGGCGCGAAGCGACGCGATGTGCTCCTTCATGGCGAGGGTCTGCTCTTCGGGAGTTTCGGCGTTTACAAAGCGTTCGTAGGCCACCAGACTGACTTTGGAATCAATCACCAAGTGCTTTCCCTCTGGCAGATTGAGTACCACGTCGGGCTGCAGGCGGCGGCCGTCGGAATCTGTGGTTGAAGCTTGCACGCTGTACTCGAGGTCGCGGGTGAGTCCGCTGCGCTCAAGAAGCTTTTCGAGCACCATTTCGCCCCAGTTGCCTTGGGCTTTGTTGTCGCTGCGCAAGGCGCGGGTCAGCGCGTTGGCTTCGTTGCGAAGCTTTTCGGACTGCTCCATCAGGTTGCGAACCTCGGCCTTTAATTCACTTCGCTCGTGCACGCCCTGAAGGTGGGTCTTCTCGACGCGTTCGCCAAACTGCTCGAGCTTGGCGCGAAAAGGGGCGAGCAGCACGTCCATTTCAGCCTTGTTGCCTTGCTTGAGCTGCTCTTGAAGCATGCGCGACTGCTGGCCAAGGGCCTCTTGGGCCACCACTTTAAACTCGTTTTTGAGCTGCTCGCGCTGGGCCTCGACTTCGCTTCGCGCGGAATCTGCCGCAGCAAGGCGCTCTTGCGCACGGGCAAGTGCCATGTCGGACTCGCGCTGGGCATTTTGAGCAGCTGTCAATGCCGTTTCAAGGTCGCGTACTCGCTGGTTGGCGGCATCGTACAACCCTTGAATGCGGGCCATTTCACCGGAATCGGTTCCGCCCGAAGCGCCACGGCGCAGCTGCATCACCATCAGGGCCCCGAGGAGCAGAACTGTGAGAATTAATAGCCCGGTTGAAATCACAGGTCAAAGGTAGGATTCCCGGCCGACCAATCGGGTCCGTCGATGCCCTGAGTTTTGAACCATTCCGCAGTCGTTGAAAACGGTTTGCTGCCCCAAAAACCGCGGTAAGCTCCGAGCGGAGAGGGGTGGGCCGAGCGCAGCACAAGGTGGCGCGGGTTACTGAGCACCGCCCCCCGCTTTTGGGCATGTGCCCCCCACAACCAAAATGCGAGCGGACGCCCTTCGGCGTTTAAAACCTCGAGCACGCGATCTACAAACGGGTCCCATCGGCCGTCGGCATGGCTCGCGGCAACCCCGACACGCACGGTCAGTGACGTGTTGAGAAGGAGCACGCCTTCGCGGGCCCAAGCGGTCAAATCGCCGGATGGGGGAGGGGTTAGGCCGGTGTCTGAGGCAAACTCCTTAAATATGTTGCGCAGCGAGGGAGGCTCCGCGACACCCCGCGGAACCGAAAACGCCAAGCCGTGTGCCTGCCCCGGTCCGTGGTAGGGGTCTTGGCCTAGCACGACCACTTTTACGCGTTCAAAGGGACACAATTCAAACGCCTTCCACAGATCTATGGCTGGCGGGTACACGACTTCAGAACCGTAGGATTCCTCTGTACGGCTGAAGAGTTCGTCCATCCACGTCGCCGAAGAATTCAGTCGAAGCGCGTGCAGCCAGTTAGTCGGAAGGGGAGGAATGCGGTTCACACTGCAAACTTCGTATTTTTGTGGCTATGCGTACGCTTAAAACCATCCTTGCGGCCCTGCTTATTGCAGCTGCCGCGGCATCTACGGCCTCGTGCAAGTCGGCCGACATGTGTCCAGCATTCATCGGATCGGCCGCGCCGACCGCCGAAGCTGCGGCTCAGGTATGAGTCTGGTGCCCGTCACCAGCTTAGACGACATTCACCGCCTCGGTCGCTATCGGGGCGGAATTTTAGTTTTTAAGCACAGCACACGCTGCAGCATTTCAACTGCGGCCCACCATCGTGTCCGCACGTGGTTGACGGCCCATCCCGAAGTCGAAGTGGCCTATGTCGATGTCATTGCCCAGCGCCCACTTAGCAACGAACTCGCTGAAGCCTGGTCGGTCGAACACCAAAGCCCGCAGTTGCTGTGGTTCCGCGACGAAGGCAGCGTGCTTCACGCAAGCCACTTCGGAATCGACGCCGGATGGATTGAATCACTGAACTGAACCCGGTTCCGCGCGTTATACAAGCATTCATGGAAGCATCGAATTCAAAACCTACTCCGGTTCGCAAGCCCAACTGGCTGCGCGTCAAGTTGCCCACGGGCACGAACTACCGCGCCGTGCGCAACGTCGTGGACCAGTACAAGCTGCACACCATCTGTGAGTCGGGACGCTGCCCGAACATGGGCGAATGCTGGGGCGAGGGCACCGCGACCTTTATGATCTTAGGCAACATTTGCACCCGCTCGTGCGGGTTTTGCAACGTGGCCACCGGACGCCCACTGCCCGTGGATTGGGACGAGCCCGACCGCGTTGCGCGCTCCATTCAGCGCATGAAGATCAAGCACGCCGTGCTCACGAGTGTGGACCGTGATGACTTAGCTGACGGCGGATCAATCATTTGGGCCGAAACGGTGGCTGCCGTGCGCCGTCTTTCGCCCGGAACCACCATGGAAACCCTGATTCCCGACTTTCGCGGAATCACCGACCAAATTGACCGCATTGTCGAGGCTGCACCCGAAGTCGTAAGCCACAACATGGAGACTGTGCGTCGCCTAACTCGCCAAGTTCGCATTCAGGCGCAGTACGATCGCTCGCTTGAAGTACTTCGCTACCTCAAGGCCAACGGCGTCAACCGCACCAAAACGGGCATCATGCTTGGCCTTGGCGAAACCGAAGACGAGCTCTACCAAGCTTTGGACGACGTGCGCTCGGTAGGGGTTGATGTAGTCACCCTTGGACAGTATTTACAGCCCTCTGCGCGCCACCTACCCGTCCAGCGCTTTGTTGAACCCGAAGAGTTTGAACGCCTCGGAGCCTACGCCCGCACTCTCGGATTTCGCCATGTGGAGAGCAGTCCGCTCGTTCGTTCGTCGTACCACGCCGAACGGCATGTGCACTAAGCCTTCTTTGCCTTATTTTTAGCATTCTGTTACGAAACCGTATGAAAATGAACCGTACCCGCCTCGCCGCCCTGATTTCAGGATCGGCCGTACTTCTCGCCGGCACTGCTGCAGTCCTCACCTGGGACGCGCAACCTGCTGAGCGCCACTACCAATTCCGCGACGAGCGTGCTCAAGGTCGCTTTGCAGGTTACAATGAATACCTGCACATGCTTCGTGCCAACCAAGTCACGGGTGAGATTGATCCTACCGCAGTTCAGGCCGCTTGGGCACAACTCATTCAGACCGCTCAAAAAACCAATACCCTTAACTGGGAAACGCGTGGCCCAGATAACCACGGCGGCCGCACGCGTGCGATTCTCGTGGATCGAAACAATTCGAACATTGTGTACGCAGGTTCAGTAGGCGGTGGTTTGTACCGGTCAACCAACGGTGGTGCGAGCTGGAACGTGGTAAGTGACCCTGGTGCAAACCAAGCAGTTGGTAGCATCTGTCAGGCCGCCAACGGCGACATTTACTATGGTACGGGTGAAATATGGCTTGGCTACGGCGGAACAGGCCACAATACCACACCCAACTTCGCAGGTCGTGGGGTGTACAAGTCAACTGACGGCGTAAACTTCGTACAACTCGCAAGCACCAATCCGGCAAACAATTCAGCAAGCGCGGCCTGGACAGCAGTCGCTGACATTGAGGCGCATCCAACCGACGCAAACACGATTTTTGCGGCAACCAACGGCGGATTCATGAAGACCACTGATGGCGGTGCTACATGGACGCAGCTCCTCAGCGGAAGCATCACGGACTTCGCGCTTTCAGCTGCAGGTACGATCTACGTCAACCAAGCGGGTCGCACGATGAAGTCTACCGATGGAGCCACCTTTACTGAAGTTTCAGCTCCAGTAGTTACGGCAACGTCACTTCCACGTCGCGCTGGTGGCCGTATTCGCTACTCGGTGAGCCCACAGGACGATAACTACGTATACTGCGTCCAGACCAACGGTTCGCAGCTAGCAGCTGTGTACCGCTCAACAGACGGCGGCAGCACTTGGTCTAAAATTGGCCAAAAGGGCGCCAACTTCGATCCATTGTGCAACGGGGTAGGTGCAGATCGCTACTGCCAGGGCATCTTTGACTTGGTTTTGACCGTGAGTGCAAAGGATAAGGATTTTGTGTGGATGGGCGGAATCACGATGTGGCAGTGGTCTGCTACGGGCGGATGGGTTCAGGCTTCGACCCTTAACGACTTTGCCGGCAATCCATTCTACTTGCACGCCGACAGCCACGAGCTCATCGTTGACCCCAACAACCCCGACGTCATCTTTACCTCAAACGATGGTGGCGTATTTAAATCAAATAACCACGGCGCTACGTGGTTTGAGCGCAACCTCGGGTACAACACCTACCAGTACTTCGGATTCGGAGTAGGCAAGGACCGCAAACTCTTGGGTGGTTGCCAAGACAACGGAACCAGCTACCTCGACTACACCAGCGTTTCACCCCACGGCGTCAAGAAACTTTTTGGCGGCGACGGTGGCCACAGCGATATCTCTTGGCTCAACCCCAAAGTGATGTTTGCTGAGACTCAGAACGGAAACTTCTACCGCTCCGACGACGAGGGTGAGGGTTGGGCAACGTTCTCAAACGCGCTGCTAACGCAAACACGTTCAGCCGGCCTACCGTACTCAAACTGGATGATGCCGTTCGAGCTATGGGAGACCACCAATGACCTTCAGTCGCAAGACTCAGTTTCGTTTGAATTGCTTCCAGGTATTCGCTCTATGGGCTTTGGTGACGGAATCAAGCGCGTCTTCAAGGGCAAGATCAACCACAACCAGCCAGCGGCAGTATTCATTCCGAATACCGTGCAAATCACCGCAGGTGCAATGACCGCTACGGCCAACGCTAACGGAGTCATTTCAGGTGATGCCACTGGCGTCTTCTACGCGGATTCCGCATACTTCGACATCACATTCAATTCTCCCCCGATCGCTGAGGTAATTGTTACGTGCGACGTCTACCTTCCTGCAAATTCGGCGCTCACGCTGAAGTCCGCAATTGGGGCGCTACCTGTGAAGGCATCGACGTCAGTTCGCCTTGACGTAGGTGATGAGTTTAAGGTTCAAGACCCCATCCAGTCGATGTTCTTTGTGGGTTTGACCTCACAGTCCACGGCGACCGTACCTAAAATGGGCGGAGTATTCATGACACGTGACGTACACGACTTCAGCAAGACTCCAGAGTGGTGGCAAATCGCCCACTTGGGTAGCAACGTGACTCCGCACTACATGAAGATTTCTGCGGACGGCAACCACCTTTTCGTATCTACTACAAATGGTCGCCTCTTCCGAATCTCAAACCTACTTGCCGCACGCAAGCTCAACCAAGCATGGGTTGATTCAGCGAGCTCAGTTCTCACGGTTACCCAAATCGGAAACTGGAACGGCCGTGTCGTTACCGGAATCGACGTGGACCCCAATGACCCCAACCGCGTTGCTGTTTCAGTGGGTAACTACGGCAACACAGCGTACGTATACGTTTCAACGAATGCATTGGCGTCAGTGCCCTCGTTCGCCAACAAGCAAGGCGACCTTCCGATGTTCCCATGCTACTCGGTGTCGTTCGACAAGGCAAATCCAAACCGCCTATTCGTAGGTAGTGAATGGGGCATGTTCATGACTGACAACATCAATTCCGCGACTCCGAGCTACACCGAAGAGAACAACGGTATGGCACGCGTTCCAGTCTTTGAAATCGAGCAGTACCGCACGGACTTCAACTACGACCCCAACAACCCGATTTCATCTCCGACTGAGGGTGACGTGTTCATCGCTACCCACGGACGTGGTTGGTTCCAAACCACCACGACCAGCGTGAACCGCCCGTTGGGCAGCAACGAGCCTGAGGCGCGCCTTGACAAAGAGTCGCTCGGTCTCTTCCCGAACCCTGCGACAGATATCGTTCGCGTTCCTGTGGGTGACGGAGCCGTTACCCTAACCATCCGCACCATGGATGGCCGTCTCTTGCGTCGCGTCGACATGAAGACCACCAACGGTGTATCTGCAGTGCCAGTTCAGGTAAGCAACCTTGCCAAAGGCCAGTACGTGCTCACCCGCACTCAGGGCGGACAGGCGATCAGCGAAATCTTCATGAAGCGCTAATCGTTCACCACAAACAATCAAATGGGCTGCTGTGAGGCGGCCCTTTTTTTTGGCTCGTTGGCTCGTTGGCAAGGTTAGCTCGTTAGCCTGCCGCAGAGCGGCTCTAGCTGCGAAGTAGCCTCAGCGCGAAGCAGCCCCAGCGCGAAGCGCAACAACCCGTTCGGTTTTAACCGGATTTTACTTTTTCTCAAATTTCTCGAAACAGCTATATTCCAGATTGTCAGATCGTTATACGAAAAATCCATTTAAGTAATACCCCCCCTGCCCAGCATCACCAGAAACAGGAAGCAAGAAACCGCCGAACCACGCAGCGGCCCTAGCGCGAAGCGCGAAAAGCCAACCTCGCTAACCTTGCCAATCTTGCTAACCTTGCCAACGAGCTAACCTTGCCAACCTGTCAATCGTGCAAAAAAAAACCGCAGCCCTAAGGCCACGGTTGACTCAACTAGCTTGGGTTTGGATTACCGAACTGCACTCTGAATAAAGACCTGCAGAATTGGGTGGTTTGGATGGGCTTCGCTCATGGCATCCGCCGTGGTGCGAATCAATTCTGCGTCCTGGTCGGGATTGAACAGTGGGTAGTTTCCGACAGACTGGTAGATCGCAAAGATGTTGGCGAGTGACGCGGGTTCTTCGGTGATCATGGCTTCGAGGTCCTTGCGGTGCTTTTCGACGCGCGCTTGGTATCGGGCGAACAGAAGCGCGTTCTTCTCGGCAACGTCAGGCAGACCTTGGTAGGTTTGGGCTTCGGCATCGAGGCTGTCCATCAGCATTGCTGAGTGGCGAAGTGGTTGATAGTGGGCCAACAGGCGCTCAGACAGGGGTGAACCAGTAAGGCTGTAGGTCGTGATGTTGTTGGCCACGCTTACTTCGCCTTCGATGTCGTCCCCGCGCTCGATTCCGAGGCGCAGGCTACCGTTGTTGTCAAACGCAAACGCATAAAAGGTCGAACCTGAACTGTCAAGCGGAAGCTCGATGTCCATCACACCGTCAGTCAACTGCAGCGTGTCCCAAGAGTAGAGGCGGTCTGGGTCGATGCGGTAGATGATGACCTCTTTGGCTCCGGCAACTTGGAGTTCAACAGGTACGAGGTCGCCGCCGGTGCAGGCAGCCAAAAAGAGCGCAGGAGCGCTGAGCCAAAGTTTGTTCATGGCGGGTGGGGGATTATTGATCGAGTTGATTTTTGAGGAGCTCTGTCGTGACTTTGGGGTCGGCCGCACCGCGGCTCCGCTTCATGACTTCGCCCATAAAGAGTCCGATGAGGCCTTTTTTGCCCGAGCGGTACTCGGCCACTTTTTCGGGCCAATCGGCCAGGACGGCGTCGACAATACCCTGAAGGGCGCTGGCGTCGCTTTGCTGCACGAGGCCAAGCTCTTCGGCCAAGGCTTTGGGGTCGGAATCCGGACGGTCTGCCAAGTGCCCAAAAATTTGCTGGGCGGCACTGTGGCTCACGGTGCGCGACTCAATGAGGCCAATTAAGGCTGCGAGTCGGGCAGCCTGAACCGGGAGGCGATCGATGCCCATGGCGCGTTCGTTGAGCCAGCCCGCAATCGGTCCGCTGATCCAGTTGGCTGCGGTTTTGGCCGGTGAACCCGCGGCAACCACGGCGTCAAAATAAGTGGCAGTGGCCTTGTCGTCGGTGAGCAGTTGGGCGTCGTACTCAGAAAGTCCCAATTCCTTCTGGTAGCGGGCTTGACGGGCACGAGGAAGTTCTGGCAGACTCGCTCGCTGCAACTCAATCCCCTCCGGAGTCAGTCGCACTGGGGCGAGGTCGGGTTCGGTAAAGTAGCGGTAGTCGTTGGCGTCCTCTTTGATTCGCAGGACGGTGGTTACGCCCTTACCCGAATCAAACGTACGGGTCTCTTGGTAAATGGTCTCGCCGGCTTCGACTGCGGCAACTTGGCGCTGAAACTCAAAGTCGATCGCCTTCTGCACGTGGCGAAAGGAGTTCAGGTTTTTGACTTCGACTTTGGTTCCGAATTGTGCGCGGCCCACAGGGCGAACCGAAATATTGACGTCGCAGCGCAGCGAGCCCTCTTCCATGTTGCCGTCAGAAATGTCGAGGTAGCGCACGAGCTGGCGAATCTCAGACAGGTAGGCATAGGCCTCTTCGCCGTTGCGCAGGTGTGGCTCCGATACGATTTCGAGCAGCGGAACCCCAGCGCGGTTGAAGTCGAGCAGCGAGTGAAAAGGGTCGAGGTCGTGGATGGATTTGCCCGTGTCCTCTTCCATGTGAATGCGCGTCAACCCGATGGATTTGGGTCCGACCGAGGTCTCGATGGCCACGGCTCCGCCGTTGCAGATCGGAGTCTCGTGCTGCGTGATCTGGTAGCCCTTGGTGAGGTCGGGGTAGAAGTAGTTCTTGCGGGCGTACTCGTTGTACTCGCGAATCGTGCAGCCCAACGCGAGACCCAAACGGGTAGCGGCGGTAACGACGCCCCAGTTTGCGCGCGGAAGCGCTCCGGGCAACCCCAGCGAAACCGGGCTTACCTGGGTATTCGGTGCGCCACCGTAGTCGTAGCCTTCACCGGCATAAGCCTTACTCTTGGTACTCAGCTGAACGTGTACCTCTAGGCCAATTACGGCCTCGTAGCCCTTGTGCGTCATGCCGACAAAGGTACGCGGAACCCTCGGGCCTTCCATTCCCGTTCGAGCCATTTCAGCAGTCGGGGTCCGTCGTCGTCGAGTACGATTTCGTGCGGAAGCACGTACACCGAAATTCCCGCCCATTCGCGGGGCTTTGCACCCATTCGGGCGCGGTCTTTTTTGGTGGTCACGATGCTCGTAATTCCCTGCTCGCGGCACTTTTGGGCGATGGACTTCACGACCGACGGGCGGTAGGGCTCGTGGTCGGCCAGCACCATGGCTTCGGCCATCGGAACCAGTCGGCGCACCCCTGCAAGAAAGACGGCGGGTTGGCCAATTCCGCAAAGGGCCAGGGCATTGAGGGTTTGACCAGCTTGCCAGATGGGGGCATCCCACTGGGGCAGAGGGTCTCCGTAACGTTCCCAACTGCAAAAGAGCTCTTGCTCAGGCCGCAAGTCGAGCTTGGCCCGAATGTCAAGGCGGGTCAACGGATCCACAGGTCCTGGGCAGCGCGTGACGACCACGGCATGCGCACGACGGGCGGCCGAAGGATGCTCGCGCAAGCGTCCGGCAGGAACCACGTGGTCCTGGGTATACCACTGACCAAACGGGCACACCAATAGGCTCAAGGCAGTCTCAACGCCTCGGTGCTGAAAGGCGTCGTCGAGCACCACGACTCCGTGGCGGCCCATTTCACGAAGGGCATCGGCCCGCTGCTGGGCGACCACGACGTGTACGTCGGTGCTGTGTCCAAAGTGCTGGCGCACCATGAGGGCTTCGTCGCCGACATCCTGCGGACGGTCTTCGAGCTGCACTTCACGCACGTCCTTGGTGCGGCGGCCGTAGCCTCGACTTAGGTAGTACACGGGGTCGACCTTAAAGTGAAGCTGTTCCATCAACCACAGGCTGAGGGGTGTTTTGCCGGTCCCACCCAGGTGAAGGTTGCCGACGGCCAGGGTGGCAATTTGGGGCTGGTAGGGCGTGCGAATCCGCCAGCGGTACCAGGCGGCGTGGAGCCAAGCGCCGAGCGCGTACACCCACGAAATCGGAATCAGCAGCTTACGCACGATCATGGGTGCGAAGGTAGTTCCAGGCGTCGGCTGCGGGAACCTGCAACGCCTCAGTTCGCTTGGCCAGCCAGGTTTTTTGCCGCTTGGCGTACTGACGGGTGCGGAGCGTAATGCGGTCTGCCATTTGGGCGTCGTCGTGCACGGGGGCTCCGGGCTCGTAAAATTCACGGTAGCCCACGGTGTGCAGCGGGGTGAGGTGCGCCCACACCTGCAGGCCCATAGCTTCGTCGCGAAGTCCGTCGGCCATCATTTGGCGGCTGCGCTGGGTGATCCGGGCCTCGAGCCAGTCCATGGGCGCGTCGAGCACGACTTCGTACACGGGCAGGGGCCACGCTCGCGAAGCCGATCCACGGCGCTGCTGCGAGTAGGGGATGCCGGTCAACGCGATGACTTCAAGGGCGCGCACTACGCGGCGCCCGTTCTGCAGGTCGGCCGACGCGGCATACGAGGGGTCCAAACGCTGCAGTTCGGCGGTAAGTTCTAAGGGGTTTGAAATCCAACGGTGTTCGAGGTCCGCGCGCAATGCGGGGTCCGCGGGAGGCATGGGGTCGAGCCCCTCGAGCAGGGCCATCGCATAGAGTCCGGATCCGCCGGCGACAACGGCGCTTCCGGTCCGGGCGATCACGTCGCGCAGCACGGGTTCGGCCCACTCGGCGTAGCTCGCCGCGGTTAACGGCTCGTGGATGCTGTGGCTCGCGATTCCGTGGTGCGGAACCGCCGCGCGTTCCGCGGCGCTGGGGCGCGCAACGCCGATGCTGAGCTCGCGGTACACCTGCCGAGCGTCGCAGTTGATGACCTCGGTTCCGAGAAACTGCGCCAGCTCAATGGCCAACGCGGTTTTACCCGACGCGGTCGGGCCGTGCAGCATCCAAATGGCGGGCTCCAACTTCATCTTGCGAAGGTAGCATCCGAAAATTCCGTATATTTAAGTATGGAGTTTGTGGCACATCCTGAAAATCGGTCGGCCTACCGCCTCATTGAGCGGCAGGATTTGAGTGGATTGCATTTTGAGGATGGCGATGTGCACTCGAGCGAAGAGCTGCGCCATGCTCGGTGGCAACTGCTGCATAAGGCCACCTTTGAGGGCAATGTTGAGGAGCGCAAAGTGACGATTTACGTCACGGCACAAGAGGGGCATTTCGCCATTCATACCACGCTGTGGGCTTGCGCCGAAGACAAAGTGGTGTTCAAAAACGGCGAAGAACTACCGATTCGCGCCATAAACGCGGTCGAGTTTCACCACTCGTCCGAAGAGTAGCCGTCGGCCAAGTCGTCTTCGTCGAAACCGTACTCGTCGTCGTCCTCGTCAAAGTCATCGTCAAGGCTGCCGCCCAGTCCGTCGCCGCCGTACTGCAGTTCAGGGGCGGTGTCGGGGCGAATTCCGTACGAGAGCACGACTTCGGGGTCGCCGCACTCGCGATCTTCGTGGCGCACGAATTCGACGAGAAAGCTCCACATTTCGAGAAAGTCGTACACAAACAAAAGTCGCTGGCCCGGAGCACCAAGTACTTCGCCCACACTTAGGGCGGCCATGCTTGGGCCAACGGCAGGATCCATGGACATCAAGGGAATTTCGTCGCCCTGGTTCCATTCTGCGTCGGTGCGGTAGAACGAAGCCATTTGGCCGGAATTCAGCGTAAATGCCGCGGCAATCGCGCGGTGTGCTTCCTCTAGCGTGGCAGATGACGAGATAGCTACATCGCGAAAGATGTCCTCTTCGGTGTTCAAAATGGCGCGTACAACCGTGGTGCTCATGATTTCAAGGGAATTCCGTGTTCAGCAGCCCAGGCCGTTACATAGGCCTTGGCATCGTCAAAGGTATTGGGAATCGCGCCGTCGAGAATAGCCTCGCGCACGGCGGTTTTCATTTGGCCCACCATGGGGCCGGGGGGCAGGTCAAACCAGCTCATCAGCTGGCCTCCGTCGATCGGCGGCTGCCAGTTGCGCAGGTGGTCGCGGGCCTCTACTTCGGCCATTTTGGCCTTAACATGCTCGTAGTTGGCGAGGTAGCGAGATTTTTTGCGCGGATTCTTTGTGGTGATGTCACTCGAGCACAGAATCATCAAATCTTCGATGTCTTCGCCCGCATCAAACAGCAGTCGGCGCACGGCGCTGTCGGTGGCGGAATCGCTTACTACCGCAATCGGACGCGAACTCATTTGGATCAGCTTGACCACATAGTCCATTCGGGCGTCCAGCGGCAGCGAAAGGCGCCTAAAGAGTTTTTTGGCCATTTTTCCGCCCAAAAATTCATGGCCGTGAAAGGTCCAGCCTGTACCTTTTAAAAATCGTTTGGTCGGAGGCTTGCCAATGTCGTGGAGCAGGGCAGCGAGGCGCAACCATACGTTTTCGGACTGCGCCGCCGTGTTGTCGACCACTTCGAGGGTATGCCAAAAGTTGTCCTTGTGCAGGTGGCCTTCGACCTCGTCGACGCCGGCAAGGGCCGCGACCTCGGGCAAGAGGACCTCCATGGCGCCGCACTGGTACATCAGGCCCAGGCCCACCGAGGGCTTCGGGCTTTCGAGAATTTTGAGCAGCTCCGTCTGAACGCGCTCGGGCGACAAAATGGCCAGCCGGTCGGCTGTGGCCTTCATTCCTTCGAGGGTGGCCTCGTCGAGGGCAAATCCGAGTTGGCTGGCGAAGCGAAGTCCGCGCAAAATGCGCAAGGGGTCGTCGCTAAACGTTTCAATCGGTTCAAGCGGGGTGCGCAGCACTTTGGACACGAGGTCTTCGCGCCCGCCAAACGGATCAAGCAACTCGCCCCAAGCGGCGCGGTGCACGCCCACGGCCATCGCGTTGATGCTAAAGTCGCGGCGGCGCTGGTCGTCTTCGAGCGTGCCGGGCTGCACGGTGGGCTTGCGCGACTCGCTCCGGTAGCTCTCGGTTCGGGCCTGAACAAATTCAATTTGCCACCCGTGCCAGGTGAACTGTGCGGTGCCAAAATTCTGGTAGACGGCGACTTTGCCCGCTTTGAGTGCGGCGGCAGCGACTTTGGCCACGGCCAGTGCATCCCCAACGACGACAAAGTCAACGTCCTTGGAGTTCTTGCGGTTCATCAAACGGTCGCGCACCCAGCCACCCACGACGTAGCAGGGCAGACCGAGTTCGTCGGCTGCGGAACCTACCGCTTGAAACAGCGGATGGTCAATCCAAGATGCATAGGGTTCCGCCACTTAGACTGCCACTTGAAATTCGCGAAGGGCGTCGTTCAGCGACGTCTTTTGGTCGGTGCTCGCCTTGCGCTGTCCGATGATCAGGGCGCAGGGGACCTGGTAGGTTCCAGCCCCAAATTCCTTGGGAATACTGCCCGGAATCACCACGCTGCGCTCGGGAACGTAGCCGCGGTACTCGACAGGCTCGGCGCCCGTTACGTCGATAATCTTGGTTGATGCAGTCAGGACCACGTTGGCGCCCAGCACCGCTTCGCGGCCGACGCGCACGCCTTCGACGACAATGCATCGCGATCCGATGAACGCGCCGTCTTCGATGACGACCGGTGCGGCCTGCAGGGGTTCAAGAACACCGCCGATTCCGACTCCGCCCGAAAGGTGCACGTCGGCGCCGATTTGCGCGCAGCTTCCGACCGTAGCCCACGTGTCGACCATGGTGCGCGGCCCTACGTAGGCCCCAATGTTGACGTACGAAGGCATCATGATGACGCCTGGGGCCAAATAGGCTCCGTGGCGGGCCACTGCGTGCGGAACCACGCGCACCCCAAGGGCCGCATAGTTGCGCTTCAACGGCATTTTGTCGTGGAATTCCATGGGGCCCGCTTCAAACGTTTCCATTTTGCGCTGCGGAAAGTAGAGTACCACAGCTTTTTTAATCCATTCGTTGACCTGCCAGCCTCCCTCGACGGGTTCGGCGACGCGAAGGTCTCCGTGGTCGAGCGCAGCGATGACTTGGGCTACGGCGTTCAACGCGTTGGGGCTTTGCAGTTCGTCGCGGTGTTCCCAGACGTGTTCAATGGTGGCGCGGACTTCGTTCCAGTTCGGATTCATCGTTTTTGCATTAAAAAATTCTCTAAAATGAGGCTCGCTGAAGCAGCGTCGAGTTGCCCTTTGTCTTTTTTGACGGCCTTGGATCGGCCAAGCAGTGCGGCACCTTGGGCGGCCAGCTTTGAGGTCAGGCGTTCGTCCACCAAATGCACGGGCACGGTAGGCCAAAGGGCCGCAA
Organism: uncultured Schleiferiaceae bacterium; assembly: GCA_965657195.1. Lineage (GTDB taxonomy): Bacteria > Bacteroidota > Bacteroidia > Flavobacteriales > Schleiferiaceae > TMED14. The sequence goes on from CBFHNK010000023.1 coordinate 14,809, forward strand.
GCACCTTGGCTACGGCGTCCCGGGCGGCGGCACCGTGCGAAATTCCGCCGTCGAGGCGCTGGGGGTCGCCCAAGGCCACGCCGTGAAGGCTTGAACCGTCGCCATAGCGGGTCGTGAGCTCGCGTGCCAAGTCGGCGGTCGCGAGGGATGCCACCGGAAACGTCATGAAGCCCTGCGCGTCGCTTTCAGCGAGGCCGGTGCGGCGGAGTCCGGGGTCAAGGCCAATCCACATGGTTTTCGAGTGCATTTGTGCGGGGACCACAAAGGTAGGGGGTATCTTTGCGCCATGGTTTATCCGATTGTGGCCTATGGATCGCCGGTGCTGAAGCGCCGGGCCAAAGAAGTGGACTGTCCCAGCGCCGAACTCACGGGCTTTGTGGATTCAATGTTTGAGACGATGTACGCCTCAAAGGGAGTTGGACTCGCCGCCCCGCAAATTGGATTCAGCACCCGGGTGTTTGTGGTGGACGGCTCTCCGTTTGCCGACGATCCCGACAACGCTGAAGACGCTGCGGTACTCACATCGTTCAAAAAGGTGTTCATCAACGCGCAAATCCTCGAAGAATCGGGTGACGAGTGGGCCTTTGAAGAGGGCTGCTTGAGCATTCCTGACCTGCATGAGTCGGTATCCCGCAAGCCCACGCTGCGCATCAAGTACCAGGACCTCGAAGGTCAGTGGCATGAAGAAACCTATTCAGGGGTGCCCGCCCGTATCATTCAGCACGAGTACGACCACATCGAGGGCATCCTCTTTACCGACCGTCTGAGCCCGCTGAAAAAGCGCCTCATTCAAGGTCGCCTCAAAGACATTGCCGCGGGCAAAGTCAGCTCGAACTACCGCATGAAATTCAACGTGGCATGAACAAGTACCTCAGTCTAGCCGCGGCGGCACTGCTCGCCGCCTGTACGCCCGGGGTCGACGGTGAGCAGGCCATCGCCGACATGACGGCCCGAAGCAACTGGTCCATGGATTCGTTGGGTTCGCACGCCTTAGTGGCCCGCCTCGAGCAGGCCGCGGCGGAATCTGAAGACGATTCGCTCTGGGCGCGCTACCAGCTTGCCGCGGGAGACCTCGAGGCGCAGATTCCGAGCCGAGCCCTCTTTGCCATTCGCCACTACATGCGAGTGGTGGATTCGCTTCCGGACCGCTTTGGTCCACGAGCTCTGTTTGCCGTAGCAACCACCTTTGATGTGGGTTTGGGCGACCAAATTCGCGCCGCCCAGGCCTACGAACTCTTTGTGCAGCGCTACCCCCAGCATCCATGGGCGGGCCGCGTCGACACCATGCTCCAGCTCACCCGCACCAATGCGGACTCCCTACTTTTGCAGCAAATCCAAGCTAAATCCAATGAATGACCTCAAGCACGTGCTCGCGATTGCGGGACGCCCCGGCCTTTACCAACTGATTGCATCAACCCGTACCGGCCTTGTGGCGGAACCGCTCGGCGGTGGTGCCCGCGTGAGCGCTTCGGCGCGCCAGCAGGTGCACGTCCTCGACGAGATGGCGCTCTACACGATTGAAGGTGAGCGTCCACTCCGCGAAGTGCTCGCGGCCGTAGGTGAGGTGCTCAAGGGCCAGGAAGCGGTTCCGCACAACGCCGACAGCGCCTTGGTTACGGCAGAGTTCGCCAAGCTCGTCCCTGACTACGACGACAGCCGCGTGTACGTCAGCGACATGCGCAAGTTCTTTCAGTGGTACAATGCGTTGGTGCGCCACAACTTCTTTGCAGCGGGCAGCGAAGCAGCTCCCGAAGCTGCAGACGCCCCAGAGGCGGTAGACGCCCCCAAGCCCAAGGCCGCCAAGAAAAAGGCTGCCCCTAAAGCCGAGGATGGCGAATAAGCCGGACCGCGCTAACGCGCTTGCTGCATTTGGTCGCCTACTGGACATCATGGACGACCTGCGCGCCCAATGTCCTTGGGACCGCGTGCAGACGGAGCAAACCCTGCGGATTCTCACCCTCGAAGAGGCCTACGAACTCGTAGATGCCATTGATTCGGGCGATTGGCCCGAACTCGGCAAAGAGCTCGGAGACCTCTTTTTGCATCTGGTGTTTTACAGCAAAATTGCCAGCGAACAGGGTCACTTTGACGTGGCTGACGTGCTGAATGGCGTCTGCGACAAGCTGGTTCGCCGGCATCCGCACATTTATGGCGACGTAAAGGCCGACGACGCCGACGCGGTCAAGGCCAACTGGGAGGCGATTAAGCTCGCTGAAAAGGGTTCCGCGGACCAAAAATCAGTGCTCGATGGGGTGCCCAAGGCCCTGCCAGCACTGGTCAAGGCCTACCGTATGCAGGACAAAGTGCGCGGAGTCGGGTTCGATTGGCCTTCGATCGACGGAGTATGGGCTAAGGTCGAAGAAGAGCTTGTTGAACTTCAGACGGCTCCCACTGAAGCGGCGGCCGAAGAAGAGTTTGGCGACCTCATGTTTGCCCTTGTGAACTACGCCCGTCACCGCGGATGGGACCCCGAGCAGTCCCTTGCTCAGGCCAACGACAAATTCAAGCGCCGCTTTCAATCCATGGAGGCTGTGCTCGCGGCGCGTGGCCAGACCAACGCCAAACAAACCCTTGAGGTTTGGGATGAGCTTTGGAATCAGGTCAAAAGGCACGAGAATTGATTTGGGCTTAACGTTGCGTTCACGGTGCTTTGCCACCTTGCATCAGCCCAAACCATGAAAACCATTTACCTCGTTCGCCACGCGAAGAGCTCGTGGGAGTACCACGAACTGCCCGATATGGACCGTCCGCTTAAAGGGCGCGGAATCCGCGATGCGCACCTCATGGCCGGCTGGCTCAGTGAATTGCTGCACGATTCACCTGTTTTGTACGCCTCACCGGCGACCCGCACCCTGCATACCGCGATGATCTTTGCGCGCACCTTGGGTGTTCCGCTCGATGACGTTCGGGTGGTGGACGGCCTCTATGCGGCTTCGCACGATAGAATTTCTGAAGTGGTTCGTAGCCTTCCGGACGTCCAAGACCACGTTATGCTCTTTGGCCACAACCCGGGCATGAGTGACTTTATTTCAGACTGTGTTCCGGGTTTTACTGAGAATATGCCCACGGCGGGCGTGGCCGTACTGGACTTTGCAATTTCTTCGTGGAAGGACTTGCGCAGCGAGGCCGAACTTCGGTACTTTGATTTTCCAAAAAACCTCAAGTAATACTTTTATAATATGGGAAAAATGAGCGACTTACGCTCTCGATTTGTCAATCGTGACCTCAGCTGGCTGCAGTTTAATGCCCGGGTGCTTCAAGAGGCCGAAGACGAGCGCAACCCATTAATTGAGCGAATTCGCTTTTTAGGGATTTTCTCGAACAACCTCGATGAGTTTTTTAGGGTTCGCTACGCGAGTATTCAGCGCATGGAATCGTCCACGAACGAGAAGAAGATTAAGGAGACCCTTGGAGGTTGGAATCCGACAGACCTGCTTCAGGCCATTCAGGCCGAAGTCAACGTATTGAACGATCGGGTGGAGCGGGTCTACGACGCGCTGATGAGCCAGCTCGAGTCCCAGGGCGTTAAAATTATTGACGAGCAGGACCTTACGCAGGGCCAAAAGGACTTCATTCGCAAGTTCTACGTCGAAAAGGTAAGTCCAACCATCTTCGCGATGATTCTTCAGGACCATTTGCCCTTTCCGGAACTCAACGACGCCTCGATTTACCTCGCGATTCGCCTTTGGCCCAAGTTGGGCGGAGACCCGGTGCTGTCGTTGGTCGAGGTTCCGGCCGAAATCCACGGTCGCTTTGTCGAGCTGCCCAAGTACGGCAAGAACTACCTGATGTTTTTGGACGACGTGCTTCGCCACAACCTGCAGTACGCGTACTTTCTTTTTCCGTCGCAACGCATTGAGGCCTACACGTTTAAAATATCTCGGGACGCGGAACTCGACATGGACCACCACGACGTCAGCCGCACCGTGCTCGACCGGGTGCGACGCGGACTCGAAGACCGCCAAGTGGGCGACCCCGTGCGCATGGTCTACGACCGCGAAATGCCGTCGGAGTTCCTCGCCTACTTGATGGGTCGCATTGGCCTTCAAAATTCCGACGCCGTAATTGCCGGGGCGCGCTATCACAACAAAAAGGATTTACTGCGCTTCCCCAACATTGGCGGGCCCGAACTTGAGCATCCGCGCCTCGAACCGCTCCAGCACCCCGACCTCGACATGGAGAAGTCGCTGATGAACGTCGTGCGCCAAAAGGACGTGCTGCTGTTTTTGCCCTACCACAACTTCTTGAGCCTCGTGCGCTTCTTGCGCGAAGCGGCAATCGATCCTTCTGTGACCAGAATCAGCATCACACTGTACCGATTGGCCAGCCAGTCGCGAATTGTGTCGGCGCTGATCAATGCAGCTAAAAACGGCAAAAAAGTTCGCGTAGTCATTGAACTGCAGGCGCGATTCGACGAAGAAAACAACCTGCACTACCTCGAGAAAATGAGCAAAGAGGGCATCGAGGTTCAAACGGGCGTTGAAGGCCTTAAGGTGCACAGCAAAATCGTCCACATCGAGCGAAGCACGGCCGACGGAGGCAAGGAGTACTTTGCCGCCGTGGGCACGGGCAACTTTCACGAGGGTTCCGCGAAAATCTACACGGACTACCAGCTGCTCACCGCCAATCCGGTGATCTGTGCCGACATTGCGCGGGTGTTCGAGTTTCTGTACGAGCCCTACAAGGTCATCAAATACAAGGAGTTACTTGTGAGTCCGCACTACAGCCGCAGCGGAATCATCAAGTGCATCGACCGCGAAATCGCCCACGCCAAAAAGGGCAAGAAGGCCGAAATCATCATGAAGTTCAATTCGCTGAGCTCGTACGACATTGGCGAAAAACTCTACGAGGCCAGCAGGGCAGGGGTCAAGGTGCGCCTCATTGTGCGCGGAATCTGCTGCGTCAAGCCCGGTGTCAAAGGCCTGAGCGAAAACATCCATGTGGTGAGCATCGTAGACCGATTCCTCGAGCACAGCCGGGTGTACTACTTCGCCAACGACGGAGACCCCAAAATGTACCTCGCGTCGTTTGACATGATGACCCGCAACCTTGACCTCAGGGTTGAGGTGGGCGCACCGGTACTGGATCCCCGCATCCAGCGCGAAATTCTCGACCACCTCGAAATCCAACTTCGCGACAATGTCAAAGCGCGGGTGTACGACCAAGAGGGCCGAAGTGTGCACCGGGTGGCGCCTGGCCCGCGCATTCGCAGCCAAATGGAGCTGTACGAATACGTGAAAAAGCAAGCTAAAAAGCGCCGGGCATGAGCATGAAGTACCTAACGCTGGGCGCAATTGACATTGGTTCGAACTCGATTCGGCTGCTCATTAGCCATGTGATTCCGACGCCAACCTACACCTACTACAAAAAAGTGTCGATCACGCGCCTTCCGGTGCGACTCGGTTCTGACGTGTTCACCCAGGGCGAAATCAGCAAAGAGACCGGTTACCGCTTGGTCGACGCCATGCGGGCCTTTGCCGCGATCATGCGCGTGAACGGAGTCACCGACTACCGAGCCTGCGCCACCTCGGCGATGCGCGAAGCCAAAAATTCCGCGCGCTGGATACGCCGAGTGCGCCGCGTATCCGACATTGACATTGAGGTCATCGATGGCGAAGAAGAGGCAAAGCTCGTCTTTCACGCCAAGCTGTTTGACCGCATTCACCCCGAGGAGCCCAACCTCTGCTTTGTCGACGTGGGCGGGGGCTCAACCGAGCTCACCTTCTTTCGCGATGGGCATGCGCTGGCTTCGCGGTCTTTTCCGCTCGGAACCGTGCGCCTTCTAAGCGACGCCGACAGCGAGGCGGTCTGGGACGATCTGCGCACCTGGCTCGAGTCCGAGGTCGCGCAACTCGACGGCCCTGTGGCCCTCGTAGGTGCGGGCGGAAACATCAACAAAGCCCACAAAATCAGCGGACGCCCCGTCGAAGAACCGCTCAGTAAGCAGTACCTCGACCGCTTCAGCAAGCAGCTCGAGGCCATGACGCCCGACGAGCGAGTCCTCCAACTGGGCCTCAACATGGACCGGGCTGACGTGATTGTTCCGGCCTTGCGCATCTACCGCCGCGTGCTGCGCTGGACCCACGCGACTTGGGTCTACGTGCCCAAAATCGGGGTTTCGGACGGAATTGTGCGCGAACTTTACCACCGTAAACACCGCGCACAATGGGAACAACGCCTCGAATCTTAGTTCTTCTGACCGCCGCACTCGCGGCGTCCTGTGGCATCAAGCCGGCGGCACCAGCGCCGTTGAAGCCAACTCGGGTCACCTTGACCACGGCCGAGGCCCTGAATCCCGCCGACACCGTGTGGATTACCGGCTACAACCCCGAGCTCGGCGGCTGGAACGGCCGCGGAATCCCCATGAAGCGCACCGCGAGCCACGAATGGCAGGCCCAGTTCACGACCCGCGACAGCGCCATGGCGTTTAAGTTCACCCTCGGATCCTGGGCCAAAGAGGCCCGTTTGGCCGTCGGTCGCCCCTTTGGCGACGTGGCCGGCTACCGCGGAATGGACACCGCCTTTCACGCCCTTGCGTTCAGCGCGCCGCAGCGCACCAACGACGGCCAGGTCACAGGCGTGCTCCAAGAGCTATTGACGCCGCCGGACCCCAACGGACGCTTCCCGCAGCGCCCCATGTGGGTGTGGACGTCAGAGCCCCTGAAGCCCGGACAGAAGTACGACCTGCTCATGCTTTCAGACGGCCAAAACTGCTTTGATCCGGCTCAGACCAGCTTTGGAGTCGATTGGGCTATCGACGAGGCGCTTACCCAGCTCGAGGCTGAGGGTGCGATTCCGCCGACGCTGGCAGTGGGGCTGCAGTGTTCGTTTGAGCCCGACAACCAGCGCCGCAAAGAATACGGCCCGGGCGAGGTCGGCGACGCCTACGCCGAGTACCTGACGCAGACGGTGCTGCCGTGGATCGAGTCCGAGTACCAGCTCACCGACCGCCGCGTCTTTGCGGGTTCGTCGATGGGCGGAATTTTGGGCTTTCGCCTCATGCACAGCTACCCCGAGCTTTGGAGCGGAATCGTATCCTTCTCTCCCGCCATATACATTGAAGCGGGCGGAGGCCTCGTGGTCGACGGGCTCACCCCATGGAAGGCCAAAAACTACTTCTGGCCCCAGGGCAAACGCGCGTACTTCTACAACGGCGGAGTGGGCCTCGACGCAGCCCTTCAGCCCGGAATCGACCGGATGCTCGAGCAACTCAAGGCCAACGGCCTAAAGCTCGGCACCGACTACCAGTGGAAGCTTGATGCCAAAGCCAACCACGACGAAATCGCGTGGCGCCAGCACTTTCCTGAAGCGTACCGGTGGGTAACGAGAAACTAGTAACTAGTAACTGGTTTCTGGTTTCTGGCATACGCAGCTGGGCACAGCAACCAGAAACAAGTAACGAGAAACTAGAAACAAGTAACGAGAAACTGCTTAGCTGCGCACGTAGTTGAGCGGGCATACCTCGCCGCGCTCTTCGAAGTACTGCCATGCGTCGATTTCGCGAAGGATGTCGTCGACGTGGCGCATTACGGTAAAGAAGTTTACCGACTGGTAGCGCACGATGCCTTGGCGGTCGATCAAGAAGGTTCCGCGTAGAGCGATGCGGTCGCCCTCGGCGTGCAGCTGGCCGTCTTCGTCGTAGGCCCATTCGCCGTTGAGCACATGGTAGTTGTGGCTCACAGTCTTGTTGAGGTCTGCAAGGATGGGGTAGGTGATGCCTTTGATTCCGCCATCTGATTTGTCGAGGTTGAGCCAAGCCTTGTGCGACGCGTCGCTGTCGGTCGAGCAGGCGATAACCTGAACGTTGCGCTTCTCGAATTCGGCCAGGTTGGCCTGAAACTCGTGCATTTCGATGGGGCACACCGCGCTAAAGTCTTTGGGGTAGAAAAACAACAGGACGTACTTCTGGCCTTCGAACTGGGCGAGGCTGTAGTCTTTGACGATTTCGCCGCCGTTGACTACGGCAGTTAGGCTGAATTCTGGGGCTTTTTTACCAACGAGTAGCGACATGATGTGCAGATTTTAATGATGACTCAAAGGTAACCCTTGGGGCGCGCTCGTTGTTCGCACGGCGCAAAGCGTCGCAAGAAACAAGAAGCCAGAAACCTAGAATACGCTCAATGCCCGTGCCCCGCGTAGCCGCTCAGTACAAATCCTGCGGCGATTCCGACTAGAACGACGGCCCAGGTGCGCAGCGGAATCCGGTGGTCTTTTTGGGTCTCAAAAAGGATGGTGCTTGACACGTGCAAAAAGATTCCGACTACGAGGCTGCCCACGACGACGTCGACGTGCGGATGCTCGGGAATCAATAGGCCGGCCGCAGCGCCCAGCGGGGCGGCGATCCCGAGGGCGGCCATGGCTAAGGTTCCGCGCCGTGCATCGGTGCCCTCGTGCTGCAGCCAGTGTGCCACTAGGGCAGCGATGGGCAGGTTGTGCACGCCAAGCGACACGACAAAGGCGGTTTGGGCACCTTCATTCAGGCCAAAAAGCGGAACCGCCTCGGCAAACGAGTGAATCCACAGGCCCACGAAGGCGGGCCAGGGGTTGCCGTGGCCATGGGTGTGTCCGTGCTCGAGGCCCTTGGACAGCCCGTCGAGCGCGAACTGCAGAAAGTATCCGACCACAATCCAAAGCCCCCAGGTGCTGCTCGGAACCGACTCGTGCTCGCTTGCCTCGGCGAGCTCGGGCATCCACAAAAACACGGTAACGGCAAAAAGAAAGGC
>CBFHNK010000024.1:0-22134 GCA_965657195.1 uncultured Schleiferiaceae bacterium
TCGGCTCGTCACATCCTGGGGCTGGAGAAGGTCCCAAGGGTTGGGCTGTTCGCCCATTAAAGTGGCACGCGAGCTGGGTTCAGAACGTCGCGAGACAGTTCGGTCTCTATCTACTATGGGCGTTAGAAATTTGAGGGGAGCTGACATTAGTACGAGAGGACCGTGTCGGACGCACCTCTAGTGTACCTGTTGTGGCGCCAGCTGCATCGCAGGGTAGCTATGTGCGGATGGGATAAGCGCTGAAAGCATATAAGCGCGAAGCCCACCCCAAGATGAGATTTCTCTTAAGGGTCGTTCAAGACTAGGACGTTGATAGGCTATAGGTGTAAAGGCAGTAATGTCATAGCCAAGTAGTACTAATTACCCGTGGATTCGAACCAGGATATGTTTTATGTTGCTTCCAATGTGTCAATGATAAAAACTTTGTAAAAACATGGTGGTTATTGCAACGGGGATCACCTCTTCCCATTCCGAACAGAGTCGTTAAGCCCGTTTGCGCCGATGGTACTAGTACGCTGGGAGAGTAGGTCGCCGCCATACTTATACAGAAACCCCCGCTAACGCGGGGGTTTTTTGTTTTAATTCGCATCATATTTGTACTTATGAATTGCACGTACCGCCTTCGCTCTCTTTGTGCATGGGCGGTTTTTTTATGCCCGGAGATTTCGGTGCTGGCTCAAGACGTGGCACAAGATTCCGCGTCAGTGCGCGAGGTCCGAATGCAGGATACGCTTAGACCTGTTCCATGGAATATTTCGGTGTGGGACGGTGAGTCATTTCGGAATGAGTCCCCCGATGATCGCGTCCTTAGTGTTCCCATTGGTAGTGCACGTGTAGGCGTTAGTGCTTTAGGTAGTCCCGCGTGGGATTTTGGTCTAGGTCTTTTGGGTTCATCGATACCGGTGGGTGTTCCATATTGGATGAATGCAGTGCGGGAGGTTCCTCAAGATTGGAATGTTCGTAAAGGACCCTTGCCCGTGGTCGATTGGGTGGGTGAGTCAGCACACGGTCGTGGCCAAGAGTTCGGAGTAGTCGCGAGTACGTCACCAAAGTACTACCAGCATTTTTGGGTAGATTTTCGCCGCTTGCAAATGAGTGGTGGTTTGCTGACTGAGGACCACTTTCGGGATCGTTTGCGCACTTCATTTTGGGGTAGAGATTCCGCACGAAGATGGAATTACAGTGTTCAGGTTGGGGTACAGCGCACTTTGGATGGCGAGGCCGGCGGAGTGGTGGATGTAGCGCAACTGACCGAGGCTGAGTTTTGGCAACCCAATCGGGATCTGGTGACGACGCGCTGGAGCCAAGCTGAGCGTGCGGGCCAGTCGGGTCAGGTACGTGCAGAATGGATTCATGCGCGAAGTCGGTTGGGAGTCGAGCTGAACTGGAGCCATAATCGATCTGGATTCCAGGGATCAGGGTTGTCGGTCGATTCTATTCTGTACGAGGTATTTGACGTGCGTGTGGTACGCACCGAGGGTGCACGTTGGTCTGAGCCCGCACTGCGCGGGGTCAGTATGATTGCCGTGCTACCTAGGGTGCGGTCAAAGTGGTCAGCGGGAGTACGCCTTATCAATGCCCAGTATTGGGAAAGTGGGGTGTGGAAGACTCCGGGTCAAATTCCAAGGTGGTCGCCAGTGGGGTCGTGGGAGTTTCCTGGGCGTCGGAACAGGTTACGGGCAGATGTTGATGTCTTGGGCCAGGCGGTTGGGTTTCGCTACGGTCGGCAGCGGTGGTTGGATTTTGGTTCTAATCCGTGGTTGGAGTTGGAGTTGGCACAGCGGTGGACCATGCCATGGCAGGGAAGTGCGGTTTCGCACGTCAGAACTGGAGCGCTCAAGGTCAAGCCTTGGGATCAGCTGAATATTCGCGCCCAGGTTAGTAGCAGTGATCCGATGCTGTCGGTGGCAGATTGGTCGGATGCCAGTGCGACGTGGGTCGCCCGAGATTCTTGGGCAATGCTCGGAGTGGACTGGAAGGGTCGCGTACGTCTTTCACGGAATTGGTCGGTGCGCGCTTTGGCGCAGGGCCGCTGGGCTTCGTCGCCCGAATTGGGACTTGCTCCCGGTTATGGTGAGATTGGATTGGTTTACGCAGCAAAGATTCCGAATTTGTACCCCGGAATGCGTGTGCAGTTTGAGCTTCAGGGCCAGGGATGGACGGGAGGGTGGCAGCGCCCAGTGTGGGTGGCAGAAAAGGGGTTGTTTGGATATTCCCAGAGTGGCCAGCCGATGCCTGCGGGCGGATTAGTGCACGCTGCAGCTATGGTGTACCTCGGAGAGGCACAGCTTGGTGTGATTGCACAGAATGCCAACCAAGGATGGGTTCCGAACACGGTGTTTGTGGCCCAAAATTACCCGGTTCCGCCGGCCACACTTCGGTGGTTTCTGCGGTGGAGAATGTTTGAGTAGTCGCTTAAAATGGCGGGTATTCGTCGCCCTCGTTGGGTTCGACGTGGTTCATTTTTGATTCGAACAAGGCGTCGCTGCTGGATCCAGATGCTACGGGACCGCGTGCACTGTAGCCAGAATCCAAGTCTGAGAATCGGGCCATGGCTCCTTCGAATTTGAGTCGAACGTTTTCGAGCGAGCCGTTTCGGTGCTTGGCAATGATGAGTTCGGCTTGGCCGTCGGCGGGGGCACCAGAATCGTCGTCCCATTCGTGGATTCCGTAGTATTCCGGTCGGTAGATGAATGACACAATGTCAGCATCTTGTTCGATTGCACCTGATTCACGAAGGTCAGAGAGAAGCGGACGCTTGGAGCCGCCGCGGGTTTCGACCGCACGCGAGAGTTGTGACAAGGCGATGACCGGAATATCGAGCTCTTTTGCAATGGATTTGAGGGCACGCGAAATGGACGAGATTTCTTGTTCGCGGTTTCCACCAGATTTGGAATTACCTGCGGTCATCAGCTGCAGGTAGTCGATGATGATGATTCCGATTTGGTGCTGCGAAACGAGGCGGCGGCACTTGGCGCGGAGGTCAAAAATGCTCAAGCCGGGGGTGTCGTCGATGAAAATTGGAGCATCCTGAAGGGTCTTCACCTTTGAGGTGAGTTGGGCCCATTCGGTGGCGTCTAAGTTGCCTCGGCGAAGCTTTTCGGCTCCGATTCCCGTCTCTGAAGAGATCATACGGGTGATGAGCTGAACCGAGGACATTTCAAGACTGAATACGGCGACGGGGACTTTGTGGGCAATGGCGATGTTTCGAGCCATGCTCAAGACAAAGGCCGTCTTACCCATGCCTGGGCGGGCAGCTAAGATTACTAGGTCCGAATTTTGCCAACCAGAGGTTACGCGGTCGACGTCGCGGAATCCGCTTGGCACACCCGACAAGCCTTCGCGCTGCGAGATGGCAGAAATGCGATCAAGCGCTTGCTTGACGAGGTTGAGTGAGGATTCGTAGTTTCGCTTGAGGTTGCCTTGGGAGACGCTGAACAAGGACTGTTCGGCGCTGTCCAATAGGTCAAGGACATCTGTGGACTCGTCGTAGGCTTTCTCGGTGAGCTCTGAGGCGATCCGAATGAGTTCGCGCTGGATGTGCTTTTGAACGACGATCCGTGCGTGGTATTCGATGTGGGCAGACGACGAAACGCGGGTGCTGAGGTTGATCAGTTTGGCTTCGCCTCCGATGCGCTCGAGCTGTCCCGCCTTGCGAAGTGCTTGTGCGACCGTCAGTATGTCGACGGGCTGCGATTCAGAAAATAGATCTTTAACAACTGAAAATACCGCTTGGTGCGCGTCAACGTAAAAGGTCTCTGGGGTCAAGATGTCTATGACCTTTGAAAGGGCATTTCGGTCGATCAGGAGCGAGCCCAGAACAGCTTCCTCGAGCTCAATCGCTTGGGGTGGGAGCTTACCGGCCGTAGATGGCAGGGCCACACTACCCGGGTTGGGGCGGCGTGCGGAAGTGCGCTGCATTGGCTGGTTGGCTTCCATGGTGGGTCGTTAGGCGGTTTCGTAAACTCCCATAGCACTGAACTTATCCATGCGCAGGGCGATGCGTTCGTGCGGATCCAAGGCTTGGAGTGCACGGTAGTGCTTGAGGATCTCGTGCTTGAGCGTTTGGAACATGGCCTCTGGATCGCGGTGTGCTCCGCCGAGGGGCTCGGGGACGATACCGTCGATGAGTTTGTTCTCGAGCATGTCGGGTGCCGTGAGCTTGAGTGCCTCAGCGGCGGTGGTTTTGTAGTCCCAACTGCGCCACAAGATCGACGAGCAGGATTCGGGACTGATCACAGAGTACCACGTGTTCTCGAGCATGAGCACGCGATCGCCGACGCCGATTCCGAGGGCTCCGCCTGAAGCACCTTCGCCGATGATGATGCAGATGACCGGAACTTTGAGGCGGGTCATTTCCATGATGTTGCGGGCAATAGCTTCACCTTGGCCGCGCTCTTCAGCTTCAAGTCCCGGGAAGGCCCCTGGGGTGTCAATCAGCGTCACGATGGGACGTCCAAACTTCTCGGCTTGCTTGAACAGGCGAAGTGCTTTACGGTAGCCTTCGGGATTTGCCATTCCGAAGTTTCGAAGTTGGCGCATTTTAGTATTGACTCCTTTTTGCTGGCCTATGAACATGAAGGACTCGCCGTCGAGCCAACCCCAGCCCCCTACCATTGCCTTGTCGTCTTTGACTTGGCGGTCGCCGTGAAGTTCGGTGAACTGACCGCCCGTCATTGACTCTATGTAGGCGAGTGTGTAGGGACGGTTTGGGTGCCGGCTCAGTTGAACGCGCTGCCACGGCGTCAAGCTTGAGGCAAGTTCGTGAAAGGTAGCGTCGCGCTTGCTGCGCAGTTCTTCAATGGACTGCGCCATCGATACTCCGGTCTCGAGCTCGAGGGCCTCGGCCTTGGCAATTTGCTCGTCGAGTTCGCGGATGGGCGCTTCAAAATCTAAGTATTCCATAGGATGTGCTGAAGGGGTCAAACCTACGACTTTTTGCCGGCGGATGGGGTGGATGTGGATAACTTCAGGCGGTTCCGCCGCTGAATCCACGCATTTGCCAGGAGCATGCTAAGCACCACGGCGAAGCCTAGGTAGAACAAGGTTGGCATGGTTTCGTCCGCCCCAAAAATGAGGAGGGCGAGGATGATTCCGTAGATGGGTTCCATTGAAATGGCGAGCACGACCGTGAAGGGGCTGAGGTAGCGCATAATCCGTACGGACTGCACAAAGGCAAAGGCGGTGCAGAAGCTCGCCAAAATCGCGAGGTAGAACCAGTCACTTGGACTCGGAGCGGCAAGGACGTGGGCGAGGTTCGTCGTTGCAGCAAGGACGACGCTTAGGCCCACAAAGCCCGCCAGGAGTTCCCAAAACGAGATCGAGGCGGGTTCCATTTGGCGCACGATGCGGCCGTTCAAGACTGAAAAAAGTGCAGAAAGTCCGGAGCTGGTGAGGCCCACCGCGATCGCAAGGCCTTGACCTTCCACAGATCCGATGACAAGGAGAAGACCTACGACGACTCCGAAGCTTACGGCAACTTCGGCCCAAGAAATGCGGCGTTTAAAGATGAGCGGCTCAAGAAAGGCGGTAAACAAGGGGCCCGTGGACAAGCAGGCCAGGGTCAGCGAAATGTTGGAGAGTTTGATGGCGGCGTAAAATGTGACCCAGTGGATCATGAGCACGATACCGTTCAGCGCAAGGGTCCAGCCGAGGCGAGAAGTGGGTATGCGCTGAATTCGCCCGCCGAGCAGTCGCTGGTAGCCCCATAAAAATCCGATTGCCAGCATGATGCGCAGCCACACGAGGTCCAGGGCGCCGATTGAGATGAGGCGTCCGAGGACCCCTGTGAATCCCCAGATGAGGACGATAAAGTGCATCCACGCGTAGTGAATGCCGACGGGGTCGTGGTCGTTAGGGCGCAGAACCGACATGGGGCAAAACTACTTACTTCGGTGCCCTTTGGTAGAGGTAGACGGTCAGGGTTCCGAATACGAGGTTCGGAAGCCAAATGGCCAAGAGCGGCGGAGTGTTGAGGGCCATCATGCTCATGCTACCGAGCTGCATAAAGAAGATGTAGACCACGACAAACAGCAGTCCGAGGGCAATGGGCGTTCCCAAGCCGCCCCGGCGCTTTGCCGAAGAGAGGGAAAAGGCCATTACAACTAAGATGAACATTGAGAAGGGGTAGGCGGTGCGTCGGTACCACTCGGCTTCATGCCAGACGACGGCCTCGGATCCGCTGAGTCGTTCTTGGGCGAGAAAGCGAAGCAGTTGCGGAGAAGTCATGGTCTCGGTGCGGCGCTGGTCGGGGTTGAGCAGCGTGGGCTTGAAGGCAAAGTTGGAGTCTAGGGTTCGCCCAAGCGTTACGTCGCTCATGCTTTGGTCGGCAAAGGTTCGGCGTTCCCAGTTGTCGAGTTTCCAGGTCTGCGCGATGGTGTCGTAGCGCAAGTAGTCCCCGCGGAGTTTGCTGACGAGCTTGCTGCCGTCAAAGACTTCGTAGCTGAAGTGGTATCCGGCTTTGCGCTCGGGACTCCAGGTTTCGAGGTAGATGTAGTGACCGGGCAAAATTTGGCGGTGAATGTTGATCGGGCGCTTCGGGGCCACGTCTTGGACGTAGCGGTCTTCGAATGCGAGCCGCGCAATGTTGCTTTGCGGAACCACAAAGTGGCTGAGGAGCATCATGAGGCTGAAGACGATTCCGGCTCCGAGGGCAAAGGGAAGAAGCAAGCGGCGAAAGGGCAAGCCGCCCGCCAGAATGGCCATGAGCTCAGAGCGGTTGGCGAGGCGAGCCGTGGCGTATACGGTGGACAGAAAGAGAATTAAGGCGCTGAAGGTGGATCCGTAGTACAGGACAAAGTGGCCGTAGTAGTGCTGTAGCGAAAAGCCCACGGTGATGCCCTGGTTCAGAAAGTTGTCGATTTTCTGGGAGATGTCAAAGACCACCGCGATCGCCATGATCAGCACCATGAATAGGGCGTAGGTTCCGAGGAACTGCCCGAGGAGGTAGCGGTCAATGCGAAGCAGGGGGCGGTTCATGAATGGCTCGGTGGCGAGGTTAGCGAGATTGGCAAGGTTGGCTCGGTGGCGAGGTTGGCTCGTTGGTACAATTAGCTCGATGGTTGCGCTGCGGTTACAGGCGGCGGGTGAGTTGGGGTACCAGGGCATCCTTCCACGCGCGGAAGCTTCCGTCGGCAATGCGCTGGCGGGCTTCTTCGACTAACGCGAGGTAAAAGCGCAAATTGTGCTGTGAGGCAATTTGGCGGCCAAGGGCTTCATCAGCCTTGATAAGGTGGTAGACGTAAGCTTTGGTGTAGCGGCTGTCGACGGCGGAATCTCCGTCGGGGTCAAGCGGACTGAAGTCGCGGGCCCACTTCGCGTTGCGGAGGTTGACGGTTCCTTGGCGGGTAAATATTTGGCCGTTGCGGCCGTTGCGGGTGGGCATCACGCAGTCGAACATATCGACGCCTAATGCGATGGACTCGAGAATGTTGGCGGGGGTTCCGACCCCCATGAGGTAGCGGGGGCGGTCGGCCGGCAGGATCGCGCAGACCTCGGCGGTCATCGCGTACATCTCCTCGTGGGGTTCGCCCACGCTAAGGCCGCCAATGGCATTGCCCCAGGCACCTTTTGAGGCTACGAACTCGGCGGATTCCTTGCGCAGGTCTGAAAAGGTCGAACCCTGAACGATCGGAAAAAGTGCTTGGTCGTAGCCGTACTTGGGCTCGGTTTCGTTCCAGCGAACGAAGCAGCGGTCGAGCCACCGGTGGGTGCGCTCCATTGCTTCACGTGCATAGGCTTTTTCGATGGGGTAGGCGGTGCATTCGTCAAAGGCCATGACGATGTCGGCTCCGATGGAGCGCTGCACGTCCATGACGGATTCGGGCGAAAACAAATGGGTGCTACCGTCGATGTGCGACTGGAATTTTACGCCCTCTTCGCGGATTTTGCGTCGGTCTTCGAGGCTGTATACTTGAAAACCGCCACTGTCGGTGAGCATGGGGCCGGTCCAGGTGCTGAATGCGTGCAGGCCCCCGGCTTGTTCGAGAACGTCGGTTCCGGGGCGCAGGTAGAGGTGGTAGGTGTTGCCCAAAACGATGTGCGCACGGGTGTCGGCTGCGAGCAGGTCGGGACCAACCCCTTTGACGGCACCTTGGGTTCCGACGGGCATGAATATGGGGGTCGGAACCGCCCCGTGGGCGGTGTGAAGCAGTCCACTCCGCGCGGCAGAATGGGGGTCTTTTGCTTGGATTTCAAATTGCACGGAGCAAAGGTACGGCGCCGGTTCTTGGACTACTTTTGCCACCGTAATGGAAGTCTGGTACACCGAAGCATCTCAATGGCTGCTCACGCCCATGGCGTCGGCATTGATGGTGTCGTCCGGACTTGCGTCGCTCGTGGCGTTGCTCGCCGTGGCTTTCGCTTCGCGTGGCTTGTCGGCGCTCAAACCCAAGGTGTCTGAGGGTGCGCCCGCAGCGGCCAAAGACTTGGCTCTGTTGGTAGTCGGCCGCAATGCGGCTCCGTGGTTTGAAGAGTGGATTGCGGGATTTGCTGCAAGTGGACTGTCGTCGACCGTTGAAATGGTCGTGATTGACAACCAGAGTGAGGACGATACGGCCCACCGCATTGAGCAGCTGCGCCTTCAGTACCCGTGGCTGACGGTGGTTACGGTTCCGCATAGCGACCGTTTTTGGCGCACTCGAAAGCTTGCGATGACCTTGGGCGTCAAGGCGACCAAGCGCAGCAACTTAGTGTGGGTAGACGCGGCAACCATTCCGCCTGCGGACTTTTCGAACTGGCTCGGATGGCTCACCAACCCTTTGAACGATCGCAATGTAGCAGCGGTCTGGGGCCCCGTTCAGGTGGTCGACGCCAAGTCTGCGGTTCGTATGCCAATGGCTGCGGGCCAAATATGGGCTTGGCTGCGCCAGCACACAGGCGGAATTCCGAGCTCACTCATTCCTGTGAATTTGGCGTTTCGCTCCACAGATTTTATGGACCGCAAGGGCTTTCAGGACAGTATGCATGTAGACGGCGGTGAAGGCGAACTACTCATGGGTGTGCTCGCTGGTCCCGGTCGTGTGGCGTTGGCTACAGATGCGGTGGTTGCGCGGCGTGGAAGCATTCAGCGCGACCCCAAATTGCGCGAAGTGCGCCCGGCTGCCGAACAGACTGCCCTGATTTTGGCCTTTTTTGGGCTCTGGATTACGGACCTCGCCGGGCTCATTGCCCTACTTGGAGTGGCCGGTCACTGGGTGCTTAGTGCGCAAGAAGGTTTGGATCCGCTTCGCGATTTTTACCGCAACCAGGCCTTGTTTGCTGCCGGAAGTTGGATTGCCCTGCACGCTGTAGTAGGCACGATGCTCATCGTACACTTTAGCCGTTTTGGTGCGTGGTTCGAAGCCGTGCGGGTTCCGTTTTGGATTCGTGTGGACGCG
Source organism: uncultured Schleiferiaceae bacterium (assembly GCA_965657195.1). GTDB lineage: Bacteria > Bacteroidota > Bacteroidia > Flavobacteriales > Schleiferiaceae > TMED14. Next base: position 9,378 of record CBFHNK010000024.1, read on the forward strand.
GTTCGCCGTCGAATCCCAAAACGCGACCCGATGGCCAAACCCTTTTGGAAGGGCTAATGGACACGTCAGCATTTTCTTTTTTAAGCGACGATTCGATCGCGAAGCTCCGGGCGCTTCCGGATCTCTACCGCGAGTGGAACGCCCAAATCAACGTCGTATCGCGCAAGGATCTGGACAACCTTTGGGAGCGCCACATCGCCCATTCACTCGTGCTGGGCCAGATTCTGCCCCTCAAGGCGGGCCTAAGGGTGGCTGACATCGGAACCGGCGGTGGATTCCCTGGAATTCCGCTTGCCATCGCCTTTCCCGAGGTGGAATGGGTTCTGGTTGATTCGATCGCCAAAAAAATCAAAGTGGTCCAGGCGGTCGCAGATGCCCTAGGACTCACCAACGTTCGTCCCGTGTGGGGGCGCATGGAAACCGTGAAAGGGCCTTTTGACCTCGCGGTGACGCGGGCTGTAGCTCCAGCCGCAGACCTCAAGCAGTGGATGAAAGGCCACTGGTCCTCAAAGCCCAACACGGCCCTCTACGCCCTCAAAGGCGGTGACTTGACCGAAGAATTGCGCGGAATCCGCCACCGCATCCATCCGCTTTCGCAGTGGTTGCCCGGCGAGTTCTACGAGACCAAGGTCGTCGTAGAACTGCCAGCCTAAACGTGTAAATTGTTTTTTGTTTCTTGTTTCTAGTCACTAGCAACCAGCAACTAAAAACTAGCCACTAGGAGCAAGAAACCAGCAATCGTTTACCCCAAGAACGGGTAGCGGTAGTCTGCAGGCGGAACCAATGTCTCTTTAATGGTTCGGGGTGAAACCCAACGAAGGAGGTTCAGGACTGAACCGGCTTTGTCGTTGGTGCCCGATCCGCGCGCTCCACCAAAGGGCTGCTGGCCGACTACGGCGCCTGTGGGCTTGTCGTTGACGTAGAAGTTTCCGGCGGCAAAGCTGAGGCGGCGCGTTGCCTCGTCAACGGCGTAGCGGTCGCGAGAGAATACGGCCCCTGTGAGGGCGTACTCAGAGGTTCGGTTGATCAGGTCGAGGGTTTCGCTCCATGCGGAATCTTCGTAGACGAAAATGGTCAGGAACGGACCGAAGATTTCTTCGCACATGGTGCGGAAGTGCGGGTTGGTCGTCACCACCACCGTGGGTTCGACGAAGTAGCCCTTGGACTTGTCGTGGCCTCCGCCCACAATCAGCTCGACGTCCTCGCGGCCCTTGGCGTAGTCAATGAAGGACACGGTCTTGTCAAACGAACGCTCGTCAATGACTGCCGTGATAAAGTTGGAGGGATCGCCGGGGCTGCCCATCTTAAAGCTCTTGACGTCTTCGACGAGCTTGGCCTTGACGGCGGGCCAAAGGCTTGCGGGCACGTACGCACGCGAGGCGGCCGAACACTTTTGACCTTGGAACTCAAAAGCTCCGCGGCTTAGCGAAGTGGCGACTTCGAGTGCGTCGGCAGATGGGTGTGCCAGGACGAAGTCCTTTCCGCCTGTTTCGCCCACAATGCGTGGGTAGGCTTTGTAGCGGTCGATGTTGGTTCCGATCTCCTTCCAGAGGTGCTTGAAGACGCCAGTCGATCCGGTGAAGTGCAGTCCGGCAAAGTCGGGGTGCTTAAAGACTACGTCGCCCACGGCAGGTCCATCGGCGTACACGAGGTTGATTACTCCGTCAGGAAGTCCTGCTTTGCGGAAGATCTCCATGATCACCCATGCCGAGTAGATCTGGGCATCCGCGGGCTTCCACACCGCCACGTTGCCCATCAGTGCAGGTGCAGCGGGGAGGTTGCCGGCAATCGCCGTGAAGTTAAACGGCGTAATTGCAAGGATGAATCCTTCGAGGGCGCGGTACTCCATACGGTTCCAGACGCCGGGCGAGCTTTCGGGCTGCTGGGCGTAGATCTCAGTCATGAACTGCACGTTGAAGCGCAAAAAGTCGGCAAACTCGCAGGCCGCATCAATTTCGGCTTGGTGTACGGTCTTGGACTGCGCAAGCATGGTCGCCGCGTTGATCGTGGCGCGGTAGGGGCCGCTTACGAGGTCGGCGGCGCGCAAAAAGATTCCGGCGCGTTCAAACCAGGGCATCGACGACCACGAAGCGTGGGCGGCTAATGCGGCGTCTACGGCTTGCTCGACGTGCACTTTGGTGCCCCAGTGGTAGCGGCCGATGACGCGCTGGTGGTCGTGGGGCGGGCGGCAGTCGCGGAGTTCGCCCGTGCGCACTTCCTTGCCGCCGATGAACATCGGAATATCTACCTGCTCGCCGAGCATGCGTTCGTAGGTCGACAAAAGGCGGGTGCGCTCGGGGGTTCCGGGAGCGTAGCTGTACACAGGCTCGTTAATGGCCTTGGGGACGTTGAATAGTGCGTTCGGCATACATCTAAGGGTTTGGTGCGGCCGCTCGGGTCGCGAGTTGTACGTCAAAGGTCGGTACTGTGGGTCGGTTCGCGAAGGAATTCTAAAATTTCTCCAGTTCGGGTGAGGCGGATGGCGTGCAATCCGCCTCCCCGCCAGCAACCGGTATCAATGCCCCACGCGTTGGCCGATGGGTAGTAGCGCGGAATACCGGGCTCTTGGATCACGTGCCCAAAAATCTGAAGTTTACCGACGTTTTTGAGCGCGGAACGGTTGTGGAGCACCGACCGCAAGTTGCCCGCGATGAAGGGGTCGCGAGCGTGCAGTGCAACCCCAGCGTGGGTGATCAGCACGTACTTATTCTCCCACTTTAAGGGCAGGCGGCGCATCCAGTCGATGGTTTTTTTCAGCGGAATTCCGCGGCGCAAAAGGTCCTTTTTGAACTTCTCGTAAAAGGCCAAGTTTTGAGTCGGTTGGTCGTAGGCGTCGACAAGCATTTGCTCGTGGTTGCCGCGCACCACAAACACGCTGTAGGGATATTCGGTCTGAAGATCCCTTAGGTATTCAATCACCTTGGCGGACTTCGGGCCCTTGTTGACCAAGTCGCCCACCAAAATGAGAAACTCGTCGTGCGGATTCCATTGACCGCGCACCAACGTTTTTAAGGTCTTTGAGCACCCGTGCACGTCGGCCACGACCAAAAGGTTCATTGCGCTGGTTCTATGCGTTGAGCATCACCGGCATGACCAGCATCAGCAGGTCTTCGCCGTCTTCGCTGGGGCGGTCCGGAAAAAGGAGTCCGGCACGGTTCGGCGCAGAAAATTCCCAAACCACAGAACTTGAGTCGACGTTGCCCAGCATTTCTACGATGAATCGGCTGTTGAACCCGATTTCGAGGTCACTGCCCTCGTAGCTGCAGGTCAAGCGCTCGTGGGCTTTGTTGGCGAAATCTGGATCCTCGGCACTGATGAACAGCTCGTTACCCGCCATTTTGAGGCGAATCTGGTGGGTGGTCTTGTTGGCAAACAGGCTCACGCGCTTGACGCTTCCGGTGAACGCTCCGCGGTCGACCGTCATGCGGTTGGGATTGTTCTTTGGAATCACTCCCTCGAAGTTGGGGTACTTGCCGTCGATGAGGCGGCAAATCAGGGTGACGCCGTCGTAGGTGAACTGGGCATTCTGCTCGGTGTAGCGAATCTCGACGAGGTCGTCGTTGCTGCCCAGCGTGGCTTTCAAAAGGTTCAGCGGCTTTTTGGGCATGATGAACTCAGCCGTTTGTGGTGCGGCAAAGTCGCTGCGGCGGTAGCGCACGAGCTTGTGGGCATCGGTGGCTACAAACGTGAGGCTTTCGGGGGTGAGCTGAAAAAACACTCCACTCATTACAGGGCGAAGGTCGTCGTTGCCGGCGGCAAAAAGGGTCTTGGCAATGGCGGTTCCGAGTACGTGCGCAGGCAATTCAACGGTCACCGTGGCATCGACGTCGGGAGCCTTTGGGTACTCGGCCGCATCGACGTACGAAATGGCGTACTTACCGAAGTCGCTGCTCACCTCAAGGCTGTGTGCGCTGGGGTTGAAGGTGAACGTGAGCGGCTGCTCAGGGAAGCTCTTGACGGTGTCGAGCAGCATCCGCGCCGGGATGGCCGCGGTGGCGGAACTCTCGGAAGCCACGTCCAACGTAGTCGTCATCGTCGTCTCGAGGTCAGACGCGGTTATGGTGAGCTTATTGGGTTCGAGTACGACCAAAAAATGGTCGAGAATCGGCAGGGTGTGGTTGGATTGAATGACACCCGAAACGGTCTGTAGCGCGCGGAGTAGCTGTCCGCTGGAAACGATGAACTTCATGCTGCAAAGTAATTACCTCTACGAACGCAATCCGCGAGAACTTTTCAACAGGTGTTGAAGACCAAAGCGCTGTACAAGCACCATTCGGCCGTCGTCCAAAAACGCATAAAAACGGTTGGGGTCAAACGTTTGGGGTAGGCCGTCGTCCGTAATCGCCTCGGGGTCGCCTGGAATGTGGTACAGCAGCATGGAATTCACGCTTCCGTCGGTGCGCCGAACTTCGACTCGAACCCGTGGGGGCAAGGCTTTCAGGCTGTCTTGCCTCGCGTAGGCTCCGTCAGTCGGGATGATGACGCCCTCGTACTGGCTGCTCGCAATAGCTTTCAAAAGGGCCTGGACCTTCATGCCGTCAGCGGGTTGCCCAGAAAGCGACCAACTCCCGTCCTTGTTGATAAGTTCTATGTTGGCCTTCGCGGAATCCATGTACGAAATGGATACCGCAGACACGGGCTCTTGGTTGGGCCACAGCACCCGATGGCGCCAAAGGTCTTCGCGCAAAAAGAATCGGCTGCTCAAGTAGCCATTAAATCCGGGGATGTGCACGGCCACGGGACGTCCGAATCCATCGCGAAGGAAGTAGGTGCCGAGCATGTCGGGTGTTTCGGTTCCGACTGTAAACGATTTAAGCGTTTGATCACCGGCAAACACATCCACGTGCACCCCGTAGGTTGCCATCGACGACAGGATATTGGTCGTGGCGGCATCGGGAGCAAATCCGCGCAAGCGAACGCGGTAGAGCGTTTCGAGCAGGACCTCAATCGCGTCGGGGCGGGCTGGCGAGGTTCCGTTGATCAGCCAAACACCGGCTTCGCGGGTGAGGACGGCGGTGTCGGGACTGCGGTTCCACAGTACGATGCGGTCAATGGACGCGGTATCATCGATCGCAAAGTCGTAGGCTTCAGGGCTGAGGTCGTCGTGGCTCCGGTTTTCGCGAACGATGAGAAAGATCACCCCGGCGGTGGCCACGGCGAGTACGATTAGGGTTCCGCGCAGGCGAAAGGATTTAGACTTAGGCATTGGGTTGGGATTGTCCGTAGCGACGGCGGCGTACGACGCGGTACAGGGTATGGAGCAGAAGGACCAAGGCGATCGGAGCAACCGAGTTAAGCGCTTGGTAGAATACCGACTGGGCGTCGACTTTGGGACGGTCGAGAAGGCGCAGGCTGACGTCGCGTCCGCGCACCGAAATCAGGCCGCTGCCCTCGAGCAGGTAGTCCATGGCATTGAGTACGAAGTCAGAGTTGCCGAACTGCTGGCCCGTAAACTGGTCATAGCCCAGCGGGAGGGGGGCTCCGCGCGGAATGTCGCTGCGCACGATGTTGCGCTGGTTTTTGGCGAGGTCTCCGTCGCCCACGATGAGGAGTTTGGCGTCGGTGGCTTTGGCGGGCGGGGCAGGGAGCTCTGTTTTGGGCACCATGCGGTTGGCGAAGTACGACGGAAGCTCGCCCTCGAGCAGCACCGCCGTGGCCAGCGGGCCCTCGCTGTAGAGGGCGCGCACGGGCTCATTGTAGAGTTCGGCCAAGCTGACTTGGGTCGGAGCCGGGCGGCGGCGTGCGTAAGGCGACGTCTGCAGCAGGATGGTCTTGCGCACCCCGGGGACACGGATGGTGTCTACGGTGGTTCCGAGTTCGTAGCGCACCGCGTTCAAGTTTTTGACGATGGGGTGCTCGGACTGCGGAAGCATCAAGGGGAAGTACACCCACGGCCGCACCGACCGCTGGTCGTTAATGCCCGCACACACGAGGTCGGCGGCAAGGGTGGTGTTCACGCGAGCCCCGTAGGTGAACAGCATGCCGTCCAATCCGATGAAGTCGAGGGTGGGGTAGGCCAGGAACTCGGGCGCATAGCTCAGTGAGTCCATTTCGGCGTGCACGGCCTCGATCATCCAGAGCGCGCGCCCGTTGTTCATGAGGTACTGGTCGAGCAACCAGCGGTCGAGGTCGTTGAAGGCGTCGCGCGGCTTGGCCATAACGATTCCGTCAAAACTGTTGAGGCGCCGAACCTGCATGCTCAGCGAGGGCTCGCCGGTGGTGCTGTCCACGGGAAATTCGCGCAGGTTGAATCGAAAGACGTCGTAGCTCTTGCGCAGGCTGAGTTCAAGCGCCGCGGTTTGCACGGCCTCGAGCTCGCTGTGTCCGTCGAGGATGGCCACCCGCTTGCGTTCGGTTTGCAGCAGGCCGCGCAAGGCGGACGCCAGGGCGTACTCCAGATTTTGGACGCTGGCGTTGATTTGGGCGTCCGGAGCCTGTGCGAACTGCTCAAGTAGCAGTGAAACAGGCCACTGGCGCTCGCTGTAGTTCACTACGGCGCCTGGAAAAACTTGCTGGGTTTTAACTCCGTCGGACTCTTGAACTTCGAGCTGAATGGCGCCGAGGCCCAGGTTTTGAAGCTGGGTGTAGGTGTCGCGGCGCACCTGCGGATCCGGATTTTCGGACGGATTGATGAGCTCGTAGCGAATGTTGCGGTTGCGGGCGCGGAATTCGTCGAGCAAGCGAAGCGTTTCGGACTGAAGACGTTGGAATCCCGCAGGGAAGTCCCCCTCGAGGTAAATCGTCACCAGCATGGGTTCCTCAACCTGGTCGATGAGGGATTCGGTCGCGTCGCTGAGGCTAAAGCGCTGGTCTGCGGTAAGGTCCAGGCGGACGAAGGCGGGACGAAGGGTTGAAAGGGCCAAGGTTCCGACCGCAATCAGAATCGGAAGCGCGGTGCGAAGGTTTTTGGTGGGCTCGAGCATCAGGCGTGCTCCGCCCAAAAAGGCCACCGTAAGGCCGGCAAAGTACAAGATGTCGTTGGCGTCAATGACCCCACGGCTCATGGACGTGTAGTGTTCGCTGATGCCCCACTGCAGCAGGTAGAGGCCGCGGTTGGCGATGCTCGGCAGGTCCACAAACGCATCAAACCCAGCGTACATGGCGAGGCTGCCGCCGGCTCCGCCGACAAAAGCCACGATGGAGTTGTCGGTGCTGGCGCTGAAGAGCAGCGAAATCGCGAGGTAGGAACCGCCCAAGATGAAGAGACCGAGGTAGGATCCGGCGGTGCTGCCCAAGTCGAGGTTGCCCACGGGGTTGCCAAGGACCCACAGCGAGGCGGCGTACAGCAGGGTGGGCAAGAGGGCTAGGCCGAGAAGGGCCATGCCCGCGAGCCATTTGCCCGTGACGATGTGCCAGGTGGTTAGCGGCTTGGCGCGAAGCCAATCGAGCGTGCCCGCGCGGCGTTCCTCGGCCAGCATGCGCATGGCAAGGGCTGGGACCAAAAACAAGAATACCCACGGCGACAGCATAAACAGCCCGTCGAGTTGGGCGTATCCGCTGTCAAGCAGATGAAAGCTGCCGGGCATAAGCCACAAAAAGACGGCGTTCAATCCGAGGTACACGCTTAACACGAGTACGCCCGTAGAGGACTGAAAAAAGGAAGCGAATTCGCGGCGGGCTAAGCTTAGCATGGGGATGGCGTCAGGGTGTCGCAGGACCAAGCGCGCGCGGGAGCGTCGAACCAAGCCTTTAACGTGGGCCAAATTTCGGCAAAAGTGGCGGAACGGCGGTAGTCTTCGAGAAACTCTTCGCCACGCCATTGGCTGTAGGTGAAGTAGGTTCCGTCGTGGGCGCGGAGCCACGTTGCGCTGAGGCACCCAGGTTGGTTGGCAACCACCTTGATTTTTTGGGCGACATAGGCTTCAAACGCTTCGCGGTGTTCGGGCGCGATGCTGAGGTGGACGATTCGGGTCAAGCTTGGGTTCACCGCAGTTTGAGTTCAAGGGCATCGCCAGGCTTCATCCCGAGCAGGCGGGCGGCTTGGTTCACGGAATCGCTTCCGCCGTCGACCATTCCGATTTCGAGTAGCTGGTGCCGGTTGTACCGAAAGTAGAGGCTGCCCGACGGAAGCCCCGATTCACCCCACCACTGCCGGACGCGTTGGCCGCGGACATTCGTTTCAAACGACTGACCCATGTGCCAGCGCTGCAGCCAAGCCTGGTCGGCGTCGGTCACGAGCTGGCCGTAGTGGTCGACGTACTGAATGTGCACGAGGGCCGCTTGGGGGCTTCGAACTTCGGGCTTGAGGACGCTTCGCTCGACCCACTCGCTGCGCGCGGGACCGAGGAGGCTGGGGCTTCCTCCGTCTAAAAGGTGTGCGGCGGCAGCGGCGAGCAGCGCTTCGGGGGTACTGCAGTCCAGGCGGTTTTTGAGGTCGAGCTGCACCCGGCTGCTCGGCTGCACGTCGGGCCGGAGCATCGCAAGCAGTCCATTGTCAAGCCCCAAAAAGTGATGTCCGTCAATGCTGCACGCGATCAAGGGGGTTTGTGGCCAATTGATGCTGTCCACGAGCACGATGTGCACGCTTCCGGTGGGGAAGTCGCCGTAGGCTCCGCGCAGAATGTAGGCCGCCTCGTTGAGGTTGCGCGAGGGAATGCTGTGGGTCAGGTCCACGACGGGAGCCACGGTTCCGGTCCGAAGCATTTCTGCATAGACTCGGCCGCGCAGACCCGCAGAATCGGGATCGCGCCATCCGTAGTCGGTGGTGAGGGTGATGACGGCCACAGGTGTACCTTTGAAGCTGTAAATGTAATGGAGCGCATCGTCCACCTCGAAGACGTCGACCCCCGAGTTCTGTACGGGGAGCACAATTCCCTGATTCGGCAGCTGGAATCCTACGTTCCTAAGCTCAAAATTGTCGCGCGCGGCGAAGTAATCAAGTTCACCGGATCGCCCGAGGACGTTGCCATGTTTGAGGAGAAACTTGACCTTATTTTGCGTCACATTCGCAAGTTTAACGTGCTGACTTCGGACCAGTTGGAGCGCATCGTGCTCGACGACAGCCCTTCGATCCTCAAGAGCTTGAGCGAAGGCGACGAGGTCATCGTTCACGGGGTCAACGGCCACGTCATCAAGGCGCGCACGGCCAACCAGCAGCGCATGGTCAATGCCGTCGGAACCAACGACCTCACCTTTGCCCTCGGCCCCGCCGGAACCGGCAAGACCTACACCGCCGTGGCCTTGGCGGTGCGGGCGCTCAAAAACAAAGAAGTTCGCCGGCTGGTCCTGACGCGCCCCGCCGTGGAAGCGGGCGAGTCCCTCGGATTTTTGCCGGGCGACATGAAAGAAAAGCTCGACCCCTACATGCAGCCGCTGTACGATGCGCTGCGCGATATGATTCCGGCCGAGCGCCTCGTGCAGTTTCTCGAAAACGGAACCATCGAGATCGCACCCCTAGCCTTCATGCGGGGCCGCACCCTCGACCGCGCCTTTGTCATTTTGGACGAAGCCCAAAACACGACCGTGTCCCAAATGAAGATGTTCCTGACGCGCATGGGCCCGTCATCCAAGTTCATTGTGACCGGTGACCCGTCGCAGACCGACCTTCCGCCGCGTGCCGGATCAGGCCTTCCCCATGCCCTTCGCCTGCTCAGCGGAATGAAGGGAATCGGCCACATCGAGCTCGACGGACGCGACGTGGTGCGCCACCCGCTGGTGCGCAAAATCATCGCGGCCTACGACGCCGAGGGCCAAAAATCTATGGCGGCCCGTACCGCCCGTGAAGCTGACAACCAACTACCTAAATCCTAAATCATGGCGCTGACCCATTCCGAATTCCATTTTACCGGCCAAGAGTCCGTCTACCACGGCAAAGTGCGCGACGTGTACCGCCTTCAGGGTGGCCGCATGGTGATGGTGGCTTCGGATAGAATATCTGCCTTTGACGTGGTGCTCCCCAAAGGAATTCCGCACAAGGGTCAGGTTTTGAACCAAATGGCGGCGCATTTTCTTGAGTCGACGGCGGATTTGGTTCCGAATTGGCGCGTGGCGAGCCCCGACCCGGTGGTGAGCGTAGGCCATACCGCGGAACCGTTTAAAGTTGAGATGGTCATTCGCGGCTACTTGAGCGGCCACGCCTGGCGCACCTATGCCGCGGGCGGACGCACCCTCTGCGGCGTTGCGCTTGCCGAAGGTCTTCGCGAGTCGGATGCGCTCCCCGAGCCCATCATCACCCCCACCACCAAAGAGGCTATTGGCACCCACGACGAAGACATCAGCCGCGAAGAGATTTTGGCGCGCGGAATCGTCAGCGAAGCCCACTACATTCAGCTCGAATCCTACACCCGTGCGTTGTTTGCCCGCGGCCAGCAAATGGCCCGCGAGCGCGGCCTCATCTTGGTTGACACCAAGTACGAATTCGGAATTCTGCCCGACGGCCGCATCGTGCTGATCGACGAAATCCACACGCCCGACTCGTCGCGCTACTTTATCGCCGACGGCTACGAAGCCCGCCAAGCGGCTGGCGAGCCTCAGGTGCAACTCTCCAAAGAGTTTGTGCGCCAGTTCTTGATCGCCAACGGATTTCAGGGCAAGGATGGTCAGGTGATCCCTGAACTCACGGATGAATGGGCGGCCGACGTGTCGAAGCGCTACATCCAGCTCTACGAGTTGGTCACGGGTAAAACGTTTGAATCGGCACCCGACGGAGACCCCGAAGCGCGCATTCACGCCAACGTGGAACGCTTTTTGGCGGCTAATCCTGTATGAAGCGACATTTTTTAGCTATGGTCCTTGGGCTGCTCGCCCTTGGCGCCCAAGCACAACTCACACGCGGCGTGACGGCGGGTTACCACCTCGCGGACGTGCGCGTCTCGTTCAATCCGTTGATTGATCCCACGTTTACTCCAGTGGCCACCGGTCGAGCTGGCTATCATGCCGGTGGATTCTACAGGGCATCCGCAGGTCTGGTCTACGTGCAGCCTCAAGTTTGGCTCACGGGCCTCAACCAGCAGTTCATCATCGAAGACGGGACCTTTACCCCTGAAGTCCTCGATTGGTCCTTGCTTCGCTTGGATGTTCCCGTCGAGGTGGGCGTGAAGCTCGGCCCTTTGTTTGGCTTTGTGGCTCCGGTGTATTCGCTGGCATTGGCCGAAACAGGTGGGCTGAACCTCACCGATCCCGGTAAAGGAAGCTGGGGAGGTCAAGTTGGCGTAGGCCTTAAGCTGGGCGGATTTCAGGTGAGTGCCCGCTACGAAGGTTCGCTTTCGACCTTCGGTCAAACGCTTACTGTCGGCGGAATCGACTTCGAAACCGACAACCGAATCAACCAGTTCATCGCGTCGGCTGCGCTGAAGCTTTAGGCGCGACCGACACCGCATAAAAAAGCCGGCCCTTTGCGGGGCCGGCTTTCTTTGTTTTGAAGGCGGAACTACTTGCCGCTTCCTGTGGCAGGAGCTGCAGGCTTTGCGCAGCACGAACCGCCCGCCGGGGCAGAAGCACAGCCTTGTGCCTTCGCTGCGGGAGCAGCTTCGCCGTGGCAGCTTTTGGCGGCGCCAGCAGGCTCGCACGAAGCGGCTTCTTTGCCGTTGTTTTTCTTTTTCTTGGCCGACGTTGCGGTAGCAACGGGCTTTTTGGGGTCGGTGTCAGCCTGGGCGTTCACAGCGATTCCGACAGTGAACAGCGCCGCGAGGGCGAGGGCAGCAATCTTTTTCATAGTGCAGTTTCAGTTAAATCTTCATCCAAGGTAGGAAAAATTCCGGGGCGGACTTCGCTCAAGCGGCCCGTATGCACGTATTCGGCCAGCAAACTGCGCAAATAGGGCTGCTGGCTGAGCAAAGTAAGGCGGTTTTTGAGGGTAGGCAGGTCGTAGACCTCCTGCTCAAGGCGCACGAAGGCGTAGCCCAAAAAGCGCCCGTCTTCGACCACAAAGGCGGTCTTCTCACCCGGGCCTCGGCCCTTGTCGAGGTAGACCACACTGCCCTCAGGCCATAGAAAACGGTTAAGCGCTTCAAGCGCTTCATCCGTCGTGTATGGTAGTCCGTCGCGGTTGGATTGCTCCGGCTCTACATTGGGCACCAACCTCGGAAGCATCACATCGCTCAGCGCCCAGCCGCGGGCCTCGGCCATTCCGCCGAGTAGCGCAACTCCGTCGGCCACCGAATCCACCTGCAGAGCGGGTGGCTCGCGCCGGATTCCGCGAACGTCCCACAAAACCCCCTCGTCGGTCTCGATCGGGAACAAGCCAAAGCTCAGGTGGTACTTGTCCTTGGCCTGGTTGTATGGAGGCTTGAGTTTTTTGAGCTCCACGTGCTCAAGAATGTCGGCGAGCAGTAGGCTTCCGGTCTCTTCGACGCGAATGTTGGCGACTTCGGCCTGAAGGGCCAGCGCCTTTTCGCTGGTCGACAAGAAGTGGCGGTCAATACGTACGCGCAGCTGGTCGGACTTGCCCACGTACAGCACGCGTCCGTCGGCGTTAAATAGGTAGTAGAGCCCCGTCGTTTTGACGTAGCGCTCGAGCTGCTCGCTGAACTTGTGCTTTCCCGTCGCCGAGGGCTGCTTGAGGTAGACGCCCTCGATGTACTTCTCGCGGTCTTTCTCGAGCAAAATTTGCAGCAGCTGCACGGTGGCACGGGCGTCGCCGTCGGCGCGGTGCTTGCGGGTGTGCGGAATATTCAGTTCCGTACACAACGTGCTCAGTCCGTAAGCGGGCATTCCCGGCAAAAACTTTTCGGCGAGCGGAATCGTGTCCAGCACCACCCGCTGGTAGTCGTATCCAAGGCGGGCAAATTCCTCACGCACAATTCGGTAGTCGAACGGT
>CBFHNK010000025.1:0-22100 GCA_965657195.1 uncultured Schleiferiaceae bacterium
CGCACCGCTTCGGCTAGCGGGTGCACGGCAAAGGTACGGCCGGTTTTTTTCTCGGTGCAGGCAAAGCGCGTGCGGCGCTTAGGTCCTTTGCAAAATTCCATTCCGTTGGCCAGGCGAAACCAGGCCCCTTCAGGCAGCTGTTCCACGCGAAGTTGATCTGAGTCCGCCCTGAGGGCGCGGAGCAGGTCCGGCGCGGCTCCGCACGAAGCTTTGGGCTTGTGGAGCTGGCGCTGTAGGGCCCGTGCGACCGCCGGACTGAACACCGTGGGCAATCCGATGAACGGCGCGAGAAGTTCGCGGTAGCGCTTCTGCCATTCCGCCCCGTGGGGCGCGCAACCCAAACCGTCCCATGCCCGCACTTGGGCGTGCGCCAGCTCGTGCAGCAGGGTAATGAGCATCGCCTCGGGCTGAAGGTCGCGGTTCAGAAAAATTTTGGCTCCGAGGTCAGACCGCCAGCGGTACGAACCCCACTTGCTGGCCCGGGGAGGCGTCAGTACAATGTCGCCGCGAAACGCCCGAATGATGCGTGCGGCGTCAGCCTCGGCAGCAGCCGGAATCCGCCCCGCAAGGCGCCGCCAGTTTCGGTCATGGGCATCCATGAGGTTGCCCAGGATTAGTTGCGAAAGTTGGGGCAGTCGCATCCGCGGCTTGAGCCGCATGAGGTCACGGCCCCTGCACTGGCAAGGGCAAGCATCAAGATCCAAAAACGTCGCTTCATGCCCCTAAGGTAGCGTACCTTTGAACACGATGCTCAGCGGATTTTTGCGCGGACTTGGATCCTACTTTCTCTTTCTCGGAGCGGTGTTTCGCCGTCCCGAATCGTGGCGCGAGTACTTCAAATCGTTTGTACGCGAAACCGAACTGCTCGGCATGAGCAGCATTCCGCTGGTGGTGTTCATTTCGCTCTTCATGGGAGCGGTCCTCACCATCCAAACTGCGATCAACCTCGACGATCCGTTCATTCCCGACATGTACATCGGAATCGCCGTGCGCGAAGGCATCTTGCTCGAATTTGCCCCGACTATCGTGTCGCTCATCCTCGCGGGCAAGGTGGGTTCGAACATCTCTTCTTCGCTCGGAACCATGCGGGTCACCGAACAAATGGATGCCCTGCAGGTAATGGGCATCAACCCCGCCAGCTACCTGGTTTTACCTAAGATTGGCGCGAGCTTGCTGTTTTTTCCGATTCTGGTCATCTTCAGCATTTTTATGGGGCTACTGGGCGGCTACCTCGCGGGCGACTGGCTGCACTTGGTCAATCCCGACAACTTCTTGATGGGGTACTTTGACGAATTTCAGCCCTACTACGTGGTGTATTCGCTGACCAAGACGGTGGTGTTCGCGTTCATCATCAGCTCGGTATCGGCCTGGTACGGCTACCACGTCAAAGGCGGAGCCGTCGAGGTCGGCAAAGCCAGCACCAAGGCGGTGGTCGCCATGTCGTTCAGCATCATTTTGTTCAACTACATCCTCACGGATGTCATGCTCCAGTAAGCGGTGATCGAGGTGCGCGGAATCAAAAAAGCCTTTGGCGACCAAGAGGTCCTCAAGGGCATCGACATGGTCCTTCAGCCGGGCCAGTGCAACCTTATTATTGGTTCAAGTGGTTCTGGTAAAACGGTGATGCTCAAGTCCATCGTGGGCCTCATTCAGCCCGACGCCGGCCAAGTCCTGCTCGACGGGCGCGACTGGACCGCGATGAAAGAGCGCGACCGCAAAGTCTTGCGCCAAGAGATGGGCATGGTGTTTCAGGCATCCGCCCTGTTCACCAGCTTGAGTGTGGAGGATAACGTGCGTTTTCCGCTCGACTTCTTTTCGACGATGTCGGCGGCTGAAAAAGACCAGCGGGTGGCGTTTTGCCTGGATCGCGTGCGGATTCCGCAGTCGGCCCTCGCCAAAAACCCCGCGGAACTCTCAGGCGGAATGCAAAAGCGCGTAGCCATTGCCCGCGCCATCGTCCTCAACCCCAAGTACTTGTTTTGCGACGAACCCAATTCAGGCCTCGATCCTGAAACGTCGATTGTCATCGACCAGCTGATTCAAGAAATCACCCGCGAATTCGGCATGACCACGGTGGTGAACACCCACGACATGAATTCCGTGCTCGAAATCGGCGACCACGTGGTGCTCATGCGCCACGGCTACAAGGTTTGGGAAGGCGCGGGCCCCGACATCCTTCAGTCAACCGACCAAGAAGTCGTTGACTACGTGTTTCGCAGCGCCCTATTCAAAAAGGTGCGGTCGGCGCTTAAGTAGCTAGTGACCAGTTACTAGTTACTAGTTTCTAGATGCCTGTCGGCGACTTCCCAAATCTTCGCCAAAGTCTCAGGCTGGTCCCAGTTTTCGGCGATTCCGGGCCACTGCATCACCTCGGCAAACACTCGGTCCATTTGGCGTCCGCGCTCGAGGGCTACCGAGTAGGGAATGTGGCTGAAGGTCACCTGCGTGTAGAGCGGAATCCATTGGTCGGGCCGCTGGGCGTGCAGCTTGGACTCAATCTTTTTGCGGAGCAAAAACTCGGGCTGGCCGGTCAGGTCGCGCATTTCGATGAAGTTCAGCAGGGCCAGCTCGGCGATGGCGTCGGCGTTCGGCTTGCGCTCCGCCTCAAAGGCGGGGAAGAGGGTTGCGGGGTCCTCGCCCAGGGCGTCCATCATGCGGTTCAGCTCGAAGCAGTCTTCGAATCCGGAATTCATTCCTTGGCCGTAAAACGGAACGATGGCGTGCGTCGCATCACCAAAAAGGACCACCTTGCCTTTGGACCAGGGCCAGCTGCGCACGATGCTGAGCTTGCTCACGGGGTTTTGCGCCCACTGCTCTTTGAAGTCGGGCATCAGGGCGAGGGCGTCGGCAAAAAAATCCGCAAAAAATACCTCGGCAGCCTCAGGAGTGTCGAGTGCTGCGAAGCTAACGGGGCCCTCGTTCGGGAAGAAGAGGGTCATCGTGAAGCTTCCGTCGGGGTTGGGTAAGCCGATCAGCATGTAGCTGGCGCGCGGCCAGATGTGTAGGGCTTCGCGTTCGATGAGCGACGTGCCGTTGGGGCCGGCTGGAATCAGCAGCTCCTTGTACCCGTGGTCGATGACCTGCTCCGTCCATTCCATGGCGCCCTCGGCTTGCAGGGCTTTGCGGATCCCGGAATTGGCTCCGTCGGTTGAAAACACCGCGTCAAAGCACCCCGAATCTTTGCCTTCAGGCGTGGTCCATTTAATGCGGCCTTCGGTGGCGTCGTCGAGGTCAGTGTCGTGCTCAAAGTGCAGGCGCACGTTGGCGTGCTTCTCGGCCTCGGTCATGAGGGCCATGTTGATTCCGCCCCGCGAAACCGACCAAATGGCTTGACCGTTCTCGCCGTAGGGCTGGGTCGTGATTGTGCCGTCGATGGCGTGCATCACGCGGCGGTACATCGGAATCGCCTCGCGGCGCACGGCCTCAGCCACACCCACCGCTTCAAGGGCGCGCCAGCCCCGGTCGCTGAGGGCGAGGTTGATGGAGCGTCCGCCTTTGTATCCCGCCAAGCGTGAGTCAGAGCGGCGTTCAAACACATCGACGTGGTACCCGCGCTGGGCGAGAAAGGTGGACCAGAGGCTTCCGACAAGTCCGGAACCAACTACTGCGGCGTGCTTTGCCATAGTTACTGCGTTAACGATTCAGCGAGCAGGGCCTCAAGTCGGGCCAGGTCGCGGTATGATGAGTAAAGCGGAGCCACCGCCATGCGTACGGTGCCCGGCTCGCGCCAGTCGGCGTAGACTCCGCGGGATACGAGGTAGTCGAAGAAGCTTCGGTCGCGACCCACAAACTGCACCGACACTTGCGAGCCGCGGTGTTCGGGTTCGCGGGGGGTGAGGACTTTGATTTCTTGGCCAGTCTGGGCGGCGACGTGGTCGAGAAGCCCGAGGAGCACGTCGGTCATGGCCAAAGACTTGGCGCGGTAGGCGTCGAGGTCGGCCCGGTCAAATACGTCGAGGGCGGCCCGCTGAGCGGCCATTCCGAGTACGGGGGCATTCGACCACTGCCAGGATTCGGCGCTTCGCTCGGGCACAAATTCGGGCGGCATTTTAAACCGGCTGGCCTTATCGTGCCCCCACCATCCCGCGAGGCGAAAGGTCTCTGGGCCGTGGTGGCGTTCGTGGACGTACAGCCCAGCGACCCCACCGGGGCTTGAATTTAGGTACTTGTACGAGCACCATGCGGCAAAGTCGACGCCCCAGTCGTGCAGTTTGAGTGGAATGTTGCCCATGGCGTGGGCTAAGTCCCAGCCGACGAGCATTCCCTGGGCCTGGGCGGCCGCCGTGATTTCGGCGATGGGGTAGGCGCGGCCGGTGAAATAGTGGACTCCGCCCAGTAACAGAGTTGCTCCGCGGCGTCCGTGCTCGGCGATGGCCTTGATGACCTCGTCGGGGGTGGGGGCGCCTTCGGGATCGGTTCCGCGTACTTCAAAAAGCTCGCCGTGCGCGTGCCACTGAGCCTGGCTGGCGAGGGCGTACTGGTCCGAAGGGAATGCCTTCGCCTCGCACATCAGAAGCGGACGCTCGGCCGTGGGGCGGTAAAACGAAGCGAGTAGGGTGTGGAGGTTGCCGGTGAGTGAGCCCATGGCGACGACCTCAGACGGCCATGCGCCGGCCAAACGGGCCAGCGAATCGGTCAGTCGCTCGTGGTAGGGCATCCACGGATTCGGGCCGTGAAAATGGGCTTCGACGCCGTAGGTACGCCAGCTCTCAAGTTCGGTTTTGAGGGCCGATTCGACACCGCGCGGTTGAAGGCCTAACGAGTTGCCGGTTAAGTAGATAACCTCTTCGCCGTCAAGCGTAGGGAGGTGGAATTCCGCCCGCAGTGAAGCAAGGGAATCGGCGGCATCGAGACGTGCCGCGTCGGAAGTGCTGATAAAACGGTTCATAAGGGCTGAACAAGCATGCGCAAGGTAGGTTATAGCGTAAGTAATTTTGCTCGCTCAAACCCCAAATTCCGCCCGCCATGCAGGGAAGTTTCGAAGGCCGACACATCGGTCCACAGTCTGAAGAACAACAGCAAATGCTTCAAGCGATTGGGGCGAACAGCCTCGATCAGTTGATCGACGAAACGGTTCCTGCGGGCATCCGCAGTCCGCGTCCGCTCGACATCGCGCCGGCCATCAGCGAGCAGGAGTACCTGCGCCACATTTACGGAATTTCGCAAAAGAACCAAGTGTTTGCCAGCTACATCGGCCAGGGATACCACCCCGCCGCGCTGCCTGCCGTGATTCAGCGCAACATTCTCGAAAACCCAGGATGGTACACGGCCTACACGCCCTACCAAGCCGAAATCGCCCAAGGTCGCCTCGAGGCCCTGCTCAACTACCAAACGATGGTGATTGACCTGACGGGTATGGAGATTGCCAACGCTTCACTGCTTGACGAGTCGACCGCTGCTGCCGAGGCCATGACCCTCCTGCTTGCCGCCCGCAGCCGCGAGCAGCAAAAGCGCGACACCCTAAAGTTTTTTGTCGACCACGACGTCTACGCCCAGACCAAGGCCCTGCTGCAGACCCGCGCTGAGCCCATCGGCGTAGAGTTGGTGTTTGGCGATGCGATGAGCTTCGAGCCCACCGACGAGTTTTTTGGAGCCCTTGTGCAGTACCCGACCGCCAGCGGATCCGTGCGCGACTACGTGGAATTCAGCGCTGCTTGTGCCCGCCACGAGGTACGCCTGGCTGTAGCTGCCGACATTTTGGCGCTGACCCTGCTGCCGTCTCCCGGAAGCTGGGGTGCCGACGTCGTCTTTGGTTCGACGCAACGACTCGGAATCCCGATGGGATACGGCGGTCCGCACGCCGCATTCTTCGGAAGCAAGGACGCCTACAAGCGCTTTATGCCCGGACGCATCATTGGTCGAACCATTGACGTGGATGGCAATCCCGCGCTTCGCATGGCACTCCAGACCCGCGAGCAGCACATCAAGCGCGACAAAGCGACGTCAAACATTTGTACCGCACAGGTTTTGTTGGCAGTAATGGCCGGAATGTACGCGGTCTACCACGGCCCCGAGGGCCTTAAAGCGATCGCCGAGCGCATCCACGCCAAGGCGAGCGGAATCGCTGACGCCCTCACCGCCATGGGCGTCACGGTGATGCACGACGAGTTCTTTGACACCGTGTCGTTTGAGGCTACGGACGCGCAGCGTTCCGCCCTAAAGAAGGCGACTGAGGCGCGCGGAATCAACCTTGGGTATACTCAGAAGTGTGTGCAAATCAGCACGAATGAGGTGATGAACGGCGACGACGCCAACACCCTTTTGGCCGCTTTGGCAGAGGGATTGGGCGCAAAAAACCTAACCTTTGCAGATGGAGCCAAGCGTTTGAAGCACTTGCGCACCGACGCGATTTTGACGCACCCCGTCTTTCACAGCTACCGCAGCGAAACCGAAATGATGCGCTACATCAAGAAGCTGGAGCGCCGCGACATTTCGCTGAACCACAGCATGATTTCGCTCGGAAGCTGCACGATGAAGCTCAACGCGGCCGCCGAAATGCTTCCGCTGAGCTGGCCTGCGTTTGCGAACATGCACCCCTTTGTTCCGGTTGAGCAGGCCGCGGGCTACCACGAGGTGCTACGCAGCCTTGAGCGCGACTTGGCTGAGGTTACCGGCTTTGCCGCCACGTCGCTTCAACCCAATTCCGGAGCCCAAGGCGAGTACGCCGGCCTACTGGTGATTCGCGCCTACCACCGCAGCCGTGGCGACCACCACCGCGTGACGGCCCTCATTCCGTCCTCTGCCCACGGAACGAACCCTGCCTCAGCCGTAATGGCCGGTATGGATGTGGTTGTGGTGGGCTGCGACGAGCACGGAAACGTCGACCTCGCTGACCTGCGCGCCAAAGCAGAGCAGCACAAGGACACGCTCGCGGCAATGATGGTTACCTACCCGTCGACCCACGGAGTGTTTGAGTCCGGAATTAAGGAGGCAACCGCCATCATCCACGAGTTCGGAGGCCAAGTCTACATGGACGGCGCCAACATGAACGCCCAGGTTGGCCTGACTTCGCCTGGAATGATTGGTGCCGACGTCTGCCACTTGAACCTGCACAAGACGTTTGCGATTCCGCACGGCGGAGGCGGTCCCGGCGTAGGCCCGATCTGTGTGGCTAGCCACCTCGCTCCGTTCTTGATGGGCCACCCCGTGGTTGCCTGCGGCGGAACCCAGGCCATCGGCCCCGTTTCTGCAGCGCCTTTTGGCAGTGCTTTGGTCGCCATCATTTCATACGGATACATCAAGATGCTCGGCGGCGAAGGCTTGACCAACAGCACGAAGATGGCCATTTTGAACGCGAACTACATGAAGTTCCGCCTCGAAGCCGCATACCCTATTTTGTACACTGGTGAAAATGGCCGCGCCGCGCACGAAATGATTCTCGACTGCCGTCCGCTCAAGCGCGACACCGGAATCGAAGTGACCGACATCGCGAAGCGCTTGATGGACTTTGGCTACCACGCACCTACGGTTTCGTTCCCTGTGGCCGGAACCATGATGGTCGAGCCTACCGAGTCCGAGTCGCGTGTGGAGCTCGACCGCTTCTGCGATGCGATGCTGGCCATTCATGCTGAAGCTATGGCGATTGCCGCCGGTACGTCAGATGCCCACAACAATCCGCTCAAGAACGCGCCCCACACCCAAGCCATGCTCGTGGCTGAGGAGTGGATGTTGCCCTACAGCCGCAAGCAGGCTGGTTATCCTATGATGGATTCACTTGAGAATAAGGTGTGGCCAGCCGTTCGCCGCGTCGACGACGCCTACGGAGACCGGAATCTTATTTGCACCTGTGCCCCCATTGAGTCCTACCAATCTTAATTTTTGAATCGATTTCTGTCGTAAGTTTGAGATTCTTCAACGCCAACACGTCAATTACATGAAAAAAACTACGCTTTCTCTTATTGCAGCAGCGCTTTCAACAGCGGCTTTTGCACAGGTGTCAGAGCGTACCGTGCCGCTTCCGCGCATGGTCGACGACGCCCCCGTTCGCCACATCACTCCAGCCGAGCTCTCTGCCCAGTACGGTACAGAGACTGTCGTATGGTCTGAGGACTTCGCCAACGGAATCCCCGCTACCTGGATGAACTACGGTACTGCACAGTCAGTGGCTGATGCCGACGCGATTTGGGAGTACCGCGGTGCGACCACTACTCCAAATACTACTGTGGGTTCACGTGGTGCCTACTCTGGTTTGGTGACCAACCCCAACTACACCTCAATCAATTCGGCATCAAAGACGAACGGATTCGTAGTTTTTGACTCGGACTACCTTGACAACGCTGGTACCGCAGGCAACTTCTGTGCAGCTTCAGGTATCGCCGTATTGGCTTGTGCTCCGCACGTAGCGAACCTCGAGACTTCCGTAATTAACCTTACCGGTTACTCTGCAGCTGACCTCATCTTTACACAGTACTACCGCCGTTTTGCCGGTCCAGGTGGCGTACAGTCGGTTCCCGCTACCTACCTTGACTTCTCTACCGATGGTGGTGCGACGTGGTTTGGTAACGTGACACTGAACGCAGGTATTGCTGTAAACAGTGCTACTCCTGCCAACGATGTGGTTGTGGTGAACGTAGGCTCGTACATTGGAAATGCGGCGAACGCGAAGATTCGCTTCCGCTTTGATGGCGACTACTACTTCTGGCAGATTGACGACATTCAAATCGTTTCTACGCCAAATCACCGTATGGCATTTACCACGAACAATGGTGCACCTGCCCAGGACATCGTATTCGGTGCAGGTCAAGATGGTGCACGCCAAGGTCATCAGACGCTGAAGCAGGCTCGCCCGATTGCGTTTGACGCCAACGTGTACAATTCAGGCACACAGTCACAGAGCAACGTAAAGCTGCAAATGAAGATTTTCAACAGCACGGGTGTGGTTCAAACCATCAACTCGCCAGTAATCTCTGCACTGGCTGCTGGTGACACTGCTTCATGGCAAGACCTGAATACCTACGCGTCTGCTTGGACCCCAAGCGCCGAGGGTGTGTACGGATTCACATACAATGTTATGTCTGACTCAACGGTTGTCGTATCAGATACGCTTGCCTTGGCGGTGACTGACTCTACAATGTCATTGGACTTCGGTTCATGGGACAACAGTATTGGGGCAACTACCTCAACGTTCCACGGTGACGGCTTCCAGGCTGCGAACCGCATTGACTTGGTCGACGACGAACTGCTCTTCGGTGCTAAGGTATACTTGAGCTCTAACACGGTTCCAGGTGGTATCCTTGAGTTAGCTGTGTATGATTCTTCCGCATTCTCTATTTCAAATGGATTTGACCCCAATAAGATAGTGGCCTACGGTCAGAAAGTAATCGACGCTGCCGATGTGACTCGTACGTTCGTGCGCTACGACTTTACCGATGCAACGACGGGACGCGGTGTAGAACTTGACCTAAACGATGGTGCATACTTCTTCAACGTAACTCAGTACGACAACCAGGGTGCGAACTACCTCGCCATCCGCAACGACCAAACGTTTGCGAAGCTTGGCGGATCTGGTTACTTCTACCTGCCAAATGCTCCAACTGCAGGTTGGTACTCGGGCTATAGTAATTCTCTTGCCTTCAACAACCTGTGGGTTCGTTCGCTCTACTGTCCTGCCTCGGTTGCCGCTGCATGTATGCTGAGCGTGGACGAGAATCCAATGGCTGAGCTTGCCTTGGCTCCGAACCCAGCTACCGACTACGTGAATGTATCGTTCGGTATGCTTACTGGTCAGTACCAAATCGAAGTTCTTGACCTCACCGGTAAGGTGGTGAAGAGCGAGTTGGTTCGCGCCGGAGCAAACGTTCCTGTATTCGTTGGAAACCTTGACCGCGGCATGTACGTGGTTCGCGTAGCCAAGGGTACGGACGTGAAGACCTTTAAAGTGTCGCTTCTCTAAGCAGCCACTTCATTCAATGAGAACGGCCCGGGGAAACCCGGGCCGTTTTGTTTTTAAGTTATTTGGCTACACTTTAGGCATCCGGCCTCCAAGGACGGTTCGCGTGATGAAGTCCTTTTCGAGGGACCATCCGCGCGCGGGGCTGTACTCGCGCCCGTAAAATATAATTTGCAGGTGCAGTTTGTTCCAAAGCTCTTTGGGGAAGAGCTTTTTGGCGTCCTTTTCAGTTTGCTCCACGCTTTTGCCTGAGGTGAGCGCCCAGCGGGTCATCAGGCGGTGAATGTGCGTATCCACGGGGAACGCGGGGACTCCAAATGCCTGGCTCATGACTACTGACGCGGTTTTGTGTCCGACACCGGGCATCGCTTCAAGCGCTTCAAAAGATTGCGGAACCTGGCCTCCGTGCAGCGTCACTATCATCTCAGAAAGCCCTTTGAGCCCCTTGGACTTCATCGGTACCAGTCCGCACGGGCGAATGATCCCGGCAATCTCTTCAATGCTCAGGGCAGCCATGGCTTCAGGGGTATCCGCCTTGGCAAACAGGGTAGGTGTAATCGTGTTGACGCGGGCATCCGTGCACTGAGCGGACAGGACGACCGCGCACAGCAAGGTGAACGGGCTGTAGTGGTCGAGCGGAATGGGAACTTCGGGGTACAGGTCCTCGAGGTGCTCGATAATGTACGCGGCTTTTTGCTTCTTGGTCACGGAACAAAGGTCGAAACCCCGGCGTTACCTTTAGCAGAACAAAAAAGTAAACCGATGACCCATCTCAACCCAGGCGACCAGGCCCCCAACTTTGAAGCTCAAGACCAGCACGGAACCACTGTTTCACTTGCTCAATTCGCCGGCAAAAAGGTGGTGCTTTACTTTTACCCAAAGGACGACACCCCGGGCTGTACGGCTGAGGCCTGCTCCTTTCGCGACGGACAATCAGAACTCCAGGATGCAGGCTACGTGGTACTTGGTGTATCGCCCGACAGCGTCAAGTCGCACGGAAAGTTTGCGGATAAGTTTTCACTGAACTTTTCACTACTCGCCGACACCGAAAAGACCATCTGCCAGGCCTACGGGGTCTGGGGTAAGAAGAAGTTTATGGGCCGCGAATACGACGGCGTGCACCGCGAGACGTTTGTCATTGACGAGGCTGGTCGCATTGAGCGCGTGATCACTAAAGTGGACACCAAAGAAGCGACCAAGCAAATTCTCGCTGGGGTGTAAATTCTGCCTCGAGAGTTATGAACGAAGGTTGCGGCAGCCGTGGCAAGCGCGTACTTTCGTTTAGCCGACGACTACGGACTTCGGCCCCCTCTACTTTTGGCACAAACCATTAACAATCACATACAATGAGTCAAGATCGCGAAGCCAAACTCAAGGCGCTCCGCCTCACCATGGAGAAACTAGATAAGACCTACGGCAAGGGGGCCGTGATGCGCATGGGCGATTCCGCCGTAGAAGAGGTCGAAATCATTCCCTCGGGGTCGTTAGGCCTCGATATTGCCCTCGGAATCGGCGGCTACCCGCGTGGTCGGGTCATCGAGATCTACGGACCCGAATCATCGGGTAAAACCACGCTCACCCTTCACGCTATCGCAGAGGTGCAGCGCAAGGGCGGAATCGCCGCATTCATCGATGCCGAACACGCATTTGATCGATTTTATGCTGAAAAACTGGGTGTAGATACCGAGAACCTCATTATTTCTCAACCCGACAACGGTGAGCAAGCGCTTGAGATTGCCGATAACTTGATTCGCTCCGGGGCGATTGACCTGATCGTGGTCGACTCGGTTGCCGCACTGACGCCCAAGGCCGAGATCGAAGGCGAAATGGGTGACTCCAAGGTGGGTCTGCATGCGCGTTTGATGTCGCAGGCACTTCGCAAGTTGACCGGTACGATTTCAAAGACCAACTGTACGTGCGTGTTCATCAACCAACTTCGCGAAAAGATTGGGGTTATGTTTGGTAATCCTGAGACGACTACAGGCGGAAACGCGCTTAAGTTTTATGCCTCGGTTCGCCTTGACATTCGCCGCTCTACCCAAATTAAAGATGGCGATGTTGCCGTGGGTAACCGCGTCAAAGTAAAGGTGGTCAAGAACAAGGTGGCTCCACCGTTCCGAGTAGCGGAATTCGATATTTTGTACGGAGAAGGCATCAGCAAGGTGGGCGAAATCATCGACTTGGGTGTTGCCACCGAGGTGATTTCAAAGAGCGGAAGCTGGTTCAGCTACGGAGACACCAAGTTGGGCCAAGGCCGCGACGGTGTGAAGAATATTTTGAAGGACAACCCCGAACTCTGCGACGAAATTGAAGCACAAATTGTTGCCAAGCTTCCTAAAGCTTAGTTTTCTAGCCCTCGCCATCGCGTCGTGCGGTAGTCCTGAAGGCCAAAATGAATCCCAAGTCAACGGCGAAGACCGCCTACTGGATTCACTCACGGCTGTCCTTAAGGAAGATCCTGAAAACGTGACGGCCCTTGTCGCACGTGCAGACTACTATCTAGAAGTCAAGAACTTTCCGTACGCCAAGATGGACGCCCAGGCGGCCTTCACGGTGGACAGTGCAAACCACGACGCCCTTAGGGTACTTGGTGACGCACACTATGTGAGCAACGAGACGCGAATTTCTCGCGATGCGTGGCAGCGCTGTGCGGAACTCTTTCCTGAGGATGTGGAGTGCCGCCTCAAGCTCGCTGAGCTCTACCAAGTGGTGATGGAGTACGGAAAGAGTTCAAAGGTGGTGGATGAAGTCCTCGCGATTGATCCCAACAACCCGACAGCGTACTACATCAAAGGAATCAATGTGCGTGACGAGAAGGGTGACACGAACGTTGCACTGGCCTACATCCAAAAAGCCATCGACTTGAATCCCAACTACGAGGTGGCCCTTGATATGGCTGGCGTGCTTCATTCTGCAAAGGGCAATCCGTTGGCTCTGAGCTATTTTGAGCGCCTCGCGACGTTGCGCCCTGACGATTTCAATGTGTACTACAAGGTGGGCATGTTTCACTTGGGCGTGAAGAACTGGAATTCCGCCATTGAGGCGTTTACCCAAGCGACCCAGCTCAATCCCAAGGATGCCGAGAGCTTATACAATCTGGGCTACATCCACCTTGAGTTGCAGCTCTACACAGAAGCCCGTCAGTACTTCACCCAAAGTATTGAGGCCCGTGCGGTCAACTACCGAGCCCACTACGCTCGCGCCTATGTCTACGAAAAGGTCGGTGACCTGAACGCGGCACAGGCGGACTACATGAAGGCGATTGAGTACAATCCGTCGCATGCCCCATCGAAAGAGGGGCTTGGGCGTGTACGTGCCGGAATCGCAAGCTTTAAAAAGTAACTATGGACCAACCGCGCCCCGCGCAGCGTCCGCACCGCATGGAGCGGCACGGAGACGTTCGCATTGACGAGTACTACTGGCTCAACGACCGAGAGAATCCCGAGGTCATTGACTACCTGAACGCCGAAAACGCCTTTAGACAGGAGGGGATGGCTGCTTCAAAGCCTTTGATCGACCTGCTTTATGCGGAGATGACGGGGCGTTTGGATCCGAACGAGGCATCGCTTCCGGTGGAGATGGACGGCTACTGGTACCAGTCCCGCTACCAAGAGGGCAAAGAGTACCCCATTCACGTTCGCTTTCAGGGTTCCGAAGACGGGCCCGAGCAGCTCGTGCTGGACGTCAATGCATTGGCTGAGGGCAAGTCCTACTGCCAGGTTGCCTCGATGGTAATGACCCGCGACCACCAGCGCATGGCCTACGCCGTGGATTTTGTGAGCCGTCGGCAGTACACGTTGCGGTTTCGTGAAATCGCAACCGGCGAAGAGCACAGAATGGAAATCCCGGACACGTCGGGCGCATTCGCATGGGCCGACGACGGACGGACGTTTTTTTACGCCACAAAGGATCCCGTGACGCTGCGCGTGGACAAGATTTGGCGCCATTCCTTGGACTCCAAAGGTGAGCCCGTGCTGGTCTTTCACGAGAAGGACGAGGCGTTTAGCTGTACGGTCTACCGCGGTAAAACCAAGAAGTACCTGATGATTTCGACCTCGGCCACGAATGTGGATGAGGTATGGTTCCTGTCGGCGGCAGAACCGCTTGGGGATTTTCAGTGCATCATGCCGCGCACGCCGGGCTTGGAGTATTCGGCGAGCCACCATGCTTCGAGCTGGTGGATTCGGAGCAACCTCGGGGGCAGAACTAATTTCGCGCTCTTTCAGGCACCTGAAGGCATCCCGGGGGAGTGGTCGGAAGTGATTCCGCACCGGGACGACGTACTGCTTGAGGGCATCGACTTGTTTGACGACTTCATGGTTCGCGAAGAGCGCGAGCTTGGACTGCTGCGCATTGTGGTGCGACCGTGGGATTCGGCCATGGGTCCGGAATACGCCATTGCAATGCCCGAAGAGACGTACACGCTGTACACAGCCTCGAACCCGTCTTCGGCGACGCGCACGCTGCGCTACGTCTACACCTCGTTGACGACTCCGGCCACGACCTATGATTTTGACATGGTCACTCGCGAACAAGTGGTCAAAAAAGTGCAAAAAGTGGTGGGAGGCTACGATCCGAGTCGCTACGTGACGCGCCGGCTTTGGGCGACGGCTCCGGACGGAACCCAGGTGCCTATGAGCTGGGTTGGTCCTGCCGACCGTCAGGGCGCAGTACCCACATTGCTTTACGGATACGGGGCCTACGGCATTACCGTCGACCCCGCGTTCAGCATCGCACGCCTTAGCCTTTTGGAGCGCGGAATGGCCTACGCGATTGCCCACGTTCGCGGAGGCGAATACCTCGGCCGAGCCTGGTACGAGCAGGGCAGAATGGAGCACAAGCAAAACAGCTTCAGCGACTTCATTGCTTGCGGAGAGATGCTTCGCCGCGACGGCTACGCCTCGCAACTTTTTGCCATGGGCGGAAGCGCCGGCGGACTCCTCATGGGCGCCGTGATCAACCAGCGACCGAATCTCTGGTCGGGTGTGATTGCTGCGGTTCCCTTCGTGGACGTCGTAACCACGATGCTTGACGACAGTATTCCACTCACCACCGGAGAGTACGACGAGTGGGGCAACCCCAATGAGCCCGAGGCCTACTACCGAATGAAGTCCTACTCGCCCTACGACAACGTCACGGCGCAGGATTACCCGCCCTTGCTCGTAACTACGGGCTTGCACGACAGCCAAGTTCAGTACTTTGAGCCCGCCAAGTGGGTTGCGCGCCTGCGCGAACGCCGCACGAATTCAGCTCCCCTCTACATGTACTGCAACATGGATACGGGGCACGGCGGAGCCAGCGGGCGCTACGAATCCTACCGCGAAACGGCGATGGAGTACGCGTTTTTGCTCAGCTTGGCTGAGGTTGGCTAGATTAGCGAGGTTGGCAAGGTTGGCTCGTTAGCAAGGTTGGCTCGTTAGCCTATTGGCAAGGTTAGCTCGTTAGCTCGTTAGCCGATTGGCGAGGTTAGCAAGATTGGCTCGTTAGCCGATTGGCGAGGTTAGCTCGTTAGCCGATTGGCGAGGTTAGCAAGATTGGCAAGGGAAGCCCCTGTAGTGCGCGACTAGAAACTAGAAACCATAGACTAGTTGCTAGTTGCAAGTTTTTGGCTGACGAGTTCCGCGAGCGTGCTGAGTGCGCCCTGTTGGGACTGGGCCCAAGTTTGGTTGGGTGCGCGGTGTTCGATGGTGTCGAGCCATGCGAGGGCTTCGTCGAGGTTGGTGACTTTTTGGGCGACGTGGTCGCGAAGGGCGTCTTGGGCTTCCCAGTGGCGGCCAAGGTTTGGGCCAAATGCGACGGGCAGGCCCCAAGAGAGGGGCTCGAGAATGTTGTGAAGGCCCTGTTTGAAGGCGCCGCCGACGAAGGCGGCTTGGGCGCCGCCGTAGAGGCCAAAGAGGACGCCGATTTGGTCGACAACGAGGACGCGGTGGTTTTCGAGTTCGTCGGGGCTGTAGGATGGCCACGCGCTGCTGCGCAGCGCGGGCTGCGGAAGGCGGCCGATGAGTTCGGCGGCGCGTGCGGGGTCGTGGGGGGCGAAGACGAACTTCCAGTGGGTGCGCCGCATCAGGACGGGAAGCCAGAGGGCCTCGTCCTCGGGCCACGTGGATCCAAGGATGAGGATGGGGCGGTGGTCGCGAAAGGCGTCCCAAGAGGGCAGGGGGGCTTCACCCCGCGCGATGCGCGCGGCGGCTGCATCAAACCGCCCGTCGCCGAGCACGAGGGCCGGAAGGCCGGCCCGAAGGGCGGGCTGGAGGCCCGAGGGGTGCTGAAGGCCGACGAAGGCGGCCTGGCGCAGCAAGCGGCGGTCGCCGAAACCTAGAGCGGACCACCAACGGTGGCCAGGAGGGACGTGGGCAAAGGCAAGTCCGTAGGGGATTCCGCGCCGAAGGCACTCGCGAACCAAAGTCGGCCAGAGGTCGGTTTGCAGCACGAGCAGCGCCTTGGGCTGGGCGCGGTCCACAAAACGCCGAACATAAGGGTTGAAGTCGGGCGGAACAAGCGTTGCGACCACTCCGTCGGGGGCGGAATAGCGGTGCCAGCCTTGGATTCCGCTGGGAGAGAAGAAGGTGATGAGGATGCGTTGGCCTGATGCGGCCCAGGTGCGGACGAGCGGCTCGAGCATCCAGAATTCGCCCCAAGAGGCGCCGTGGATCCAAAGGTCGAATGGGCCCTCGGGAGCGGGGATGAGGCGTCCGGTCCACCAGGCGCGGGCCTTGCGGTGGCCGAAAAGGGCTGCGGCGTGGCTGGCGGCGCCAAAAACGACTCCGGCGAGGCTCACTGGTAGTAGCGGACCTTGGGTTGGTTCGGGGTGGCTTTGCTGCCGTCTGGAGTTCCGACGCGGCCCGCAAGCGGAAGGTACCAGGTGAATTCGAGTCCGAGGAATCCGTCCCACTGAGCCTCGGGGAAGGGCTGGTTGGTGGACCCGTAGTAGTATCCTCGGACGTAGTCGGTGCGTGCGGTTCCGCCGCGAAGCGCCAGCGAGAAATTCACGACGCCGTTGGGGTCAAAGTAGCTGTAGCGCAGGGCGGCCTGAAGGCCGAGGCCGCGGCGAAGTCGATCGAGGCCGTAGACGTAGGGCTTGGTGAGCATGGGCACGCCTCCGGAGTTGTTGAACCAGATTTTGTGGCTCATGAGCACGCCTCCTACTTCAATGGCGGCGGAACTTGGCCCCTTCATCCACGCCCGGTATCCGTAGCCTACGGCAGCGTTGGCTCCGCGGCCCTCGAGGCGCACGAGGGCAGGGCTACCGTCGTTGCCCATGATGTAGCCGTCTTCGTTGACTAAAAAGTCGAGAATTTGGTCGGTGTTGCGGACTCCGCCGCTGAATCGGGCAGTATAGTCACCCCAGACGTACTGGCGTGGGGTCAGGCTGAGGTCGCCGAGAACCCGAACGACTCCGGAGTTTCCGTAGTCGGCGCGCCACGCGCCCAACGGGGCTTCAATGCCCGGTGCTACGTGGATGCGGAACCGCGGAACTTCCTGAGCATGGGCCGACCCGGCGAGGGTTCCGAGGGCAAGGACCCAAAGTGCAGATAAAATGCGCATGCTGCGAAGGTAGCGCACCCGCCCGGCCTATGCCACGCCCCCGGCATGGGTTACCTTTGCGCCTTATGGCCCAGCACTTGCCGTTTGACCCGCCGATTCCGATGGTTGACCTCGTCGGACAGCACGCGCGCATCCAATCCGACCTCGACCAAGCCCTGCTCCGCGCGAGCCACGAGGCCGCCTACATCCAGGGGCCCGACGTGGCCGCCTTTGCCACAGAGCTCAGCGCCTACCTCGGCGAGGGCGTGCACACCATCCCCTGCGCCAACGGAACCGACGCCCTTCAAATCGCGCTTATGGCCCTGGGCCTGCAGCCGGGTGACGAAGTGATCACGGCGACGTTTACCTATGTGGCTACGGCTGAGGTGATTGCATTGCTCGGTCTTACTCCGGTCCTCGTGGACGTCGACGCCGACACCTTTGCGCTCAACCTCGACCAAGTGCGTGCCGCCATCACGCCGCAAACCAAGGCCATTGTGCCCGTGCACCTCTACGGCCAGGGCGTCGACATGGAATCGCTGCTCGCGCTCGCTGCTGAGCGCGGAATCCCCGTGGTCGAAGACACCGCCCAGGCCATCGGCGCCCGCTACACCTTCAGCGACGGCCGCAGCCTCGCGCTCGGCACCCTCGGAACCATTGGCTGCACGAGCTTTTTTCCGTCCAAAAACCTCGGTTGCATGGGCGACGGAGGCGCGGTGTTCACCAGCGACACGGCCCTTGCTGAGCGCATCAAAATGATGGCCAACCACGGCCAAAAAGTCAAGTACCGCCACGATGTGGTGGGCTGCAACAGCCGACTTGACACGCTGCAGGCGGCGGTACTAAGGGTCAAGCTCCGCCACCTCGACAGCTATGCCGCGGCCCGCCAAGAGGCTGCGGCCCGCTACGACGCCCGGCTAAACGGCCTCGCGGGCGTTCAGATTCCCGCGCGCCGTCCCGAATCGACCCATGTGTACCACCAGTACACCCTGCGGGTGGCCAACAACCGACGCGACGCTTTAGCCGCTCACCTCAAAGCCGACGGAATCCCGTCGATGATTTACTACCCGCTGCCGCTGCACCGCCAGCTGGCCTACCAGTCGCCGCGCTACCCCGACGGAAGCTTCCCCGTAGCCGAACAGCTCTGCGCCGAAGTCCTTTCGCTGCCGATGCACACCGAACTCGTTGCGGCGACGCAAGACCTTATTATCCAATCCATCCAAACCTTTTTCGCGAAATGAAAATCACCGTAGTAGGAACCGGCTACGTCGGCCTCGTCACCGGAGCCTGCCTGAGCGACGTCGGCATGGACGTCACCTGCGTGGACGTCAACGAAACCAAAATCGCAAACCTCCACAAGGGCATTTTGCCGATCTACGAGCCGGGCTTGGACGCCATCGTCGCGCGCAACGTCGCTGCGGGCCGCCTGCACTTTTCGACGGACCTCGCTCGGTCGATTCAGGGTTCTGAAGCTGCGTTCATCGCGGTAGGCACGCCTCCGGGCGAAGACGGCAGCGCCGACCTGCAGTACGTGCTGGCGGTGGCCGACGGTATTGGCCGCACCATGACCGACTACCTCGTGGTCATTACCAAGAGCACGGTGCCCGTGGGTACCGCCGAAAAGGTGCGCGGAGCCCTGCGGGCTGCCCTCGATGCACGCGGATCCGACATCAGCTTTGACGTCGCGTCCAACCCCGAATTCCTCAAAGAAGGCGCCGCCATCGACGACTTCATGAAGCCCGACCGCATCGTCTGCGGCGTCGAATCCGAGCGCGCCCAAGACGTCCTGGCCCGCCTCTACAAGCCCTTCACGCTCAACGGCCACCCGGTGCTGTTCATGGATATTCCGTCCGCTGAAATGACCAAGTACGCCGCCAACGCCATGCTGGCGACCAAGATTTCGTTCATGAACGACATTGCCAACCTCTGTGAAATCATGGGGGCCGACGTCAACCAGGTCCGCAAAGGCATCGGTAGCGATCCGCGCATCGGAACCAAATTCATCTACCCCGGCATCGGATACGGCGGAAGCTGCTTCCCCAAGGACGTCAAGGCCTTGGCCCGCACCGCCAAGGAGCAGGGCTACACCATGCGCATCCTCGAAGCCGTCGAAGCCGTCAACGACGCCCAAAAGAGCGTGATGGTCACCAAAATCAAGGCCCACTTCGGCAGCGACCTGCGCGGCAAGCACTTCGCATTCTGGGGACTGAGCTTCAAGCCCCAAACCGACGACATGCGCGAGGCGCCTTCGGTCGTCATCGCCGAATCGCTGATGGCGCTCGGAGCCACCGTCACCGCCTACGATCCCGTCGCGATCGAGGAGGCCAAGCACCAGCTTCAGGACCGCATCACCTACGCCGCCGACGCCTACCAAGCCCTTACGGGTGCCGACGCCCTGCTGCTGATCACCGAATGGAGCGAGTTCCGCGTACCCAACTGGTCGCGCGTCAAGGACGCCCTGCGCCAGCCCGTGGTGTTCGACGGCCGCAACATTTACAGCGGAACCGAACTGCGCGCCCTCGGTTTCACCTATTCCGGAATCGGCGTCCTCTAAGCCCCCTGCTATGCCCCGCATTCTCATTACCGGCGCGGCCGGATTCCTCGGATCGCACCTCTGCGACCGCTTCATCGCCGAAGGCTACGAGGTCATCGCCATGGACAACCTGATCACCGGCGACCTGCGCAACCTCGAGCACCTGCAGTCGCTTCCGCAGTTTTCGTTCGTGCACCACGACGTCAGCACGCACATTCACCTCAACGGTCCGCTCGACTACATCCTTCACTTTGCGTCGCCGGCCTCGCCGATTGACTACCTGAAGATTCCGATTCAAACGCTTAAAGTGGGTTCGCTCGGAACCCACAACTGTCTCGGCCTCGCCCTCGCCAAAAAGGCCCGCATCCTGGTGGCCTCGACCTCTGAAGTCTACGGAGACCCGCTCGTACACCCGCAAACCGAGGAATACTGGGGCAACGTCAATCCCATCGGTCCCCGCGGCGTGTACGACGAGGCCAAGCGGTTTCAAGAGGCCCTCACCATGGCCTACCACACCTACCACGGCCTTGAGACGCGCATCATCCGCATCTTCAACACCTACGGACCCCGCATGCGCCTTAACGACGGTCGCGTGCTGCCCGCCTTCATCGGCCAGGCCCTGCGCGGCGAAGACCTCACGGTCTTTGGCGACGGAAGCCAGACCCGCAGCTTCTGCTACGTCGACGACCTCGTCGAGGGCATCTACCGACTGCTGCTGAGCGACTACCCGTACCCCGTCAACATCGGCAATCCGGACGAGATTACCATCCTGCAGTTTGCCGAAGAAATCATCAAGCTCACCGGAACCGACCAAAAGATCGTCCACCAGCCCCTGCCCAAGGACGACCCCACCCAGCGCCAGCCCGACATCACCAAGGCCCGCGAGATCCTCGGGTGGGAACCTAAAGTCAGCCGCGCCGAGGGCCTCAAAATCACCTACGACGCCTTCCGCAACCTGCCCAACGACTTGCTCTACAAGCAGGAACATCGCGACTTTAAAGCCTACAGCAAATGAAGACGGTCCTCGTCACCGGAGGCCTCGGCTACATCGGTTCGCACACCGCCGTCGACCTCATCGCCCGCGGCCATCGCGTAGTCCTTGCCGACAACCTCAACAACACCCGCGCTGAAGTCCTCGACGGAATCGAGGCCATCTCGGGAGTCCGCCCCGAGTGGGTTCAGGTCGACCTGGCTGACCGCAGCGCCACCGAGGCCTTTCTGGCCGGCCGCCACTTCGACGGAATCATTCACTTCGCCGCCCACAAAGCGGTAGGGGAGAGCGTCGCCGAGCCGATTGCCTACTACCGCAACAACTTCGACTCGCTGCTCAACCTGCTTGACTACCAGCGGGCCCATACCCAGTGCGGACTCATCTTCAGCTCGTCCTGCACCGTCTACGGCCAGGCCGACGAACTACCCATTCCCGAGTCGGCCCCCATCAAGCCCGCGGAATCGCCCTACGGCAACACCAAGCAGGTCGGCGAAGAAATCCTGCGCGACGCCGTGCGCGCCTTCGGCCTCCAGGTCATTGCCCTGCGCTACTTTAACCCCATCGGAGCCCATTCTTCTGCCCGCATCGGCGAGCTTCCGCTTGGTGTGCCCCAAAACCTGGTGCCCTTCATCACTCAAAGTGCGGCCGGCTTGCGCGGCCCCCTTCAGGTCTACGGCAACGACTACCCGACTCGCGACGGAACCGCCATTCGCGACTACATCCACGTCGTGGACCTCGCCGCCGCCCACGTCGTGGCCCTCGAACGCATTTTCAACGCTTCCATGGCCGAAGCGTTTGAAGTATTTAACCTCGGAACCGGCGAAGGCTCCACCGTCCTCGAAGTCATTCAGTCCTTCGAGCGCGCCACCGGCGCCACCCTGCAGTGGAGCTTCGCCCCCCGCCGCGCCGGAGACGTCATCGCCGCCTACGCCGACACCCACCGCGCCACCGAAGTCCTCGGCTGGACCGCCCAAAAGTCCCTCGACGAGGCCATGGCGGACGCGTGGAGGTGGCAACTCAGCTTGGGTTAAGGTTAGCAAGGTTGGCTCGTTGGCTTTTGCGCTCCGCGCCTTCGGCGCTTCGCGCTAGAGCGCTTCGTGCCTTCGGCTCCTCGCGCTAGGGCGCTTCGCGCTGTGGCGCTCCGTGCATTCGGCTCTTCGCGC
>CBFHNK010000026.1:0-19780 GCA_965657195.1 uncultured Schleiferiaceae bacterium
TTTCTTGTTCCTGGTTTCTTGTTCCTGGTTTCTTGTTCCTGGTTTCTTGTTCCTGGTTTCTTGTTCGTCAAAGTGCGGCACAGGTGACTAGCAACCAGAAGCCGAAGAGCTAACGAGCTAATCTTGCTAACCTTGCTAAAGGGCGGATGCGAAGCGCGCTAGCGCTGAGCATCCTTAATCTGCTGCTCGCGCGGAGCATGGTCCACAAAACGGTCCCGGTAGCCGTGGCGATGCAGTGCGATGTGGCTGTAGCCGTGTTCGAGGAGCCAGGTTCCGAGGGCTTGGCCCACGCCGTTGATGGCTTGGGCGTCTTCCCAGACGTGCCAGGTGTGGTGGTTGCGGGCGAAGTAGTGCAGCGAGTTGGGGTCGATGGGCTTGGCGCGGCGCAGGTCAATGACGCTGTGGCTGGGCGCGGCCGCTTCGAGGGCTTGGCTGAGGGCGGTTCCGAGGGCGAAGTGGGCGACACCGGTTCCGGACTGCATCCAATCCATTCCGCCGCGGCGCTGCAGGGGTGCGGGGTAGTGCGGAACCTTGCCCTTCGGGTAGCGAATGATGGACGGCCCGCCGTAGGCTAGGGCCTCCTCGAGGGCTTCGCGCAGGGCGGCTCCATCGCGCGGAGCCCAGATGGCCGTATGCGGCACAGCCCGAAACATTGCCAGGTCAAAGACTCCGTGGTGGGTGGCGCCGTCTTCGCCGACCATTCCGGCCCGGTCGAGGCACAGAATCACGGGCAACTTCTGTAAGGCCACATCGTGGATCCACTGGTCGAGGGCGCGCTGCGAAAAGGTCGAGTAGAAGTTGACTACGGGGCGGAGGCCGGCGGCGGCCATAGCCGCCGCGGCCGTCAGGCAGTGGGGCTCGGCGATGCCCACGTCGTGCACCCGGTCAGGGAACTGGGCGCGCACCACGTCAAGGCTGCACCCGGGAGCCATTGCCGCCGTGAGCGCATGGATTCGGGTGTCTGTGGCGGCGAGCGAAGCGAGGGCCGCCGCAAAATGCGACTGAAAGTGTTCGGGTCCGGGGGCGGTTTCGTCGAGCCCCAGTTCGGAGGTACTTGGGCGGCGGGTGCGCACGTGAAGCACGCGCGGGCCGCGGAGCGCCAGCGCGCGCTCCAGGGCGCCCACCACGGCGGGCACGTCGTGGCCGTCCACGTCGCCGTCGACCCAGGCCCATCCGAGGGATTCCACCAGGCCGCGGTAGGCATCCGGCCCGCCGCGGTGCAGGGCGCCGACGTTTTCTTCGATGGCCATTCCGTTGTCGTTGATGACCAGCAGCACGTCGGCGCCCCACCCGCCTCCGTCGTTGATGGCTTCGAAGACCATACCGCCGGTCATGGCTCCGTCGCCGACCACCGCTACGCGGTGGCGCTGGGTTCCGAGGGCCCGATCGGCGCGGGCAAAGCCCACGGCCGCCGAAAGCGCGGTGCTCGAGTGGCCGACGCCCCAGGAATCAAAGGG
Organism: uncultured Schleiferiaceae bacterium; assembly: GCA_965657195.1. GTDB lineage: Bacteria > Bacteroidota > Bacteroidia > Flavobacteriales > Schleiferiaceae > TMED14. Next base: position 1,458 of record CBFHNK010000026.1, read on the forward strand.
AGACTCGCTGCGGCGCGGGAATCCGCTTGGGCCTCCGGCGGTGCGGTTGGCCGCAAACACGTCGGCGCGCCCGGTAAGCACCTTGTGGATGTAGGCCTGGTGGCCGACGTCCCAAATAAGGAGGTCCTGGGGCGTCTCCAGCACCCCGTGAAGTGCCACAGTCAACTCGGCAACGCCAAGGCTAGAGGCGATGTGCCCCGCTTTGTCGCGGGTGCTCGTTCGGACGTGCTGCTTGGCCGATTCGGCCACTTCGGACCAGCGGGCTACGGGCCAGCTGCGCCATTCATTCATCAAGGGGATCACCTCACAAAAGTACGGAAGCGGCCCTCGGGCCGCTTCCGCAACGAGAAACTAGTAGCCAGAACTACTTTGCCGACGCCTTTTTGCTGCGCCCGCGCTCGGTGAGGTAGATCATGACCGGCATGATAACGAGCGTCAGAAAGGTCGCGAAGGTCAATCCGTAGATTACGGTCCACGAAATCGGACCCCAGAAGATCACGTTGTCGCCACCGAAGTAAATGTCGGCGTCGTTGTGCATAAAGAGACCGACAAAGTCGATGTTCATTCCCGTGGCGAGGGGCAAGAGTCCGAGTACGGTGGTGATTGCTGTAAGCAGTACCGGACGCAGGCGGGTTTTGCCGGCTTCGGTAATGATTCCGCTCAGCTCAGCCACCGGAAGGCGGTCGTCTTCGTCGAGGCCCAACTCGACCTTGCGGCGCTCCATCAGCTGGCCCGAATAGTCGGCCAGTACGATGGCGTTGTTCACTACGACTCCGGCGAGCGAAATGATACCGATCATCGTCATGATGATGACAAAGTCCATGCGGAAGATGATGAGGCCCAAGAAGACCCCGATCAGCGACAGCACGACGGCGGCCAGGATGAGGAAGGGAACGCGGGCCGAGTTGAACTGACCGACCATGATGAGGAAGATCATGAAGACGGCTCCGACGAGGGCTTTCGACAGGAAGCCAAACTCTTTGGCTTGCTCTTCTTGCTGGCCGGTGAAGCTCAGGGTAACCCCGGCGGGAAGCTCTACGTTGGCAAACAGCTCCTTGATTTCGGCGACGATCGCATTGGCGTTGGCGCCCTCTTGGATTCCGGAATAGAGTGTGATCACGCGCTTGAGTTCGTTGCGCTTGACGGCAGAGAACGTGCTCGACTTGCTTGGACTTGCCACGGCCGCGATAGGAACCTGCTTGATGCGGCCCGAACCCGGATCGCGGAAGGTGATCTTCTGGTTGAGCAAGCTCTCGAGGTTGTAGCGGAACTCGTCAGCGAAGCGAAGGTTGATGGGGTACTCGTCCTCACCCGTTTTGTAGCGGCTGATTTCTTTACCAAACAACGCGGTGCGAATGGCGTCGCCGATTTGGCCGGTGCTGAGGCCCAGGCTGCGGGCTTTGGCGCGGTCAATTTCGATGGGAAGTTCAGGCTTGTCGTCGGCCACGTCCACCTTGAGTTCGTCGTAGCCCTTGATACCTGACGCCTCGATTTGAGCGCGAAGGTCTGCGGCGACGGCAATGAGTTGCTCGTAGTCCTCGCCTTCGAGTTCCAAGTTGATGGGCGCACCTTGGGGCGGTCCGTTCTGGTCTTTTTCGACGGTGATTACGGTTCCGGGAATGCCCGAAATGCGGTCGCGCAGTGCGTTGAGGACCAGCGAACTGGCCACCTTATTGCCCTCTTCGTCGAGGCGGTACTTGGATTCGCGGAAGGCGACGACCACCTTGGCCTTGTGCGGCGTGGGCTGGTTTGAAGGTCCTTGCTGCGGATCGCCGGTGCCCTTCCCTACTTGGGCAATCACCGATTCCACCATGTAGTTGTAGGGCGTTCCGTCCTGTTCATAGGTGTAGTTGGCGATGACTTCTTCGACCTGCTTTTCGATTTCGAGGGTCACTTCGTTGGTGTACTCAATGTCGGTTCCTTCGGGGAGCTCGAGGTAGATGTTGGCCAAGTTGGGCTCGTTGTCTGGGAAGAACACGACTTGTGGCGGAACCACCGCAAGCAGCACAAACGAAGCCACAAACAGCACGAGGGTACCCACAAAGGTCTTCGTGGCGTTGCTGCCCGAGAGAATAACCGAAACCGTCCGTTCGTAGGCGTTCTCGAGCGACGGAAGCACGCGGGCTTGGAAGTAGCGAGCTCCGGGCTCGATTCCGTACACATAAAACAGAATGGCCAAGCCTGGGTAGGTCAACGTATTACCTAAAGCGGTGAAGCCCAACGCGAAGTTTAAGACGAGACCCGCCACGCTGAGGACGGCGCCAATTTTAGCCCATTTGGGGCGGTTGACCGTGTCGGCCTCGATGCGCATGAAGCGCGCCGCAAGTGCGGGGTTGATGACCAGGGCCACGAACAGCGACGACGAGAGGACGACAATCAGCGTGTACGGCAGGTACTTCATGAACTCGCCGATGATTCCGGGCCAAAGTGCGAGCGGAATAAATGCGGCCAGGGTGGTCGCCGTCGAAGAGATGATGGGCATGGCCACCTCAGAGGCGCCGAGCTTTGCAGCCTCACGGCCGCTGTAGCCCATGCTCATGAATCGGTAGACGTTTTCAACGATTACAATACCGTTGTCCACGAGCATCCCGAGCGCCAGTACGAGTCCAAACAGGACCATAAAGTTGAGCGTGACGCCCATGAAGCTCAAGATCATGAAGCTGAGCAGCATCGAGAGCGGAATCGCGATTCCGACAAAAAGGGCGTTGCGCAGACCCAAGAAGAATGCGAGCACCAGCACCACGAGGATTACGCCAAAAATGATGGAATTCTCGAGGTCAGCGACTTGGCTCTTGGTGCGGGTCGACTGGTCGTTCGTGATTGAAATAGACAGGTTGTCCGGAAAGTACGCGTCGCGGGCTTCGGCGATGATTCCGTTGATGGTCTCTGAAACCTCGATGAGGTTTTCTCCGCTGCGCTTTTTAATGTCCAGCGTCACCACAGGCTCATTGAATTCGCGGGCGTAGCTCTCGCGTTCGACTTCGTCAAAAGCGACCTCAGCGATGTCGCGCAGGTAGACGATGGCGCCTTTTTCATGCTTTACGATGATGTTTTCGACGTCTTCGAGCTCGTCGAATTCACCGAGAACACGAACGTTGCGGCGGTATCCGTCGACGAGCAGGTCGCCACCTGAAACCGACATGTTTTCGTACTTAATCGCGTCGGCGATGTTGCCAAAGCTGATGTTAAGCGACTCCATTTTGCGCAGGTCCACCATGATGCGGACTTCTTTGGCGTCGATTCCGCGAATGTCTACCGCGCTGATGGCAGGTAGGTCCTCGATTTGTTCTTCGAGGTACTCGGCGTAGTCGTTCAGCTGGTCAGAGGTGTACTGCCCCGACAGGTTGACGTTCATGATGGGCATCAACTCTGAAATGTTCAGGTCAAATACGTTGGGGTCGGCGGGAAGGTCCTTTGGGAAGTCGGCCGAAGCTTGAACGGCGTCAACCTTGTCTTTGACCTTGCGCAGGGCTTCGTCGACCGAAACGCTAAAGTCAAATTTGACCTCGATGCTCGAAAATCCCTGGACCGAGGTCGAGGTAATCTTGTCCACACCCGAGATGGTATTCAGTTGCTTCTCGAGCGGACGTGTGATTAGGCGCTCAATGTCGATCGGAGCCGAGCCCGGGTAGGGAGTTCCGATGTAAATCGTAGGCTGCGAAATTTCGGGGAAGCTCTCGGCGGGCATGCCGCGGTACGCCACGAATCCCGCTAGGGCGATAATGATGGTCAGTACGCCGACGGTGATTCGGTTGCTGACGGCCCAGTGGACCAGGCCAAATCGGCGGTAGAGTGAAGGTTGTTCGCTCATGGCTCTTATTCGGTAATGGCTTTCACCGTTTGCTTGGGCTGTACCGAACGGATTCCGCGGTCGATGACGCGGTCGCCGGCGAGGATTCCGCCTTTAATTTCGGTGGTTTCGCCACCCACCACGCCGAGGGTGAGGTCGCGGCGCTCTACGGTGCCGAGTTGGCTACCCTCTTTGGCCACGTAGACATAGGTGTAGTTGGATCCCTTGCGGTCCTGAAGGATGAGGCGGTTGGGCAGGTATAGGGCAGAATCTGATTGGTAGTCACGCACGTACACGCTGGCGAGCATGTTGGGCTTGTACTGGTTGCTGTTGGGCAGGTTGACGGTCACGCGAAAGGTGCGGCTGTCGGGGCTGATGAATCCGCCCACGCTGCTGATCCGGCCTTCGCTCTTGATGCCGACCGAGTTGAAGTCCATAAGCACCTTTTGACCGGTCTTGATTCGGGTCAAGTAGGTCTCAGGAATGTCCATTTCGAGGCGCAGTCCGCCGTTGCTGATCAAGCGCGCTGCGGCCATTCCGGGGGCGGCGTACTCCCCTTCGCGAACGAAGACTTCGTCGACGGTTCCGCTGAACGGAGCGCGGATTTGGGTCATTCCCACTTGGGCTTCGACTGAGTTGAGGCGCTTTTTGAGCGACTCGTACTGGGTTTTGGCCTGCAGGTACTGAACTTCGCTACCCACGCCCTGGTCCCAAAGTCGCTTCTGCTTGTCGTACAAGGTTTGGGCGAGTTCGAGCTGCGTCTTGACTTCGGCGAGGCTCGAGCGCATCACTTGGTTGTCGAGTTCGACCAGTACGGTTCCGGCAGCGACCTGCTGGCCGGCGCGAACGTTGAGCTTTGCGATGCGGCCCGCGCTCTCAGGATAGAGGCTGACGCTTTGGTCGGACCGAACGGTTCCGTAGACGTTGAATCCATGTTCAAAGGCGCCCGAAGCGGCTCCGTACAAAGTGACGTTCGACCACTGGGCCGTGGTGTCGAGCTCGGTGAGGCGCTCGTTGACGTCGCGCAAGGCGGCATCGACTTGGCTGCGCAAGGTTTCAAGCGAATCGCGCTGCGCCAAGAGTTGGGCGGCATCGCCGGTGGCGGAATCTGAGGTTCCGCACGAGGCCAGCGCTGCAGTGGCAACGGCGGCCGTAAAGAGGAGGGACTTCTTCATGGTTTATTCGGGCTTCGAGGTGTTGTACATGCCCAATACTTTTTCGAGGGCAATGCGTTTGTTGAGGGTTTCGTTGGCGCTCGACAGCATCGCTGCGACCGTTTGCTGGTACTGGGTTTCGGCTTGGCTGTACTCGAGGCTGCTCGACACGCCTTCGAGGAACTTGATCCGGGTCTTGTCGCGCAAACGCTTGGCAAGGGCCACATTATCCACCTGAAGGCGGTAGGTGGTGAGTGCGTTGTCGTACTCAGACTTGGCCTGAAGGTGCTGGACGGTTAAGGCCGCCTTGGTTTGCTCGAGAAGCACGTCGAGTTGCTCGACTTTGAGACGGCTCTCTTGGGCCTTAAACACACGGCGACCCGAGGTAAAGAGTGGGAACTGTGCGCTGACGTTCCACGACTGAAAGACGACGTTGTTGGCAAAGAATCCGTTCGGATCCCAGACGTTGGCGTCTTCGCTGACGAACTGCTGGGTGAGGGAGTAGCCCGCGTAGACCTTGGGCATAAAGCTGATGAGGTCGTTTTTGTAGAGCAGGGACTGTCCGAGGCGGCCGGCCGCTAGGACGCGGTAGTCGACGTGCTGCTCGGGGGCGAAGCGCGCTTGAAGCAACCCTTGACCACCCACGGCTCCGTCGATGAGTTGGGTGAGCGTCGAAGTAAGGACCACATTCTGATCCGTGGGCAGGCCGCAGGTGAGCAAGAGCATCTTCTCGGTCACGCCGCGCTGCTGGCGCACGTTTCCGAGCGCTGCTTCGAGTTGGCGGGCAACCAGGCGCACTTGGTCGGCACTCTCGGTTTCGACAAGGCCCTCAGCAGCCATGGCCTCCATTTGGGTGGCTGTGGTGGTGGCCTGCTTGAGGTTTTCGGCAAGCACCTGCTCGTTTTCGGCCAGAATAACTGCGAGGTGGTAGAACTGCGCCGTCTGCTCGCGCACATCAATTTCGGTTTTCTCTTTGTTCAGCGACGCCTGGTCCCGCAGCACGTTGGTCGCGAGTAACGCGACAATGTAGCTTCCGTCAAACACCAGCTGGTTGACGCTGAGGTTACCGAGCGAGGTGTAGCGGGTTCCGAACTGAAGTTTGTCGATGACGCCGTCCCCGTTGATGTCAAAAAACTGTGCGGGGAGCTCGATGTTGTCGGTGTACTGCCCCGCCGCCGTGACGCTCGGAAGACCCAGCGCGATGTTTTGCCACAGCACCTTTTCGGCGGCGCGCTGCTCCAGGCTGCGAACTTTGTTTTGGGCGTTGTGGGTGCGGGCGTGCTCAATGGCTTGCTCGAGCGACATGCTTGTTTGGGCGGAACCGGATCCTGCCCAGGCTAGAGCCAGCAGAAAAGTGAACGTGCGAATCATCGTTTGGAATCCTTGATTTCGTTAAAGTATTGAAGGCCTTGGGCGGTGCTGATGGACCGTATAAATAAGGTGATCGCGGTCCAGATTACCTCGCGGCGCTCGGCGAGGCTTTCGGACTGAAGCTCGCCGTCGGCAAGCCCCACCATCGTCGTGAAGTGAATTCGAGCAACGAGCTCAGGGTCGAGGTCTTCGCGAAAGAGGCGTTGGGCCTGACCGTCTTTGATCGTTTGAGTGAGGGCGTTTTGCATGGTGCGCTGCCGCTGCTCAAAAAGCCAATCAAAGGTTTTGGGGTAGTACTTCTTAAGCGGAAACATCATGTTGGGGCCATGCGATTCCATCATCTTCATCAAAAAGGCAAAGCGGTGAATCATGCGGTCGATGGCATTTTCGTGCTCGGCCGACAACTGGTCCATGGCCACTTTGTGTGCGCCGAATACGTGGCGCACCGCTTGGTCAACTAGGTCTGCTTTGTTGGTGAAGTACTGGTACAGCGTTTTTTTGCTCATCGAGAGCTCACGGCACACGTCATCCATGGTCATCGCGCGCAGTCCGTAGCGTTGGAACATGTCCATCGCTCGCTGCAGGATGCTGGTTTTGATTTCGTTGGTGCTAGAATCGCTCACGGCGGCGCAAAGATATAACGGGTTGTTCTATGGGAAACGTTTTGTGGGCTAAAATGTTTCCGGCGATTCGAAAAATTTTGAATTATCTACTGAACACCTCAAATTTTTGGTAACCCTTACTGAGAATTGCTGAAAAAATCCGTAATTTGCCCCCGGCCATATCACAAACTGTGCCATGAACTATGACAATTGCACAAATCCTTAAGACTCCCGCCCAGCAGCAGCCCGTGACGGCTCGCGGGTGGGTTCGTACGTTTCGCTCGAACCGCTTCATCGCCCTGAACGACGGGTCGACGGGGTCGAATGTGCAGTGTGTGGTGGACTTCGAGCGCACGCCCGAGGATGTACTCAAGCGCATCACCACCGGAGCAGCGGTAGAAGTTCGCGGACTCCTCGTGGCCTCACAGGGAAGCGGTCAGGCGGTTGAAATTCAGGTGCAAGAGGTTGTGGTACATGGCGACAGTTCGCCCGAAGACTACCCCCTTCAGCCCAAGCGCCACAGCCTCGAATTCCTTCGCGAAATCGCCCACCTTCGTCCACGGACGGCGACGTTCAGTGCCGTGTTTCGCATTCGCCACGAGGCGCAGTACGCGGTGCACCAGTTTTTTCACGAGCACGGATTTTACCACTGGGCGACGCCAATCATCACGTCAAGTGACGCCGAGGGTGCCGGCGAGATGTTTCGCGTGACCTCGCTGCCCGCAGACAATCCGCCCCGCACCGAATCCGGCGAAGTCGACTACGGCGAAGACTTTTTTGGACAGAGTACCAACCTCACCGTGAGCGGCCAGCTCGAGGGCGAGCTCGGAGCCATGGCCCTGGGCAAAATTTACACGTTTGGACCCACGTTCCGCGCCGAAAACTCGAACACTACCCGTCACCTGAGCGAGTTTTGGATGATTGAGCCCGAGATGGCGTTTTACACGCTTGAGGACAACATGCAGCTGGCCGAAGACTTCGCCAAGCACATCATTCGTCACGTGCTCGACCGCTGTGCCGACGACCTCGCCGTGCTCGACCAACGCCTGCAGCAAGAGGAGCAGTCAAAGCCCGCCGCCCAGCGCCAGCCGATGGGCCTGATCGAGAAGCTCAATTTTGTGGTGAACAACCCCTTTGTGCGCTGCAGCTATACCGAGGCAATTGAGATCCTCAAGGCCTCGAAGCCCAACCAAAAGGGTCAGTTTGCCTACCCCATCGAGGCCTGGGGCGCAGACCTGCAGTCCGAGCACGAGCGCTACTTGGTCGAGAAGCACTTTCAGGCTCCGGTGGTGTTGTTTGACTACCCCGCGTCGATCAAAGCCTTTTACATGCGCCTCAACGAAGACGGCAAAACGGTGCGCGCCATGGACGTCCTCTTTCCCGGAATCGGCGAAATCATCGGCGGAAGCCAGCGCGAGGAACGCCACGACGTGCTCGTTGAAAAGATGAAGGCGGTGGGCATCGATCCGCACCACCTCGACTGGTACCTCGACACGCGCAAGTTTGGCACCTGCGTGCACAGCGGATTCGGACTCGGATTCGAGCGCATGATCCAGTTTGTGACGGGTATGGGCAACATCCGCGACGTGATTCCGTTCCCCCGATTCCCAGGAAGCGCCAAGTTTTAATCGTTCACGACCGTGCTACGCCAATCCCAAGCCCTCAAGCTCCAGCAAAAGCTCTCGCCGCAGCAAATTCAGCTCATGAAGCTGATCCAGCTCCCGACGCAGGCGCTCGAAGAGCGCATTCAAGAGGAACTTGAGGTGAATCCGGCCCTCGAAACCGAGAGTCAGGTGGACGAGGATCCGTACGAAACCGAATACGACAATTCTGAAGACGAGTATACGACCGACAAAGAGTCCGATGAATATTCTGAAATCCAGGATGTGGAGTTCTCAGAAGAACTCTTTGACGACACTCCAGAATACAAGCTCAACGCCAACAACTATTCGGCGGACGACGAGACCTATGAGGCCCCAATTGTCGCGCGCCAGGACCTGAGCGACGTCCTTCAGGAGCAGCTTGCGTTGCGCAGCGTGAGCCCTCAAAAGGAGCACCTGTGCAAGTACTTAATCGGAACGTTGGACGACGACGGATACCTGCGCCGCGAGCTCGTCGATATTGTGGACGACTTGGCCTTTTCGCTCGGAATCTTCATTGAGGTCAGTGAGCTCGAGGATGCCCTTCGGGTCATTCAATCGATGGATCCGCCCGGAGTCGGAGCCCGTAACCTTCAGGAATGCATGCTCCTTCAGTTGGCCCGTCGCCCAGAGACTCCGGTGGTTCGCACCGCCCGGGCGCTGGTCGACCGCTACTTTGACGAGCTCGCCAAGCGCCACTACAGCCGAATGATGCAGGGCCTTGGTATTGATGAGGCCACCCTCAAGTCTGCCCTCGACGAAATCGTGCGCGTCAACCCCAAGCCGGGCGGAAGCGCCACGCAGGGTTCAGAGCCCAGCCAAGTGGTGGTTCCGGATTTTTTAGTGAGCGTCGTGGACGGCAAGCTCGAGCTCAAGCTCAACGGACGCAACGCCCCCGAGCTCAACGTCAGCCGGGAGTACAAAGAGATGCTGTCGCACTACCGCCAGGCAAAGGGATTTGACAACGACCAGCAAAAAGAGGCATTTACCTTTATTAAGAGCAAGATCGACAGCGCCAAATGGTTCATCGACGCGATCAAGCAGCGGCAGCAAACCCTTTTGCTGACCATGTCGTCGATCATGCGCTACCAAGAAGACTACTTTCTCACCGGCGACGACCGCAAGCTCAAGCCCATGATTCTAAAGGATATTGCCGACGAGGTGGGCATGGACATTTCTACCGTCAGCCGTGTGGCCAGTCAGAAGTACGTGCAGACTCCGTTCGGAACCTTTCTCATCAAGCGCTTTTTTAGCGAGAGCATGACCAATGCAGAGGGTGAAGAGGTGTCCACGCGCGAGATCAAAAAAATCCTCGAAGAGAGCATCGGCGAAGAGGATTCGCGCGATCCGCTCACCGACGATGCGCTTGCTAAGTTGCTCAAAGACAAAGGCTATCCCATCGCCCGACGGACGGTCGCCAAGTACCGCGAGCAGCTCGGAATTCCCGTGGCGCGATTGCGCAAAACGCTGTAAGTACCCCGCTCGCTCATTCGCGTGAGCCGAATTCTGCTCCTTCAACACGCAGTTTCGCGGGACGGAGTATGTTTGTATACTAGACAAAATACCAAGCTGACATGCGCGTGATTCGAATTCTTTTAGCCCTGATGCTACTTGCCCCTATGGCCAGTAAGGCATCGCACATCATTGGTGGCGACATTCAGTACAAGTACGTGGGCGATTCCACAGGCGTTGCCAACCAGTACCGCATCAAGTTAGTATTGTACCGCGAGGGCACGGGTATTCCACTGCAACCAACGGAGACTGTTAACGTAGTGTCGTCTAGCTGTAATTTCTCGACGACGGTTCAGGTTACGCGTATTGTACCAGAGTTTTCGGCAGCATCACTTGGAGCATTTGATTGCATTCCGGCAACATCTGCAACTTTTTCGCCGATGGTGAACATATACCGAGGGTTTGTAACCCTGCCTACTCTTTGCCCGGACTACAAAATCTACTGGGCGTCGTGCTGCCGTCCTCCGGGAATCACGTCTATTCCTGGATCGGCGGGTGTTGGATTCTACTTTGAAGCGGAATTGAACAACACCATCACCACAGGCCCCAAGAACTCTTCGCCGACGTTTGTATCGACGCCATTGAGCTACATCTGTACGGGTGGGTTTATCAACTACCTGCAGAACGCGTTTGAGATTAATGGCGATAGCCTTCAATACGAGTTGGTTCCTGCACGTGAAGATTGGCCATTGGGATCTTCAGTTAGTTACGGCGGGGGATACACCTTTACGAACCCGATTACAACGTCTCCCGCAAATCCTTTTACGTTGAATCCCCAAACGGGTAACATCACGTTTGTAGCGACAAACGTTGAAACTTCAGTTATTGCGCTCCGCGTCAACGAGTACCGGTTTGACTCTACCTATTTCGTATGGGTAAAGGTTGGCTCTTCCAACCGCGAAATCCAGGTTTCTATTGCGGGAAACTGTTTGCCAATTGTGAACGCAGGCGTGGCACTAGACCCCAATGCCCCAGGAGTTAGCCTCGACGCACAAGGCCGCCAGACCAAGGACTACAACTGCCTCGATTCTTCAGTGACGCTGCTGTTTACCCTTGACGTGGAGTGTGCCTCTGTTTCGCCCGACGGGTCAGACTTCCGTTTGACGAACCCTGCGGGCCAGCCGATTCCGATTAAAGCGCTCGTGCCAAACTGCGACGTGAACGGCGAGACCTCGACGTTGGAGGTCAAGCTCTTCAAGCCGCTCTCGATGAACGGGGAATACTACCTCTACTCTAAGGTGGGCAACGACGGTAATACCCTCTTGAACAAGTGCGGTAAGGACATGGATGAGTTCGATACCATCGTTCTTTTGGTGAACGACTGCGTCGACCTTGAAATGGAGCTCACCAACGTGACCATCAACGAAGACAAGCATCCGCACGTATACTGGGATGTGGATACGGCGACGCTGCCCCGCTACCTATTCAACATGTGGCGCGTACACCGCTCTGACGATGGTGGAGCTACCTACAGCATCGTACACAATAGCACCGATACCAACTTGCGCAATTGGGAGGACATCAATATCGACGCCAATATGGTAGATACCCGTGTGCACCGCTACTTCGTGGATGCGATTATCAACGGGTTTGTTCAACCCTCTACAGATACTGTCAAGAGCATGTGGTTGCGCGGAGATATGACGAATACTTCGTCGATACCTGTGGTGTGGAACAGCTACAATGCATGGGATACTGCGCACTACCAGGTGCAGTTCGGCCGCAACCTCAGCGGTTTGCCTGGTGCCGGATACAGTTGGTCGGATTACGGCAACCGCATGCAGGATACGTTCGCCCTTGTTGAGCACCCCAACTTGCCTCCGGGTCAGTACGCCGTGCGCATCAAGTCGTACCGACACGCCTCGGTTCCGACGTACGCCGTGGATCCGCTGCAGGATACCGCGTACTCGAACTGGATTGAGTTTGGTGAGCCGGTTCCGCCGATTCCGCCGATTGATACGGTGATTGTTCCGAACGTGATCACTCCAAACGGTGACGGACGCAACGATGTGTTTGAGATTCAGGGCTTGATGAGCTACACCACTTCGCGTGAGGTGACCATCATGAACCGCTACGGGAAGGTGATCTACAGGAACGAGGCCTACGACAATGTCCAGCCATGGGACGGCAAGGACCAGTCAGGTTCGATGCTCGCCGATGGAGTCTACTTCTATGTGATCAAGTTGTACGACGAGCCAAATTCGGCAAGTTTGAATTTGAGCGGTTCGGTGACGATTCTGTCGAACTAAGTTTTGGTTTTGAATTTCGGGCCCCCGACCGCTTTGGCGGCCGGGGGCTCGTTAGTTTTGTAGTGTGGAGCTAAGCGAACACCTGAAGACGCTGCTGCGGACGCTTCCTGAGCGCCCGGGGGTGTACCACCACATTGATAAGGATGGGGTGATTCTGTACATCGGCAAGGCCAAGAACCTCAAGAAGCGGGTGAGTTCCTACTTTCACAAGAGCCACGATTCCGCCCGACTCAGCATGCTGGTGCGCAAGGTCGCCGACATTAAGACCATTGTCACCGAGACCGAGTTTGACGCGCTGCTGCTTGAAAATACGCTGATCAAGAAGCACCAGCCGCGCTATAACATCAACCTCAAGGACGGCAAGACCTACCCCTGGGTGTGCATCAAAAAGGAGCGCTTTCCGCGGATTTTTGCCACGCGCCGCCGCATCGAGGACGGCTCAGAATACTTCGGCCCCTATGCCTCGGTGAAGATGATGTACACGGTGCTTGACATCATCAAAGAAGTGTTCACGTTGCGTACCTGCCAGCTGACGATGGACCAGTCGGCCATTGAGTCCGGTAAGTACCGAGCCTGTCTGGAGTTTCACATTAAGCGCTGTTTGGCTCCGTGCGAGGGCCGCCAAGATGAGGGCAGCTACCTGGCTGACGTGCAGGGAGCCCGCCAGCTGCTTCGGGGTGATTTGAAGGCGACGCGCGAGCGGTTGTTTGGCCAGATGATGGCCCATGCCGCTGCCCAAGAGTTCGAGGCTGCCCAGTTTGTCAAGGAGCGCCTCGAGCGCCTTGACGCCTACCAGTCCAAGTCAACGGTGCTGAATCCTGCATTGGGTTCGGTCGACATCTTTTCGCTGCTTAGCGACGCCGAATACGGCTACGTCAACATGCTTCATATTCGCGACGGAGCAGTGATTCAAAGTTTTACGCTCGAGCTGCGGAAGCGCCTTGAGGAGACCGATTCAGAGTTGATGGCCCTTGGGCTGGCGGAGCTTCGCGAGCGCTTCCCGAGCGAGGCCAAGTTGGTGCTGGTGTCGCACGAGCCCGAGGTGGTTCCGCCCAATGTCGAGGTGGTGGTTCCGCAGCGGGGCGACAAGCGGGCCGCGGTGGAGCTTTCGGAGCGCAACGCCCGCGCCTACCGCGCCGAACGCCTCAAAAACGTGCAGTTGGTCGACCCCGAGCGCCACAGCGACCGCATCATGCGCCAGATGCAAAAGGACTTACGCCTGCCGTTTGAGCCGCGCCGCATCGAGTGCTTTGACAACTCCAACATACAGGGAACCAACCCCGTTTCGGCCTGCGTGGTGTTCATTGATGGCAAGCCTGCCAAGTCGGAATACCGCCACTTCAATGTGAAGACGGTCGAAGGCCCCGACGACTTTGCGACGATGAAGGAGGCGCTGACTCGCCGCTACACCCGGGTGCTGAATGAGGGGCTTCCGTTGCCCCAGCTAGTGCTGATCGACGGGGGTAAGGGCCAGCTTTCGGCGGCGGTAGAGGTGTTTGACGAGCTTGGTTTGCGCGGGCGCGTTGCGTTAATCGGAATCGCGAAGCGGCTTGAGGAACTGTATTTTCCTGAGGATCCGGTTCCGCTCTACCTCGACAAGCGTTCTGAGACGCTCAAGGTGCTGCAGCAGGCCCGCAACGAGGCGCACCGCTTTGGTATTACCCACCACCGTGCGCGCCGCAGCAAGTCCAGTCTTTCGAGTGCGCTGGACGGAATTCCCGGAGTGGGCCCCGCCACAGTGCAAATCCTTCTCGAAACCTTCAAGTCAGTCGCTGGCATCCGCAAGGCCAAGCCCGAAGCCCTGGTCGCCGCGGTGGGGGCCAAAAAGGCGGATGCGGTGCGGTTGGCACTGGGGCAAGGTTAGCTCGTTAGCAAGGTTGGCTCGTTGGCAAGGTTGGCTCGTTGGCTTTTGGCGCTGCGCGCTAGGGCCCCTAGGGCTGCTTCGCAGCTAGGGCCGCTGCGCGGCTTGGAGGTTTCTTGTTTCTTGGTTTTGGTGATGCTGCGCGGCCGGAATTCCTCAAACGGAATTTTCGCGCAACGACTTGATTATGTGAAATATAGCCGTTTCGAGAATTTTGAAAAAAAGTAAAATCCGGTTATAGCCGGACAGAATCTAGGCGGTTGCGTGTTTGGCACTCGGAATTGTTGCTGGTTGCTGGTTTCTCGTAGCGCTTCGCGAAATTGAAGTTACTTGTATCTGGTTTCTCGTGGCGCTTCACGCTTGGGTCCTCTGCGAGGCAAGTAACGAGAAACAAGAAACAGCTAACAAGCTAACGAGCTAACCTTGCCAACCTGGCTAACGAGCTAACTGGCCGTCCTCAAGGCGAAAGATGGTTTCGGCCCGGTCGATGACGCGCTGGTCGTGGGTGCTGAAAAGGAACGTCGTACCCTCTTGGTAGTTGAGGTCGCGCATGATGTCGAGAAGGGTTTCGGTGCTCTTGGAATCGAGGTTGGCGGTAGGTTCGTCGGCCAGGACGAGCGAGGGTCGCGAGGCGAGGGCGCGGGCGACGGCGACGCGCTGCTGCTGTCCGCCAGAGAGCTGCGAGGGGCGCTGAAGTTCTTTGCCGTTGAGGCCCACGGCGGCTAGGAGCTCGAAGGCCCGGTCGCGGCGGTCGCGGACTCCGATGCCTTGGAGCTCCATGACAAAGGCGACGTTTTCCCAGGCGTTGAGCACGGGCACGAGGTTGTAGGCCTGAAAGACGAAGCCGATGCGGTGCAGGCGGAACTCGATGGTTTCGCGGTCGGTGAGGGCGGTGATTTCGGTTCCGTCGATCCAGATTTGGCCTGAAGTGACGCGGTCGAGGCCGCCGATGGCGTTGAGCAAGGTGGTTTTGCCGCAGCCTGAGGGGCCGACGAGGGCCGCGAAGGCTCCGCGCTGAAGGTCGAGAGAGACGCCCTGCACAGCATGGACGGGGCCCGCAGAAGATTCGTAGGTTTTGACGACGCGGTCGACGCGTAAAAGGGGTTGGGACGGGGCACTCATAGCACGCGCATACTTTCAATGGGGTTCAACTTCAGGGCCTTACGGGCCGGATAGAGCGAGGACAGCAGGCCGAGGACAGCCACGAGGACGGCGATCGGTAGGTAGTATTCGGGGACGGATACCGGGTAAATCGTGGACTGCAGGCCGAATTCGGCGAGGCCTTTGTCGACCCCGTCGATGGTGATTCCGGTGCGGCTCGTGACGGCGATGGTGACGTGGCCGAGTAGGAGGCCGATGGGCATTCCGGCGAAGCTGAGGAGCAGGGTTTCCCAGACCACCAGTCGAAAGACCTTGCGGCGGGTGAGCCCGATGGCCATGAGCATTCCGAGTTCGCGGGTGCGCTCGAGGATGGCCATGAGCATGGTGTTGAGGATTCCGAAGGCCATGGCAAAGAGAATGACGGCCATGAACAGGAGCAGCGACTGGGCTAGCACTTCGTCGGCATAGCTGAGGTCGGGACTGATTCCGCGCCAGGTGCGTACGATGGCGGAACCGGGTTCGGCCACAGCCCCCTGCACCGCGGCCACGGTGGCGTCGAGCGAGTCGAGGTTGCCTACCCTGAAGTGAATTTGGTGCACCGCGCCACGGGCCATCGCGAGGCTGTCGCCGCCCAAAACTTCGGGAGCGAGCGCAGCGAGCGGGGCATAAACTTGGACGCCCTCGATCAGGTTGCTGACGCCGTCGTAAATGCCTTCGACGCTAAAGAGGACGGTGTGGATTTCGCCGCGCACGTCTTGAAAGCTGAGCACGACGCGGTCGCCAAGTCCTGCACCGAGCTGGTCGGCGAGCTTTTGGCCGAGGGTAATTCCTTCGGAACTCAATTCGCCCTCCACCACGTTGCGCGGTGCCGTGAACACGCGGGATTCGCGCTCGGGATCGACGGCGAGGATCTGGACGGGGGCCGAAGCGGCCCCAGCCTGAAGTACCGCCATTAAGACGAGTCGCTCGGACCAGGATTCCACTTCGGGATTGGCGTCCAAGGCAGCGGTCCACTGTGCGGGCTGCGCGAGAAGCGCCTGTACGTCCTGGTTGGCGGTAAAGTTGGAATCGGTGATTTGAGCATGGCCGACGTAGTCGTCAAGGGCCGCCGCGGTGCGGGCATCGTTGACGCCTTGGGCAAGGCCCATCATGAAGACGCCGGCCCAGACGCCGAGGGCCATGGCTCCGACGACCACGCCGCTGCGCCAGGGGCTGCGCCAGATGTTGCGCCAGGCCATTTGAATGAGGAGGTTCATCGGTGTACGGGGCTAGTTTTGAACACGGTGCGTAGGGGCCACGCGGCGGAGAGCAGGGCGATGACCACGATGATTCCGCCGTGCGTCAGCGTGATGGACCAGTCGAGGCTCGGCGGAAGTATGGGTTCCCATCCCTGCTGTTCCATGGCGGCCGCCACGTCGCCTTGAAGGCGCAGTGGGAATCGATCTAGGATTAGAACCGCTACGCGGCCGAGCACGGCGCCCACCAGGGCGCCAGCCACGCTGAGAAGCACGACTTCAACAAACACGATTCCGGCCAAAAGTCCGCGGCGCATGCCCATGGCGAGCTGCATCGCGAATTCACGCTGGCGCTCGTTGGCGAGCATGATCATGGTTCCGAGGAGCCCAAATCCGATGACCACGTAGAGGATGAAGAGAATGACCTTGCCGCCCGACGAGTCGGCCTGGATCGCCTGAATGAGTTCGGGCATTCGGGTTTGCCAGCCTAAAAAGTGTGCGCCGTCGAGCGGGTGGCGGGCGCCGAGGTCGGCGGTGGGGTCGGCGCTGAGTTCAATACTGCGGGGCGTGATTTGGACGTAGCTCCACATTCCGTAGGCTCCGGCGAATTCTTGGGCGTCCGCCAGGCCCACGACGGCACTGCGCTTTTCGAGTTCGGGGTTACCCATGTTCAGGGTGCCGGCTACGACCCAGGCGGCGCCCGCCATGCTGCCTTGAAAGCCTTGGCCCATCGCGACGACCGTATCGCCCACTGCCACGCGGAGCTGCTCGGCAAGGCGCTTGCCCAGCCACACGGATCCGGGGGCGTCGGTCCAGCTGCCGCTGGCCAACCGGGCTTGCCACAGCGGAGCGTCAACTTCCTCAGGACTGATTCCGATCCATTGGGCGACGCCGCTTTGCTCACCCACGCTGAGCAGCGAGAAACCCTGAAGCCGAGGGTAGGCGCTGGCAATGTCGCGGTCGTCGCGCAATTCCTCGAGCCATTCCGGGTCTTCGTAGAGCGCGTAGTCAAGGTTTTGGCTTGGCCAGTAGGCGGTGTCGCTGACTTGGACGTAGCCGCTCATGGATCCGACCACCGTCGCCACCATGTGGTTGTACACCCCCAACTGCAGCGAACGCATGATGATGGCAAAAAAGAGGGCAAAGGCGATGGCGGCCCCCGTAATGAGTGAGCGCCGGCGGTTGCGCCCGAGGTTGCGCCAGGCGAGGCGAAGGGCGAGGCGAACCAAGGTCATGGCTGCGTCTGTTCAAGCCGCTCGGGCGTAAACCAGGCGGGGGTAAGCTGGGGTTGCTTCTTCCAGACCTTGACGGTCATCAGGGTGGTTTGCTTGCCGCCTTGGGTGCTGAACTGCAGTTTTACGGGCATCTGCACGCCGTCCATACGGTCAAATTCGAGGGCGTCCATGCGCTGGAGCTCGCCGTTGCGCGTGCTTTGAAAGCTGAGGCGGACCCAGCCCTTATCGCCGGTGTGCACCCAGGCAACCACGGCGTCGGCGGCTACCGGAACCCCCGGTTTCGGTGTGCACTTGACTTTGTGGCAGGTGAGCCCGTTGACGGTCTCGGTTCCGAGGTACTCGTGGGTAAAGTCTTTGGCGAGTGAGGCCTGGCCCAGCAGGTTGTCCATGGAGGCGTCAGTGCCCATAAAGCCACCGGCCATCAGCATGCTCTGGGGCAGCTTCACGACTTTTCCGGTGCGCGGAACAAAGCTGTACATCTGCTTGTCGGCCCGCAGGTAGCGGGTGCCGCGGTCGCGTTCGGGGCCGGTGACCACGATCAGTGCGTACTTGTTAGTGTGCGTCCACGACTTG
>CBFHNK010000027.1:0-19693 GCA_965657195.1 uncultured Schleiferiaceae bacterium
ACGGTAGCGTGCACCTTGCTACCCGCATCGGGGACACGGTGGTGAGCTTTAAAGAGTTGCGCGGTGCTGGATTTTTGGCATCGTTTCCCGAGCTTGATGCCGCAACGTTTAATGCGTTTATCGACCGCGGAACCGCCGCATGGTCGGCGGTTCGTGCCGAGGTTTCGGGCCTGTATGCCGAAGGTTCCGCTTGGGAAGCCAACCCACAGCGCAGCGCCTGCGAGCAACCGGCCTCGGTTGTTGAAGCCGTGATGCCCGTGCATATAGGCGACTACACCGATTTTTACGCGTCACGACAGCATGCGACCAATGTCGGAATGATGTTCCGCGACCCTGAGAATGCACTGCTGCCCAACTGGTTGCATTTGCCCGTAGGCTACCACGGCCGCGCCTCGACCGTGGCGGTGAGCGGAACCGACGTCGTGCGCCCTAACGGGCAGCGCAAAGGCCCCAACGACCCTGCGCCCGTTTTTGGTCCGTCGGTTAAGATGGATTTCGAACTCGAAGTGGGAATCATTCTCAAGGGTGGCCCTCGGGACGCATCGTGGATTCCCGTCGACACGGCGGAAGACCACATTTTTGGACTCGTGCTGTTCAACGACTGGTCGGCCAGGGATCTTCAGCAGTGGGAATACGTTCCGCTCGGGCCGTTTTTGGCAAAGAACTTTGCGTCGACCATGAGTCCCTGGATTGTTCCGTACGAAGCCCTTCAAGGCAGTCGCTGCGCGGGTGAGGACCAGAGTAACCCCGCTCCCCTGCCCTACCTGCAGCAAAACCGGGAGGGTTCGCACTGGGACCTTGAGCTTGAGGTGGCTATTGCCTGCGCCGACGGTATCGAAACCGTGATTTCGCGGTCCAATGCAAAGTACCTCTACTGGAGTTTTGCGCAGCAGATTGCGCACCACACAATCAATGGCTGCATCATTCAAAGCGGCGATTTAATGGCGTCCGGAACCATTAGCGGCAACGAGCCCGGTTCGTATGGGTCCATGCTCGAGCTTACGTGGAACGGGTCTAAACCCATCACATTGGCCAACGGAGGCACGCGCGCCTTTCTCGAGGACGGCGACACGCTCATTTTGAGGGGCTGGACTTCGGGCGGAACCCGAATCGGGTTCGGAGAGTGCCGTGCCACACTGTTGCCCTCAAAGCCATGGAGCAAGTAGACTACGCCAAAGTTGTACGGAGCCAGTACCGGGCGCTCCTGAAATCCGCTACCGAACGGGGCGCGGACAAAGAGGACCTTGCGCTTATCAAAAAGGCGTACAAAGTTGCCGAAGATGCCCATAAAGATGTGCGGCGCAAGTCCGGAGAGCCCTACATCACCCACCCTCTTGCGGTGGCTCAGATTGTTTCTCAAGAGATTGGCCTAGGTGCTCAGTCCATCGCCGCGGCCTTGATGCACGATGTAATCGAAGATTCCGAATACACGCGCGCCGACCTCGACCGAATGTTCGGATCCAGCGTGGCCTACATCGTCGAAGGTCTGACTAAGATCCAGGGCATTTTTGACATGCAAACCTCAATGCAGAGCGAGAATTTTCGCAAGCTGTTGGTGAGCATTAGCGACGATGTCAGGGTGGTCCTAATCAAGATGGCGGACCGCCTTCACAACATGCGCACACTGGATTCCATGGCGCAGGCGAAGCAGCTCAAGATTGCTTCAGAAACGATGTACATCTTTGCCCCCCTCGCCCACCGAATGGG
Source organism: uncultured Schleiferiaceae bacterium (assembly GCA_965657195.1). Lineage (GTDB taxonomy): Bacteria > Bacteroidota > Bacteroidia > Flavobacteriales > Schleiferiaceae > TMED14. Next base: position 1,708 of record CBFHNK010000027.1, read on the forward strand.
TCTTTACGCCTTCAAGCAAGAGTTTGAGGATTTGAGTTTAAAGTATTTAGAGCCAGATGTTTATACTGAGCTTGAGGAAAAACTCAGTCACGCCGAAGAAAACGACGGAGCCTACCTTGAACGCTTTGGTCACGGGCTCGAAGACCTTTTGAATTCTGAGGGCTTCACGTTTTCTCTAAAGCGACGAAACAAGGGCGTGTTCAGCATCCGCCGAAAGATGCAGAACCAAAATGTTCCGTTTGAAGAGGTGTACGACAAGTATGCCGTGCGCATCATTTTGGATTCGTCGCCCAAGCGCGAAAAATCCGACATCTGGCGGGTGTATTCGTTGATCACCTCCATTTACCGCCCCAACCCTAGGCGTTTGCGCGATTGGGTTACGACTCCGAAGGCCAACGGCTACGAATCGCTGCACATTACGGTGATGGGCCCCGAGGGGCACTGGATTGAAATTCAAATCCGTTCGAAGCGAATGGATGATGAGGCCGAGCGAGGCTACGCCGCCCATTGGCGCTACAAAGAAGACGGTTCGGGTAGCGCCGCGCTCGATTCGTGGATCGAACGGATTCGCGACGTAGTCGAGGGGCATAGCGAAAACGCGGTTGAGTTCGTCGACCAGTTTAAGCTTCAGCTGTTCTCAGACGAAATATTTGTCTTTACTCCTCAGGGTAAGATGGTGACGCTTCCCAAGCGTTCTAGCCCGTTGGATTTCGCGTTTGAAATCCATACCGACCTCGGAATGAAGACATTGGGTGCCAAAGTAAACGGACAACTCGTCGCCTTGAGCCACCAGCTCCAAAATGGAGATCAGGTTCAAATCATAAGTTCTGATACGCAGATTCCTCAGGAATCGTGGTTAGACTGGGTGTCATCCCCGAAGGCGAAGTCCAAGCTGCGGTCCTTTTTTAGAGACCGTGCGCGAACGCAAGAGTCCGAAGGCAAAGCACGCCTCGAACGCATGCTCAAGCGAGCCAATCTTGAGCTCAATCAGTCGACCACGCAGCGAATGCTGAATTTTTTTGCAGTTCGCAACCCAAAAGAACTCTACTTAAAGTTTGGCAAAGGGGAGCTTGACAGCGAGCGCTTAAGGGACTTTTTGCGCGAGGACAGCGGCGGGTTTTACCAGTACATCCTTAGAAGGTTTCGCCCGAAATCCAAAGAGGGTGCCGTTAAGGACGTGCCGAGTTCTTCAAACATTGTTCTTTTTGGCCCCGACGAAGTCGTGCTCGAACACCGCCTTGCACACTGCTGCCGTCCGATTCAAGGCGACGGAATTTTTGGATTTATTGAAGAAAACGGTATTGAAGTACACCGTACGGACTGCAAGCATGCCGTAAAACTCCAAGGCCAGTTTGCCGAGCGCGTGATAAAGGCCGAATGGAACCGAGGTTCCCGCCAAGGATTCAATGCGGTGCTTCGCTTTTCAGGTATCGACTCCAAGGGTCTGATCTTAAAGCTAACCAAGATCATTTCGAGCGATATGCAGATTGACATTCGGGCCTTTCACATCGATGGAAGCGACGGAGTCTTTCAGGGCACCGTAAGCGTACACGTCGCCGACCGAAGCCACTTGAGCGATCTTGTTCAGCGCCTTAAGTCCGTGAAGGGTGTGGAGCGCGTAGATCGCGAGATTTCAGCCCGTTAAACTTCGAACGCCCGCTTAGGGCATACCGATGTACTTGTGCGTCTGCAATCCCAGGCGCCACTGAGGATTGCTCTCGAGAAAATCGATGATTTTAGGGATGTTCTGGTCCCTTCGCGACCATTCGGGCTGCACAAAGAGCTCGACCTGAGCGCTGCACTGTGCGGCATGCGAAGCTGCCCACTTGAAGTCGTCGTCGTTGAAAATAATGACCTTCAGTTCGTTGGCGAGCGCGTACCACTCAGCGAGTGGTGCTTTGGTTTTCTTGGGCGAAAGACAGACCCAGTCCCACGAGCCGGTCACCGGGTAGGCGCCACTGGTCTCGAGATGTACCCGAAATCCACGCGCCCTTAACCCTTCAGTCAGCGGACCCATGTCCCACATAAGTGGCTCGCCACCAGTGATTACCACAATGGAATCTTGACCGCCAGGCAGTTCGAGCAATTCTTCCAAAGAAGTCAGCGGGTGCTTTTGAGCATCCCAAGATTCTTTGACGTCGCACCAATGACAGCCTACATCACATCCGCCGATGCGCATAAAAAACGACGGTCGACCCGTATGCGCCCCTTCGCCCTGTACGGTGCGAAATGCTTCCATGAGCGGAAGCGCGGTACTAGGAGCCGGCATGCAGGGTATTCATGAGCAGCCCAACCCGCGTCATCAGCCCGACCCCTCCGGGTACCGGTGTGATTGCGCCAACGATGGGTTCTACAGCATCAAAATCAACGTCCCCGATGAGTTTTCCGTCCACGCGGTTGATTCCGACGTCAAGGATGATGGTCCCGGGTTTCACCATGTCAGCCGTAATGAACTTCGCTTTGCCGATGGCCGCCACCAGGATGTCTGCACTGCGGCATACTTCGGCGAGGTTGGGCGTGCGGCTGTGCGCCAAAGTGACGGTCGCGTTACCCATCTTAGTGTTGCGGCTCAGAAGGATACTCATTGGAGAACCCACGATGTTGCTTCGTCCCACGACCACCGCATGCTTGCCCTCCGGAGTAAGTCCGTAGTGCTCAAGGAGCAAAAGCATTCCGTAGGGCGTCGCCGGCAAGTAGGTGGGCAAGCCGAGCGCCATACGCCCCACGTTTTCGGGGTGAAAGCCATCGACATCCTTCTTCGGATTAATCAACAAGAGAATTTCGTCGGCATTCAGATGTACTGGCAGCGGAAGCTGCACAATAAATCCATCTACTGCGGCGTTGCTGTTTAGGTCAGATACGTGCTTTTGAAGCTCTTGCTGGGTGGCGTCGGCCGGAAGCGTGATCAAGGTAGATTCAAACCCAACCTCTTCGCAGTCCCGTACCTTTCCCTTTACATATGCCTGACTCGCTGGATCTTCGCCCACCAAAATGGCAGCGAGGTGCGGTGCGCGCTTTCCTTGGGCCCTGCGGCCTGCAACTTCCTTGCGGATGTAGGCCTTCCATGCGGTTGCGGCATCACGGCCACTGAGAATGAGTGCCATCAGCGCATACGGTTCATCATGGACATTAGCTGGCTGCGTCCGCCATGCCCCTGCATCATCTTCATCATTCGACTCATATCGTCGAATTGCTTGATGAGCTTGTTGAGTTCGGTTACGTTTCGACCGCTACCTGCCGCAATCCGCGCCCGACGGCTTCCGTTGATGATACCCGGATTACTTCGTTCTTCGGGGGTCATGGATCGAATCATGGCCTCAACGTGCTTGAATGCGTCATCTGGAATGTCCATTCCTTTCATGGCCTTGCCTACCCCGGGTATCATGCCCATGAGGTCCTTCATATTGCCCATCTTTTTGACCTGCTGGATCTGGTCCAAAAAGTCATCAAATCCGAATTTATTGGTAGCAATTTTTTTGTTGAGCTTGCGCGCTTGTTCTACGTCAAACTGCTCTTGAGCGCGTTCAACCAACGAAATAACGTCGCCCATTCCGAGAATGCGGTCGGCCATTCGGTCGGGGTGAAAGACGTCAAGTGCGTCCATTTTTTCGCCGGTTCCGATAAACTTAATCGGCTTTTGGACTACGTGGCGAATGCTCAATGCAGCTCCACCGCGGGTGTCGCCGTCGAGCTTCGTGAGGATTACCCCAGTGTAGTCGAGGACGTCGTGAAAGGCCTTCGCCGTGTTGACCGCATCTTGACCGGTCATGGAATCCACGACAAAGAGGATCTCTTCGGGCGAAGTCGCGGTTCGAATTGAAGCAATCTCGCGCATCAGGGCCTCGTCAACCGCGAGTCGGCCCGCGGTATCGATCAAGAGGTAGTTGAATCCGTTGGTTTTGGCATACGCCTGGGCTTCGCGAGCAATACGAACCGCATCTTTTTCGCCCTCGAGGCTAAATACTTCGATTCCAATCTGTTCGCCCAATGTTTTGAGCTGATCAATCGCCGCGGGACGGTAGACGTCAGCTGCCGCGAGTAGGACTTTACGACCCTTTTTGCGCTTGAGGTGGTTGCCCAACTTCGCGGTGAACGTCGTCTTACCCGAACCTTGAAGGCCTGCCATTAGCACGGTTTGTAGGCCGTTGCCGCTGGCGATCTCAGTGGCGGAACCACCCATCAAGGCCGCCATCTCGTCGCGCACCACCTTGACCATCAACTGGCCGGGCTCGAGCGACTTGAGTACGTCTTGGCCCATCGCCCGGTCTTTGACGCGGTCGGTGAACTCTTTGGCTAGCTTGTAGTTTACGTCCGCGTCAACGAGTGCACGGCGAATATCCTTGATCGCCTCGGCGATGTTGATGTCGGTAATCTTGCTCCGCCCCGATAACCGGTGCAGTGCGGAGTCAATTTTTTCACTTAGGGATTCAAACATGATCCCTGCAAAGTTAGGCTATAGCGGGGAGCCGAAGGGGCACATCCATCGCCAAAATGAAGCAGTCGGTCGTTGCGGTTACCTCCACTTCGTCGACTTCTGAAACGCCCAGTCCGTCGCGCGATTCGAGTGCACTACCTGCAATGTGAGCAGTGCCTTCAATTACAAAGAAGTAGACTCCGTTTTCGCTGCGCTTTGAACGGTAGTTGCGCGCGGTTCCTGCCGGAATTTTGGTCAGTGAAAACCATGCCTGCTGGTGAATCGGCATGGCATCGCCCTGCCCCATTGGATTCACGACGGTGTGCCAGTCTTTGCCCAGGGCTTCTACGTCGTAGTAGCGCTGCTCGTAGCGAGGTTCCACGCCACGTCGCTCTGGAATGACCCAAATCTGCAGCAGCGAGCAAGGGTCTGTCGCGCTTGCGTTGTATTCGGAATGGAATACGCCCGTACCTGCACTCATAGCCTGCACCTCACCCATTCGAAGCACTTCTTTATTTCCCATCGAATCTTGGTGCTCTAGTGCTCCAGTCAGCGGAATCGTGACAATCTCCATGTTGTCGTGCGGATGTTTACCAAAACCGGTTCCGCCCGCAATCCAGTCATCGTTCAGCACACGCAGCACGCCGTAGTGGACGCGCTCGGGGTTGTAGTAACCTGCAAACGAAAAGGTATGCGCAGTTTTGAGCCAACCGTGATCGGCAGTTCCGCGCGTTGAAGACGGATGAAGAGTGGTTTTCATACTGCAAATATATGTTTAAACATTGATAAACGCAAATGGTATGAATGAGCCCCGGCTGAACCGAGGCTAACGCTGGTCGGGATGACTAGACTCGCTCTACTGACCCCTGCGTCCCGAACCTAGTGCGCTCGCGACTGCGCCACATCGTGTAAATGCGGCTTCAGAAGTACAAATAGCCGGTTAAAAAAAACTACATTTGTGCTCGGCTATGACTCAAAATGCATTCATTCTGCCGAGCGTACACGTGGTGGATCCTCGGTCACCTTTTCACGGTCACACCGTGGATGTATTCATTAAAGACGGACAGATTCAGGCCATCGACAGCCCCGGAACTCTTCAGGGATCACCTGAAGTGGATTGGGCCAAAGGAATGATGCTCAGCCCAGGCTGGATCGACAGCCGCGCCCGCAGTGGGGCGCCTGGTCACGAAGAACGTGAGACGTACGATTCACTTGCTGCCGCGGCACTGCACGGAGGATTTACGCATGTGGCCTTGATGCCTTCAACATATCCAGCACGGGACAATCGCCCTGCCATTGAAGCCCTTCCGGAGTTCCCGCACGTGGTGTGGATTCCCGTCGGCGCGCTTACTCAAGGCCTGAATGGCGAAAAACTGGCCGAGCTAGCTGATATGCGTGCTGCAGGAGCCTTAGCTTTTTCAGACGACAAGCACCCCGTAGACCGCCCCCACACGCTGCAGCTGGCCCTCGAGTATGCTCAGGGACTTGATGCTCGGGTGTGGAGCTTCCCGATGGAGCGAAACCTTTGCCCCACGGGCGTGGCCCACGAGGGTCTCTCTGCATTGAAATCGGGCATGGCGCCGATCCCCGCCCTCGCAGAAACGATTCGGGTTCAGCGCGACTTGGCAATTGCCGAATACGCGGGCGGAGGCTTGCACCTATCGGGGCTTTCGTGCGCTGAAAGTGTAGAAATGGTGCGCGAGGCAAAGGCTCGCGGCCTTGACGTGTCTGCCGACGTAGCTATTACAAACTTGGTTGGAACCGATTCCGACATCGAATCCTACGACACCGCGGTGAAGCTGATGCCCCCCTTGCGAAGCAGCATCGACCAGCAAGCACTTTGGGAAGGTGTCCTGGATGGGACCATCGACTTGATTGTCAGCGACCACGACCCAATGGACCACGAACTCAAGAATTGCGAATGGGGTAGCGCGAGCTTTGGCGCCGCCACCATTGAGCAGTGCTTTTCATGGTACTGCGCAGTGCGCTCGGACCGCCCTGCCCTTGAGGCCTGGGTCGAGGCAGTGGCGCACCGCCCCCGCACCTTATTTGGCCTGGGTTCTGTGACCGTGAACATTGGAAGCCCTGCCGATTTTACCCTTTTCAACGTAGAAGGCCAGCAGTCTAGCACCGCCTCACTCGGAGTCAACGTGCCGTCGTGGCCCCGTCAGGGCTGCGCGGTAGGCACGGTACTTGACGAGGAAGTGTCTGCTTGCTAAGTCGTTAGCTTAAGCCCGTCGTACGCCAATGCCATTCCATTGGGGAGCTCGGCATTCACCTCGTGGTGCAGCCCCATCTGGTGGCTAATGTGGGTGAAGTAGACATTCGAAACCTCTGTTTCTCGAGCAAATTCAACAGCCTCATCAAGGCTGAAGTGTGATAAGTGCGGTGTTTTGCGGAGCGCATTCACCACCAGCACCTCGGCGCCGCGAATTTTGTCTTGCTCTTGTTTGTGCATCCCGGACACGTCAGTGAGGTAGACCATGTTCCCGATGCGGTAGCCGAGGACGGGCCAGGTTCCGTGCTGTCCAAGAATCGGAATCCACACTTGGTCACCAATGGTAAATTCTGTGGCGGGTTCAATTCGCTTAAGTTCAAATTCAGGGGCTCCAGGGTACCGCCGCGCGCTGAATGCGTAGGCAAACTGTTCACGCAACCTCTGCTCTACCCGATCGGTGGTCCAAAGTTGCATCGGTTGGTTTTGGGCAAAAATCAGTGGCCGCAAGTCGTCCAGCCCCGCAACGTGATCCATGTGCTCGTGCGTCAGCACCACTGCATCGAGACGAGTATGATCTGTGCGGAGCATTTGCTGCCGAAAATCCGGGCCGCAGTCAATGAGCACTTTAGTCGTTGAGGTGGAAATCAACACCGATGCCCGTAACCGTCGATCATTGGGATTGAGCGACGTACATACCGAGCACTCGCACCCAATTATGGGAACGCCTTGGCTCGTGCCACTTCCAAAAAATTCGAGCGAAACCGAGGGCATCAGGCCAAATGTACGCTACCTTTGACGACATGGCTGACATGGTTTTAAGCGCCGCGCAGAAAGCGCTCCGCACCAACCTGAACCCCAATATTTACGGGTCATTTGCTGAAATTGGCGCAGGTCAAGAGACCGTACGTCACTTTTTTCGCGCCGGAGGCGCTTCTGGCACCATTGCCAAGGCAATGAGCGCCTACGACAAGGAGTTTTCGGACGCCATTTACGGTCAAGAATCTGACGGTCGGTACGTGACTGAAACTCGCTTGCGCAAAATGCTGCACCACGAGTACGGACTTTTGCACGAGCGTATTGACCGAGATCGCTCACCTGACAAGTGCTTTTTTGCGTTTTCAAACACGGTTGCTACCATCAACTTCGCCAAGACCTTTAAAGGGCACGGATGGTTGGGCATTCGCTACCAAACGCGTCCTGACGGTGCGGCAAATGAGGTAATTGTGCACGTTCGTCTGCACGAGGATAACGCCAAGTACCAGCAAGAGACGATTGGCGCCATGGGGGTCAACCTGATTTATGCCGCCTACAATTTGTACGACGAGCCCAAGAAGTTCTTGCTGAGCTTGTACGACGGCATTGACAAATCAGCCATCGAGATTGATCTGATCAACTTTTTAGGTCCTGATTTTGAGCACGTAGACAACCGCTTGATGTCACTTCAGCTCATTAAAAACGGCTTTACCGACGCGGTCATCTTTGGGCCAGAGGGCAAAAACCTGCTCCCTGCAGAGCTGCTGTACAAGAAGAACATTTTGGCCATGCGCGGAAGCTTCCGCCCGGTAACCAAGGTGAACATGGACATGATCAAAAAGGGCTACAAAGAGTTCATCAAGTCCAATAAGGTTGAAAAAGAGAACACTGTGGTACTCTTTGAAATCACACTGAACAACCTCCTCGCTGACGGAAGCCTTGACGAGCAGGACTTCTTGGACCGTGCAGACATTTTGTGCAGCATTGGCCAAACCGTGCTGATCTCGAACTACCAAGAGTACTACCGATTGGTGGACTACTTCGCGAGCTTCACCAAGAAGCGAATGGGGCTCATCATGGGTGTTCCCTCGCTTCAAGAGATTTTTGAAGAGAAGTACTACGACCACCTCACGGGTGGAATTCTAGAGGCCATGGGACGTTTGTTCTCAAAGAGCTTGGTCATTTACGCCTACCCTTTTAGAGGCGACGAGAGTATAACCACTACGGACGACATCATCGTAAATGATTTGTTTAAAAATATTTACGACTACTTAAAGCAAGCGCGCCGCGTCCGCGACATTGAGAATTTCGATCCTGAAATTCTCAGTATTTGGAGCCGCGAAGTCCTTCGCAAGATCCGCAACGGTGAAACGGGATGGGAGTCCTGCCTTCCAACCTACGTAGATACGATCATTAAGGAGAAGGGCCTGTTCGGGTACCCGAAGGCAGAGGCGCTTCAGTCCTGAGTACTTCCTAAACCCGACTTATAGCGCTCCAAGCAACGTTGCCGTGCCCACGCGTGGTCGACGATTGGTTGGGGGTACGACGGCGTACCGTATTCCGGAACCCATTTTTTCACGTATTCCAGTTTTCGGTCAAATTTCTCAAGCTGCGATTGCGGATTGAAGATTCGAAAGTAGGGAGCTGCGTCGGTGCCCGACCCACTCGCCCACTGCCAGCCTCCGACATTACTCGCCTGGTCAAAATCCAGTAGTTTTTGGGCGAAGTAGGCCTCTCCCCAGCGCCAGTCGATGAGCAAGTGCTTGGTTAGGAAGCTTGCAACCACCATTCGGACCCTGTTGTGCATGTAGCCCGTGGTATTGAGTTGGCGCATCCCGGCGTCCACCATCGGATAGCCTGTTTGGCCCTCGCACCACGCGGCAAAGTGTGCTTCATTCGATTCCCACTCGATTCGGTCGTAAGCTGGCTTTATTGCCTTCTTTGGACTTTCAGGAAAATGGTAGAGGACCATTTGGTAGAAGTCCCTCCAAATTAACTCGTTGACAAAGGTTTCACTCGCCTCTTGGCCCGCTCGAAGGAGTGCGCGCACGCTAATGGTTCCGAAGCGAAGGTGCAGACCAAGGCGCGTGGTGCCCTGCTCATCAGACGGAATGTCGCGCCGCTCGGCGTAGTGGACGAGGGTGTCGTGCGACCAAGTTTTCGGAGGCATGAATATGCTACTAGGTGCAAACCCCATGGACTCGAGCGACGGAACGTAATTGTGGGGATGGGACTTGGCCATACCGCTCAACAAGCTTTCAGACGGGTAGTTTGGGATGCCATTAGCCTCTAAGGCGGCACGCCAACGGCGGCTGTAGGGTGTAAATACCGTGTACGGTGTACCGTCGGGCTTTACCACTTCGGACTTCTCAAAAACCACATGGTCTTTGGCACCTTTGAACCAACGGCCTCCCTCGCGGTACAGCGCCTCAATGCGCGCATCGCGCTCACGAGCGTAGGGCTCGTAGTCACGGTTGGCAAAGACTCCTTGGATTTCAGGGTGATCCAGAATCCACTGGCGGTGAATGTCTTCGGGAATTCCGTAGCCGCACCAAAGGTTTGCACCTAAGGCCTGCAGTTCGTCCCGAAGTCGATCGACTTCACCGTGAATGAACTGAACGCGCGCGTCCGTACGATCCTCGAGGCGGTCGAGGATACCCCGGTCAAAAATGAACACCGGCTGCACCGGGATGCCGAGCTCAAGGGCACGAAACAGGCCAGCGTTGTCTGAAAGACGTAGGTCGCGGCGGAACCAAAAAAGTACCACGGCTTAGCCCTTCATAGCCTGCAAGAACTCGGCGCGAATAGCGGGCTCTCGGAACTTTCCGCTAAAATGGCTGGTTGCGGTAGAACTGTGGGCATCCTCTACCCCACGCATTTTTACGCAAAGGTGTTCGGCGTCCACGTAGACGGCGACGTCCTCGGTGCGAAGTACGCGTTTGAGTTCGGCCGCAATCTGTTCGGTCAGTCGCTCTTGAACCTGGGGACGCTTGGCATAATGGCGCACAATTCGGTTCAACTTTGATAGCCCAACTACTTCACCAGATGAAAAGTAGGCCACGTGGCAAACGCCCAAAATAGGTACAAAGTGGTGCTCGCACGTAGAATGCAGCGTAATGTTGCGCTCGAGCACCATTTCGTCGTAGTGGTAGCGGTTCTCAAACAGCGTAACCTCGGGCTTGTTTAGGGGATTCAGGCCCGCAAACTGCTCGAGTACGTACATTTTTGCCACACGGCGCGGAGTGTCCTTGAGTGAGTCGTCGCTGCGGTCCAACCCTAGGATGTCCATGATTTCGCCAAATTTTTCGGCAATGCGTTCGATTTTCTCAGAGTCCGGCTGAAGAAGATTCTCCTCAATCGTTGGAGTAGCTAGGTGGCGACCGTTGGCCGGCTTGATTCCGTTGTTGGTCGGGGTTCCGTGAAAAGATTTATTGTGCGCCATCGTATTCGACAAAGTTTCGTGGGGTTTCGTACAAGGTGATGTGCAGATCTAAGTGCACGGGGAGGTGCGGCCGCAGCCACTCCCAGATTGCCACCGCAATGAATTCTGCAGAGGGCACCCGATCAAAAAATTCAGGGACTTCCTCGTTGAGGTTGCGGTGGTCAAGGCGAGCTTCTACTTCGCGTTTGATGAGGCTCGAAAGGGTTCCGAGGTCGTAGACATAGCCCGTGACCGGATCAATGGGGCCGGTCAACTTGACGATGAGTTCGTAGTTGTGGCCATGGTAGCGCGGATTGGAGCAGGGTCCAAATTGAGCTTCATTCTGGACGTCCGTCCAAGTTTTTACGTAGAGCCGATGGGCCGCATTGAAGTGCGCATGACGGCTTACCGACGCGCGAAGTGGTTTGGTACTCATTGCGGAAGGTGGCTTTGGTATTCTCGAAAAATGATTTGGAACCACGCAGTGAACTGCTCGGGATGGGCTTCCATTTCGCGAGTTAAGTCGGTCATTGAGATCCAGCGCACCGCCTCGACCTCTTCGGTGTTGAGGTGGACGGATCCGTCGAAGCGACCAAGAATCACGTGATCAAGCTCGTGCTCGGTGAGGCCGTTGTCGAATTCTGCACGATAAATAAAGTGAAAGGAATCCTTCAATTCAGAGATTTGAGAAGGATCAATACCAAGCTCTTCATTGAGGCGACGCGTTGCGGCCTCAAGGTTTGATTCCCCCTCGCGCTGGTGGCTGCAGCAGGAGTTCGTCCACAAAAGTGGCGAGTGGTACTTGCCGGCTGCGCGCTGCTGAAGCAGGGTTTCTCCGCGCTCATTGAACAAAAACACCGAAAATGCGCGGTGAAGGAGTCCGCGCTGGTGCGCCTCGAACTTCTCCATCCGCCCCACCGGCTGGTCAGCCGTGTTGACGAGGATAACTGTTTCCATAGTGGACTATAATAAATTCAATGCGTGGCGCACGAATGAGCTGGCAAAGAGACGGTATTTTTTACGGTTACTGATGCGAATACGCGACGAAAACACTTCTGAAGAAGGCGTTCGCATAATTTTTTGAAAGAGCGCGTAGTAGTACATGTAGGCGATGTAGACGCCGAATCGTGATCCTTTGGGCAGTCGAAGAATGCCCTCGTAGCCTTTGCGGAAGTCGCGTTCAATGTCGCGCTCAATAGCCATTTTGGCATCGTCGTCGAACTGCGCAAGGTCTACGTTGGGGAAGTACGTGCGGCCGAGCGACTGAAAATCAGCGGCGACATCGCGCAAGAAGTTGATTTTTTGAAAGGCGGAACCGAGCTTCATCGCGTACGGCGTGAGCGCCTCGTACTGTGATTGATCTCCATTGACAAAAACCTTGAGGCACATCAGACCCACGACTTCAGCACTACCGAGAATGTACTGTTCGTAGGCGGATTGGTCGTAGGTGCGGTCCTCGAGGTCCATTTCCATGGAGCGCAGGAAGGTATTGATCAATCCACGGTCAATCTGGTAGGCATTCACGACATACTGAAAGGCATGCAGGACAGGGTTCGTCGAAATCCCCTCGTCAATGGCGCGGTCTGTATCGGCCCAAAAGCGCTCCAGCAGATCGCGCTGGTTTGTGCCGTGAAACGTATCTACGATTTCGTCCGCAACGCGTACGAATCCGTATACCGCATAAATCGGATCGCGAAGCGGCTTGGATAAGCCAAGGATTCCGAGCGAAAAAGAAGTGGAATACGCCTTGGTAATTCCCTTGCTCGTTCGGATCGACGTTTTTGTGTAGAGGTCCATCATACTAAAGGATGTTCTTTGGTGATTTCGCGCGCCACAACTTCTCCTGAAATGATGCACGGAGGTACTCCGGGCCCAGGAACGGTAAGTTGCCCGGCGTAGTACAAGTTGTTAAGCTTGCCCTTAAGGCTCGGCTTGAGAATGGCGGTTTGATCCAACGTATTGGCCAATCCGTAGGCGTTGCCGCGGTGCGCGTGGTAGTCTTTGACGAAGTCGCGGTAGGCAAAGCTTCGCTGAATCACGATGTGCTCGCGGATGTCCATCCCTATTTGGGCCTTCATGCGCTCAGCGACCATGTCGAGGTAGCGCTGGCGTGTGGCATCATCGTCCTCAAGGCCAGTCGCCATAGGGATAAGGATAACTAGTGCATCCTTTCCTTCAGGCGCAGCACTTGGGTCGGTTGCTGAAGCAATGCTCAAATAGAACAGTGGCTTTTCGGGCCAACGTGGGTTCGTGTAAATCGCGTCGGCATGGGTGTCAAAGTCCGCATCAAAAAACAGGGTATGGTGCTCTAAACCCGTAAGCTTGGTGTCCAATCCCAAGTAGTACATGAATGCCGACGGAGCCATTTTGCGCTTCGCCCAGTAGTTCGCGGTGTAGCGGCGGAATTCCGGCTTCACCAATTTTTGTTCGACGTGCGCGTAGTCGGCCGAGGCGACCACGACATCGGCAGCGTGGAGCGTATTGCCCACGTAGACGCCAGATATGGATTTACCTTTGTAGGCGAAACCTGTAACTTCTTGGTTGAAGTGAAACTTCACACCTTGCTCTTGAGCAAGTCGGTAGAATCCTTGGACCACCGAATACATTCCCCCGATTGGGTACCATGTGCCCTGAGCGAAGTCTGAATAGTTCATCAAGCTGTAGAGCGCTGGCGTATTGCTCGGCGTCGCCCCCAAAAAGAGCACCGGAAACTCAAGGAGTTGGCGAAGCTTGGGGTGACTAACAACCTTGGCGATGCTGCTGCGAATGCTGCGTAGCAGATCCATGCGCAAGAGTCCAGTTAGAATACGAACGTCGGCAAATTCGAGCACGCTCCGCGAAGGTTTGCGCACCAGATCATCGATTCCGACGCGGTATTTGTACTCTGCGTCCTTTAAAAACGCGCGAAGCCGAACGGCGGAACCGGGCTCCAATCGATCAAATAAGGCCTCGATTTCGCTCATCTGGGCAGGAATTGGCATGGGGCCATCCTCAAAGTAGATGCTGTAGGACGGGTCCAATCGGCGGAGTTCGTAGTAGTCGCTGGACTTTTTGCCAAAGTGACCAAAAAAAGTCTCAAACACGTCGGGCATCCAGTAAAATGAGGGGCCCAAATCAAACGTGTATCCCTCGTGAACCCACTGGCGTCCCCGACCTCCTGGGCCATCGTGCATTTCAAGAACTTCTACTTCATAGCCGGCTTGGGCCAAATATGCGGCACTCGACATTCCGGCAAAACCGGAACCAATTACAATTGCTTTCTTCTTCATTTAGTCGTTGCCGCGGATTCCGCGAAGCTGGTCCATCATTTTACGTCGTGCCAAGAAGATACGGCTTTTGACCGTCCCCAAGGGAATGCCCATCTGGTCAGCGATCTCTTCGTACTTGTATCCGTTAAAGTACATCATGAATGCGTCCAAATAGGTGCGCTCTACATTCTCGATGCGCTCAATGATGTTGGCCATTTCGTAGGGGCTGTCGGCTTCATCTTCGCGGTTGGCCATCATACCCCCAAGGACGTACTGGTTCTCGCTGTCGTCTGCGTAGGTGTTTTGGTTCTTCTTCTTGCGGTAGTTGTTGATGAACGTATTCTTGAGGATGGTATACAGCCATCCGCGAAGGTTTGTGCCCTCTTGGTACTTTGACTGGTTCTTGATGGCCTTGTAAAAGGTCTCTTGAACGAGGTCTTCAGCGTCTTCAGAATGGCGCGTGAGCTTCATAGCTAAACCGCGCAAGAACTGTTCGTGCTGAAAAATTTGGGGACCAAAGGACTCTGGGGGCATGTCTCTTTTGTTTAACAATTACAGCACTAAGTTAAACAAGAAATGTGCCGAGCCGACTATTTGTTTAAACTTTTTATGAAAAGCATAAACAAAATGCTAACGAACTAAGCTAAACAGCTCAGAACGAAAGAGCTAACTCAGAAGTCAGTTGTTGGCCAAGACTGGCCAAGTTTGGGTATGTCACCGTAAGGTGATCTGGAGACTTAAAGTCTGACACGGCCAACCCAGTAACCCAGAGGGGAACCTCGCCCATAAACGAGCGGGCATCTGAAACGTACTGATCTATTGATTCTCGAGAAGGTTGAGTCGTCCAAACGCTTACCACCAACTTAAAGTGGTTCGCTTGCTTAAACAAAACCGCAAGGTGCTCGAGCGGGAGCGACTGACCAAGAAAGACAACCGTGGTTCCGCGCGCCTTAAGTAAATAGTGCAGGTAGAGCAACCCGAGTTCATGGAGCTCGTCTTGAGGCAGGTACATGAGTACTGCTGGGCTCTTCACCGACATGCGCTGGTCCGTGAGGCGATCGAGCGCCGCGTACATTTTCTGCTTGATCAGGTTGCTCGCGAAGTGCTCGTGGGCTACGCCAATGGCATCAGTCTGCCACATGTAGCCAATTTGGTGAATGAATCCGCCAACAACGTGCGTAAAGGTGTGCTCCTCTCCCGCCTCGCGAATACTCGTATCGAGAATCTGCGAGAAGGTCAACTCATCGAGGTCGATACAGGCTTGAATTAAGCGGGTAACTTGGGCGGTTTGGCTTCCGTGCTGAAGGGCCTCTTCAAGAATCTTTTGACTGAGCTCCTCGCGCGACAAATCGGCGATTTTACTAATGCGCCAGCCTTTTTGAATGAGAACCGCAACGTTGAGCAGGGTTTTGAGGTCGTCGTCGGAATAAGCACGAATGTTGGTGTCGGTCCGTTTGGGCACGACAATTTCGTAGCGCTGCTCCCAAATACGGAGCGTGTGGGCCTTAATGCCCGTGAGGTGCTCCAAATCTTTGATGCTGTACGACGACTCCATAGTGGCTTTAACCCATAGATTTAAAAAAGGTTCGGCGCGGAACTCCCTACCTTTGCAGCCCGCAATTTAGCCGATATGTCGAATTTACACACGGAGCTTCAGCGCCGCAGAACCTTTGGAATTGTTTCGCACCCTGATGCGGGCAAAACGACCCTCACCGAGAAGCTGCTTCTTTTTGGCGGAGCCATCAATGAGGCCGGAGCCGTAAAGAGCAACAAAATCAAAAAGGGCGCGACGTCGGACTTCATGGAGATCGAGCGGCAGCGGGGAATTTCGGTCGCCACCTCAGTGATGGCCTTTGAGTACCAAGGCAAGCACATCAACATTCTCGACACCCCTGGTCACCAAGATTTCGCCGAAGATACCTACCGCACATTGACCGCAGTCGACAGTGCAATCGTGGTCGTCGACGTAGCAAAAGGTGTTGAGGCCCAGACTGAAAAGTTGGTCAACGTATGCCGCATGCGCGCGACACCCATCATTGTGTTTATCAATAAGCTGGACCGCGAGGGCCGCGACGCATTTGACCTCTTGGACGAGATTGAGTCAAAACTAGGTTTGCGCCTCTGCCCTCTTTCGTGGCCGATCGGCATGGGGTCTCAGTTTCAGGGCGTCTACGACCTCTGGTCGAAGTCCTTACTGATTTACGACCAGGTAAACAAACAGAAAGTTGCTGAGGGTGTGGCCTTTAGTGACCTGGACAGTCCAAAATTGGTGGAGCGCATTGGCGCCAAGGCCGCCGAAACCCTGCGCGAAGAACTCGAGCTCGTCGCCGGAGTCTATCCCGAATTTGATCGCGACGCCTACCTGCGCGGAGAGCTGCAGCCGGTGTTTTTCGGTTCCGCCCTCAACAACTTTGGGGTTCGCGAACTGCTCAATTGCTTTGCGGAAATTGCTCCGCACCCCCAGCCTAAAGCCGCCGAAGAGCGCGTGGTTCACCCCGAAGAGGCGAAGTTCAGCGGATTCGTGTTCAAGATTCACGCGAACATCGATCCGAACCACCGCAGCCGCATCGCGTTTGTGAAGGTCGTCAGCGGAACCTTTGAACGCAACACCAACTACCTGCACGTCCGCGAGGGCAAGAACCTGAAATTCAGCTCGCCAATGACGTTTTTAGCAAGTAAGCGTGAGGTGGTTGAGGAGGCCTATCCTGGCGACATTGTTGGCCTTCCTGACACCGGGCTCTTTCGAATTGGGGACAGCTTAACGGGCGGTGAGTCGCTTCACTTTAGCGGAATCCCGTCCTTTTCGCCCGAACACTTTCGCTTCATTAACAATGCCGACCCCATGAAATCCAAGCAGTTGGCCAAAGGTGTGGACCAATTGATGGATGAAGGTGTAGCCCAGCTGTTTACGCTCGTCGCCAACGGACGAAAGGTCATCGGAACCGTAGGCGCACTGCAGTACGAGGTCATTCAGTACCGTCTTGAGCACGAGTACGGAGCGAAGTGTTCGTACGAACCCTTCCCCGCCTACAAAGCACTGTGGGTTGAGGGCAAGGACGCTGGGCAACTTGCGGAACTTGAGCGCATGAAGGCCCGCCAACTCGCCCATGACAAGTTTGGACGCCTCGTGTTCTTGGCTGATTCCCAGTTTGGGTTGCATATGACGCAAGAAAAGTTTGACCGAATCGTGTTTCACGAGAAGAGCGAATTCTAAACCACAAAAAAAGCCCGCCGAAGCGGGCTTTTTTAGTGCAGTAAGGTGCGGGTATTACTCCGCGCCCTTCATGTAGGTGTCAAGTACCTCTTGGCTTACACCTGTGTTGCTGAATCCGCCATCATTGTAGAGGTTCTGCATCGTCACGCGGCGACTCATGTCGCTGAACATGACCACACATAGGTTGGCACAGTCCTCAGCCGATGCGTTGCCCAAGGGGCTCATCTTATCAGCGAAGCTCAAGAAGGCATTAAAACCCTTTACGCCGCTACCCGCAGTCGTCGGTGTGGGAGACTGGCTGATGGTGTTGATGCGCACGTGGTTGCGTATTCCGTAGTGGTATCCAAAGCTGCGCGCCACTGATTCCAAGTAGGCTTTATTCTCAGCCATGTCGTTGTAGTCAGGGAACGTGCGCTGGGCGGCAATGTAGCTCAGTGCGAGTACGCTACCCCAGTCGCTGAGGGCGTCCATTTGATAGGCTGTCTGGAGTACTTTGTGAAAGCTGACCGCCGACACATCCCAACCCTTGGTCAAGAAGTCGTAGTTGAGGTCGGTGTAGGGACGGCTCTTGCGGACGTTGACGGACATTCCAATGCTGTGCAGGATAAAGTCAATTTTACCACCGAAATGGTCCATGGCTCCCTGAATCAAGTTCTGAAGTTCCTCGAGGCTCGTGGCGTCGGCACCAATGACAGGTGCGCCCGTCTTTTCAGCAAGA
>CBFHNK010000028.1:0-19346 GCA_965657195.1 uncultured Schleiferiaceae bacterium
CAAGGGCGCCATCTTCGCTGTCTTCGGCGAAGTAGTCGGTGATTTCGTCGAGCGAATCCTCGTCCAGGTAGTCCTCGATCAGGTAGTCGAGGCCGAGGCGGGTTCCGCTGCGCACGATGTTCTCCATCTCGCTCAAAATGTCGTCGACCGAAACCTGCTTGCTGCGTGCGATCTCTTCGAGGCCAAGCTTGCGGTCCACCGACTGAATGATGTACAGCTTGAGGTTGCCCTTTTGGCCGGCACTGCGAATGGCGAAGTCGCCGGGGCGCTCGATGCCGTGTGCCTCGACATGTGATTTAATGGCGTCGAGCAGTTCGGTGCCGAAGCGCTTTGCCTTGGCTTCGCCCACTCCCGGAATCGTTTTAAGCTCATCCAACGTAATCGGGTAGGACGTCGCCATTTCGTTGAGCGAGGCCTCAGAAAACAGCGCGTACGGCGGAATGCTGCGCGTACGGGCCATCTTGCGGTTCAACTCCTTCAAGGTCGCATAGAGGGCTGGGTCGAGCGCAGCGGCCTTTCGAGCGGAACCTGCGGTCGCCGCCGATCCCTCTTCATCGTCAAACGCCCGGTAGGGTAGAGCCGTAAACGTTTCGCTGCCCTTAAGTAGGGCATTGCCAGTGGAGGTCACCGACAAAATTCCGTAGCGCTCGAGGTCCTTGTCGAGCAGCCCTGCGAGCATCATCTGGCGCACCAAATCGTCCCAATACCCAACTGAAAACGCGCTGCCTTGCCCCCATGTGGCCAAACTGCGCGCGCCCAGGGTCTTCAGAATCGAAGTCTCGTTGCCAATCAACGTATTAACCACTTGAAGCGAGCGAAACTGGCCTTTGCCTCCAAGCACGGTAGATAAGGCTAACCGGGCGTGTTCGGTGGCGTCGCTTCCCTGCTGCGGAGCACGGCAGTTGTCGCAGCTTCCGCAGTTGGGCTCAGCATACGCCTCGCCGAAGTAGTGCAGCAAAAACTTGCGGCGGCAGCTCGAGGTAAGGGCGTAGGCGCGGGCATCAAGCAGCAACTGACGTCCGATTTCTTGCTCGGCGACGGGCTTGCGCGCCAAGAACTTATCCATCTTCTCGAGGTCCTTTTCGGCGTAATAGGTCACGCAGCGTCCCTCTCCGCCGTCGCGTCCGGCGCGTCCGGTCTCTTGGTAGTAGCCCTCGAGGCTGCGCGGCATGTCGTGGTGCACCACCAGGCGCACGTCGGGCTTGTCGATTCCCATTCCGAATGCAACTGTCGCGACAATCACGTCGACCTCTTCGTTCAAAAAAGCATCTTGGTGGCGGCTGCGCGAGCCGGCATCGAGCCCGGCGTGGTAGGGCAGGGCTGAGATTCCGTTCAACTGAAGCACCTGCGCCAGCTCCTCGACCTTTTGGCGGCTCAGGCAGTACACAATCGCCGAGCGGCCCGCGTAGTCGCGCAGCAACCTGACAATGTCGCGCTCGACGTTGGCGGTCTTGGCTTCGACCTCGTACGCCAAATTCGGGCGGTTAAAGCTGGTGGTGATGACTTTGGCGTTCGGAATCTCAAGTGTCTTGAGAATGTCCGACATCACCTTGGGCGTGGCCGTGGCAGTCAGGGCCAGAATGGGCTTGCGACCGATGGCGTTCATCGCTTGGCGCAGCATGCGGTACTCGGGCCTGAAGTCGTGGCCCCATTCCGAAATACAGTGGGCTTCGTCGATGGCGTAAAAGGACACCTGCAAATCCCGCAAAAACTCGATGTTCTCGGCTTTGTTGAGCGATTCCGGAGCCATGTACAGCAGCTTCGTACGGCCGTCGCTCAAATCGTGGCGCACCTCGATCATTTCACGCTTGCTGAGCGATGAGTTCCACACGTGGGCCACTCCGTCGGATTCGGCGAAGCTCCGCAGCGCGTCCACCTGATTTTTCATCAGGGCAATCAGCGGAGAAATCACAATGGCGACCCCGTCCATGTCGAGGGCGGGCAATTGGTAGCACAGCGACTTTCCGCCCCCGGTGGGCATCATCACAAACGTGTCAGTGCCCGCCATGACTGAAGCCACCACCTCGCCTTGGCGACCGCGAAAGTCGTCAAAGCCAAAAAAGGACTTAAGTAGGGTACGGCTTTGGGCCGATACGGTGGCTGCCATAGGCGGTGTGAAAAGCGGCGCAAAAATGCACCAAAACTTGAAGGTACGACCAATCCTACCTTTGCCAAATGTCTGACGACAACACGATGCCCTTTTTGGCCCACCTGGCCGCCCTGCGCACCCACCTAATGCGGGCTTCGGCCTACATCCTTTCGGGGGGGGCGATCGCCTTTGTTGCGATGGACTGGCTGTTTAACAGCGTCCTGCTCGCCCCCAAAGAGGCCGACTTCATCACCTACCTACTCTTTTGCCAGGCGGCAACCTACTTTGAGCTCCCCTCGCTCTGCATCGGCGGATTCGAACTCGAACTGCTCAACACCCAGATGGCCGGTCAATTTAGCCTGCACATTTGGCTTTCGCTCGTCGCGGGCTTGATTCTAGCATTCCCCATGGTGCTCTTTGAACTGTGGCGCTTCATCGCTCCGGGGTTGACCGAGCGCGAGCGCAAAATGTCGGTGGTCTTCATCGGCTCAGCCTCGGTGCTATTTTTTAGCGGAGCCTTGTTCGGCTACTACGTCATCGTCCCGCTCAGCCTGCAGTTTTTAGCCACCTACACCGTGAGTGGCGAGATCCAAAACCTCTTTGAGATGTCGTCGTACCTGTCCACGGTGACGAGCGTGGTGGTGGCGACTGGCCTTCTTTTTGAACTACCTGTGGCCGTCTACCTGCTGTCGCGGCTGGGGCTCACCACTCCGCAGGGCATGCGCACGTACCGCCGTCATGCATGGGTCGGAATCCTCGCGGTATCAGCCATCATTACCCCGCCGGACGTATTTAGCCAAATCATTGTTTCGCTCCCAGTGGCGCTCCTGTATGAGCTCAGTATTGGCCTGAGCCGCTTCGCACAATACCAGCGCGCCCAGCGCGTTAGCAACCCGTCGTGATGAAGCTCGAAGCCCAGTCCCTAGTCAAAACCTACCGCGGCCGCAATGTGGTTGACGGTGCCTCGTTTTCAGTCAACCAAGGCGAAATCGTCGGACTTCTTGGCCCCAACGGAGCCGGCAAAACCACCTCGTTCTATTCGGTCGTTGGCCTAGTTCGCCCCGACGAAGGTCGCGTGCTGCTCGACGGCCAGGACATCACAGGCCTACCGATGTACCGGCGCGCCCAGCTCGGAATCGGCTACCTCGCCCAAGAAGCCTCGGTCTTTCGCAAGCTGAGCGTCGAAGACAACATCGCGGCAGTCCTCGAGTGGCGCGGATTCAACAGGGCAGAAGTCGCCCGGCGCACCGAAGAACTTCTCGGGGAGTTCAGCCTGCACAAAGTGCGCAAAAACCGCGGCGACTTACTTTCGGGAGGCGAACGCCGGCGCACCGAAATTGCGCGCTGCCTCGCGTCCGACCCCAAATTCATCTTGCTTGACGAGCCTTTTGCGGGCGTGGACCCCATTGCCGTCGAAGACATTCAGTCCATTGTGGCTCGCCTCGCCGACGAGCGCGGAATCGGCGTCCTGATCACCGACCACAACGTGCACGAAACCTTGGCGATCACCGACCGCACCTACCTCATGTTTGAGGGCAAAATCATCAAAAGCGGAACCGCCGAAGAGCTCGCCGCCGACGACGTGGTGCGCCGGGTCTACCTGGGGCAAAACTTCAGTCTTCGCCGCGGTGTGCGGCGCGACGGAGGCGGTCGTTAATCGCCCGTCCGAGGCCCACTTCAGGGGCTAATTCAATCCACGATTCACGGAAGTCTGATGCCGCAAACTCGCGCAGCGCGGCGAACAGCCGTTGGGCGCCCTCGGCACAGTCCCCATGGGTGGTCAGTGAGGCTACCCAATCATTTGCCGCAAAGGCAAGGGCCTGAATCCCCTGTGGTACGGTCACTTGAGACCAGTCCGTTCCGTGCGCCATCAGCCGAACGGGCTTGCCCGGAGCATAATGGGCGTCGAGCATTCCCGGGGCACTGGGTTTGCTCGAAGACGTTCGAACTTCGGGCTCGTACCCGAGGATTTCGGTGAGGGATTCAACCGGAATACCGCCCAAGCGCAGCACTACCGCCCGCCCTTCGGTCCAGGCAACGATCGTGGATTCGACGCCCACGCCGCAGGCTCCGCCATCTAAAATATAGTCCACCTGATCCCCGAGCTGGTCGGCCACATGCTGCGCCGTGGTGGGCGACACAAACCCAAAGGGGTTCGCACTGGGTGCGGCCACCGGAACCCCGGCCGTCGCCAACAGCTGGCGTGCGAGGAGCAGCTGCGGAATGCGCACCGCCACGTGGTCGAGCCCTGAAGTCACCAAGTCGGGAACCTCAGGTCGCTTCGGCAGCACGTAGGTGAGGGGAGCGGGCCCCAATGCGGCCCAAAGCAGCTGCGCTTCGCTCGGAATCTCGTGCGCCACGCGGTCCAACTCGGTCCAGTCCGACAGATGAACGATCAAGGGGTCAAAGTGCGGGCGGTTTTTTGCTGAAAAAATCCGCGCCACGGCGACCACATCGAGTGCGTTGGCCGCTAAGCCGTACACGGTTTCGGTGGGCATACCGACGAGTCCGCCCGAACGAAGTACGGACGCCGCGCGGGCTAAGTCAGTGCCGAGGTGCTGCATCGGCACAAAGGTAGGCTGCGCTTACTGTCCCAATTCGATCCGCAGCTGCGCTCCGTCGGTGATGTCTAAGGTGCGCACGGCCACCGCCCGGTCGTAGCGTTCGCCCCAAATTCGGGCGTACACGATTCCGGTGTACTGATTGGCCGAGATGCTGTGGCTGCCCTCAGACCAGTCGAGGCCTTCAGTTCCGGCATCCAGGTCGCGGTAGCGGTACTCGAGGTAGCCCTGCTTCACAAGGATGCGGCCGGTGTAGGCGCCGCGCCCTTCGTTATAGTGCAGCTGGTGCTCGGGGCCGGGCTGGTACTGGTTAAAGTCGCCTTCTAGGGCCATGCGGCGGGTTCCGGAACCTTCGGTATCCTTGAGTTCAAGGTCCAGCCACAAGTAGTCGGCCTGGGTGTGGTTGTCGCCCCGTGCGGAACGCGGAACAAAGCTTCCGCGGGCATCGTCCTGGCGCGTGTAGCCCAAAATCCCGGTGGGAATGTCCTGACGCACAAAACCAACCCACCGATCCTGAAGCTCGTAGCGCGATACCCGAAGCGAGCCCGCCGGTAGATTTTTGGTGTCGGCAAAGCGCATTATGGTTCCGGCTAAAAAGCAGTTTTCGCCTCCGTTGTAGTCAAAATCAAGCCGGTCGCCCTGTGCAAAGCGCGGAGCCAACAGGCGGTACGACGTCCAGTCGCGGTTTTGAATGATTCCGAGCCGAATGTCGGCAAAAGGGTTGGTCGTGCGGCTTGCGTCCCACGGAAACCACGCGTCGACCTCCTGGTAGCGCGCAGTAAGTCGCGGTGCAGCGGGCCGGCGAACGGCGAGTTGAAGGTCGGCGGTAGACTCAGCAAACACGGTAGGGAGGCGCAAAAGCAGCTCTTCGTCGTGGTAGATTTCGAGGTAGTAGTTTCCAGACAAGACCGGCATGCTGCTCGATTCAGGCAGCGTCGCCGCATAGTGGCTGTAGCCTTGGTAGGTGTTGAACGACAGCCGGCCTTCTGCGATGAGTCCTTCCCAAAACCCGCTCAAGTATTCAGAGGCGATGATGGGCGAGGGGGCCCAGTTTCGGTCGCAGTGAATCCAAACGTACCTCAGGGGCAGCACGGACTGGCTGAAGTCGTCAAAGCGAAGCTGAAGGGCGGCCTCTTGGCCGAGCCCCACCACAGGAGGCGCATCCACCCGGTCCACTGGGTGCCACATCACGCTGTGAATGAGGCTATCTTTTTTGATATCAGGTAGTTGCGCAGATAGTTTTGGTAGGTACAACACTAAGCCAAGTGCACAGAGCGCGGTTCGCAGTATTTGCATGCCTTAAAGGTGGTAAAAACATGTTAAATATTCACCTTTTTGCAATGTGACTAATGTACCTTTGCGGCGAATTTTTTACGCCGTTATGCCCAACTTACACACTGTTCGTAAGGGACTCGACCTCCCGATCTTGGGAGCTCCTGACGCCCTCGTCGATGGCCACCTCAGCGCTTCCGTGTACGCGGTTCGCCCGAGCGACTTCCGCGGACTTGTTCCCAAACTTGCTGTAAAAGAAGGAGATCGCGTCCTCGCAGGCGACGTCCTCTTCACTGATAAAGCCGATCCGCGCATCCGTATCACCTCACCCGTGAGTGGCGAAGTGGCGCGCGTTGAGCGCGGCGACAAGCGCAAAATCCTTGCAGTCGTAGTCCTTGCCGACAGCCAGCAAGAATACCGCAAATTCACTTCGGGAACCCCCGCCAACCGCGAAGACGCCATCAACTGGCTCCTCGAGTCGGGTGCGTGGTCACTTGTGGAATCGCGTCCCTACGGACGCATTGCCAATCCTGACGCCGAGCCCAAGGCCGTATTTATCAACGGCATGGCGACCGAACCCCTCGCGGTAGCTCCCGCTGTCGCCCTTGCAGGCCGCGAAGAGGACTTCGCAATGGGACTTCAGGTGGTGGGTTTGCTCAGCAAGCGTACGGTGCTCTCGATTGCTGTAAGCGAAACAGCTCCGGCCCTCACCAAGGCGAGCGGCGTCGAACTGCACCAGTTCAAAGGCCCGCATCCCGCAGGAACGACCAGCGTCCACATCAACCAAGTTAGCCCACTCAACAAGGGCGAGGTAGTTTGGACGCTAAACTACCAGGATGTGGCCATCTTAGGCCATTTGGCCCGCACCGGCAACTTCAAGCTCGAGCGCGTGCTTGCGCTGAGCGGAACCGGTATTGCCAAGCCCCGCGCCATTACGGCGGTCGCTGGAGCAAACCTAGAGACCTTCCTTAAGGCAGAACTCAAGTCAGGTAACTACCGCGTGATTTCAGGCAGCGTGCTGACCGGAACCAAAGTGAGCAAGGCCGGCTACCTGACGTACTACGCCAGCCAACTTACGGCCATCCCAGAAGGGGAGGGCACCGACTTCTTCGGATGGGTACTTCCGAGCTTCGCAAAGTGGTCGGTAAGCCGCACGCTGTTTAGCTGGCTGACTCCGAGCAAGAAGTACGACCTCTCTACCAAGCAGCACGGCGAAGACCGCGCGTTTGTGGTGACCGGTTTGTACGAAAAAGTATTTCCGTTTGATATCCTTCCCATGCCCCTTCTCAAGGCAATGTGGGCCAAGGACCTCGAGAAAATGGAACAACTCGGCGCCTACGAAGTTGTACCTGAAGACTTCGCCCTCTGCGAAGTAGTCTGCCCCTCAAAGCAGGAACTGCAAAAGCTTGCTGAAGAAGCACTCGACCTACTCTACACCGAAATGAATTAATTCCAAAAATCAGATGAAATTCGTTCAGAATCTATTTGACTCCACCCGTCCTGCGGTGACGACGGGCAAGCTCAAGGGCTTGTACCCGCTCCACAACGCGCTTGAGACGATGTTCTTTGTTCCGAACCACAACGCCCACAGCGGTGCCCACGTTCGTGACGCCATCGACATGAAGCGCACCATGGTGACGGTAATTTTCGCCCTGGTTCCTGCCTTGATTTTTGGCTTGTTCAATTCGGGCTACCAGCACCACTTGGCTATCGGTCAAATCGAGTCGGGATGGGCGAACTTTTGGACTCTCGAGAACGCCCTGTACGGCGCCCTCAAGGTGATTCCAATGATCGCCGTGACGTACATCGCGGGTCTCGCCATCGAAATCTACTTCGCGTACCGCAACAAGCATGCGGTGAACGAAGGATTCTTGGTGTCCGGAATCTTGATTCCGCTCATCATGCCCGTCGACATCCCCTTGTGGATGGTCGCCATCTCAACCGCCTTTGCCGTACTCATTGGTAAAGAGGTATTTGGCGGAACCGGCATGAACATCCTCAACCCCGCACTCACCGCACGTGCGTTTGCGTTCTTTGCCTACCCAACCTACATGTCAGGCGACAAGGTTTGGTCTGGTCTCACCAACGTCGACGGAGTTTCATCTGCCACGGCCCTTGGCCAGTACGCCTCTACCGGAACCAATTCATTCGGTGTCATCGACGGCTTCTTGGGCTTGGTTCCGGGGTCAATCGGTGAAACCAGCACGCTTGCCATCCTCATCGGTGCAATCTATTTGATTGCCACAGGAGTCGGATCGTGGAAGATCATGCTGTCTGCCGTGCTCGGTGCGCTGACAATGGGCATCATTTTCAACGGTGTCGCTGATCTGATGATCAGCCCTGAGCAGCAGTCCTACTTGGCGGTGCCGTTCTACTACCACCTTGTGTTTGGCGGATTCGCATTCGGAGCCGTGTTCATGGCTACCGACCCAGTTTCTGCAGCCCACACTGAGACGGGCAAATGGATTTACGGATTCCTTGTCGGATTCTTCTCGATCATGATTCGCGTATTCAACCCGGCCTATCCCGAGGGCGTGATGCTCGCCATCCTCTTCATGAACGTGATGGCTCCGCTGATTGACCACTACGTCGTGAATGCCAATATTCAAAAGCGCCTCAAGCGCGTTCAAACGGTTCAAGCTTAAGATTATGAACGTCAATAGTAACTCCTACACCTACGGATTCGCCATCGCATTGGTGGTCGCGGTAGCCGCAGCACTGTCGATTGCGGCCACGAGCCTCAAGCCGATGCAAGATGCGAACGTAGCACTCGAAAAGAAGTCCGACATTCTGTCGTCCATTGGACTGACAAGCGAAGATCCCGCGTCGCTATACGCCGACGTAATCAAAGAACAGTTGGTCCTCGTCAACGGACAAGTTGTCGAAGGGGTCAGTCCCGATGCTGTGGACATGGCCAAGTCCGTCGCGCTTCCAGAAACTGAGCGCCAAACACCGCTGTACATCGCAGAGAATGAGGGTAAAACCTACTACATCATTCCCGTGCGCGGCAAGGGTCTGTGGGGTCCGATTTGGGGCTACATCAGCCTCAACGAGGACGGAACCTCTGTGTACGGTGCCACCTTCGGCCACAAAATCGAGACTCCGGGATTGGGTGCCGAGATTACGACTGAATTCTTCACGGGTCAGTTTCCGGGCAAAGTGGTCTACAGCGACAGCTACACCGGCATCGAAGTCCGCAAGGGCGATGCGAGCGGCAACCAGCAAGTGGACGGCATCTCGGGTGGTACTATCACCTCAGTTGGCGTTCAGTACATGCTTGAAAACTGCCTTAAGCCCTACCAGGCGTACCTGAAATCTCGCGGAACTGTTCCGGCAGCCGCGCCTTCTGACGCTGACACTACTGTAACCGTTGCTACCCTATGAGTACTGAAGTAAAAAACCAAGAAAAAGAGGCGCTGTTCTCTAAAAAGAACCGCCGCCTGTTCGTCGATCCGTTCAACGAGAACAACCCTATTACCGTGCAGGTACTGGGAATCTGTTCGGCGCTCGCCATCACGGTAAAAATGAAGCCCGCTCTTGTTATGGGGATGTCTGTAATTGTCGTTTTGGCGGCTGCAAACGTGCTCACTTCACTGATGCGTAACATGATTCCGAACCGAATTCGAATTATCGTTCAGTTGGTTGTTGTGGCAGCCCTCGTAATTCTTGTCGACCAAGTGCTAAAAGCGTTTGTGTACGATGTAAGCAAGCAACTTTCAGTATTTGTGGGGTTGATCATCACAAACTGCATCATTATGGGGCGTATTGAGGCATTCTCTCTCGGTAACACCCCATGGAAGTCCTTCTTAGACGGACTTGGCAACGGTGCTGCCTATGCGGCGATTTTGCTCGTTGTTGCGTTCTTCCGCGAGCTCTTGGGCAGCGGAACCCTGTTTGAGTACCCCGTCCTAGAGGCCCTTGGCGTCTACGAACTCGGATACAAAAACAACGGCATGATGCTGCTTCCTCCAATGGCCCTCATCGTGGTAGCCCTAATCATTTGGGTTCAGCGTGCGAAGACCCCGTCACTCATTGAAAAAGAATAAGCACTCATAGCCATGCAAGACTTGATTTCGATCTTCTTTAAGAGCGTGTTCGTTGAGAACATGATCTTCGCCTACTTCTTGGGCATGTGTTCGTACCTCGCGGTATCGAAGACCGTCAAGACGGCCGTGGGCCTCGGCATTGCCGTAACCTTCGTCCTTACCATCACGCTTCCGGTCAACTACCTCCTCGAGAACTACGTCCTTAAGGCCGGAGCGCTCGTGTGGCTCGACGCCAGCTTCGCAGACCTCGACCTCAGCTTCTTGAGCTTCATCATGTTCATTGCGATTATCGCGGCCATGGTACAGCTTGTTGAGATGGTCGTCGAGAAGTTTGCGCCCGCCCTGTACTCAGCCCTCGGAATCTTTCTGCCATTGATCGCCGTAAACTGTGCCATCTTGGGTGGGTCGCTCTTTATGCAAGAGCGCGCGTTCATCAACATTGGTCAGGCTACCGTGTACGGAGTCGGATCAGGAATCGGTTGGCTGCTCGCCATCGTCGCCATTGCGGCCATCCGTGAGCGTCTGAAGTACTCGCACGTTCCGGCTCCGCTGCGCGGCCTCGGAATCACCTTCATCATCACCGGACTCATGGGCATCGCCTTTATGAGCTTCATGGGTATCAAACTTTAATCCGCTCGAACTATGATTCTCGCAGCATCTACGGTTACCATCGTCAGTGTGGTGGTATTTACCCTGGTCATCTTGGCCTTGGTAACCATTCTTTTGCAGGCCAAGGCTCGTTTGAGCCCATCGGGCCCTGTTAAGCTTGAAATCAATGGCAATACCGTCGAGGTTGAGTCAGGCAGCACATTGCTCGGAACCTTGGGCAACCAAAAAATCTTCCTTCCCTCTGCCTGCGGCGGTGGCGGAACCTGCGGTATGTGCAAGTGCCAAGTCCTCGAGGGCGGTGGCGAAATCCTTCCGACCGAAACGGGATTCTTCAACCGCAAGCAAATTGCCGACAACTGGCGCTTGGGTTGCCAGGTGAAGATTAAGAACGACATGAAGATTCGCGTGCCCGACGAGATCTTCGGTATTAAGAAGTGGGAGTGCGAAGTGGTTTCGAACTACAACGTTGCCTCGTTCATTAAGGAGTTCGTCGTGAAGCTTCCTGAAGGCGAGAACCTCGACTTCTTGGCGGGTGGCTACATCCAGATTGACGTTCCCGCGATTGAAGTCGACTACAAAAACATGGACATCACTGCGCATCCGCGCCTCGGCAAAAAGGCCGATGAGTTCCAAGGTGAGTGGGACAAGTTCAAGTTGTGGGACCTCAAGATGAAGAATCCTGAGCCGCTCTTCCGCGCCTACTCAATGGCCAACCACCCCGCAGAGGGCAACATCGTGATGCTCAACATCCGTATTGCGACTCCACCATGGGATCGCGCTAAAGGCGGTTGGATGGACGTCAATCCAGGCGTGTGTTCGTCGTACATCTTTAACCTCAAGCCGGGCGATAAGGTGACGGTTTCAGGACCCTACGGTGAATTCCACATCAAAGAGACCGAAGCAGAGATGATCTACATCGGTGGTGGTGCAGGGATGGCTCCGATGCGTTCGCACCTCTTTCACCTCTTTCACACCCTTAAGACGGGTCGCAAGGTGTCGTACTGGTACGGAGGCCGTTCGCGCCGCGAATTGTTCTACATCGACGACTTCCGTCAGATTGAACAGGAGTTTCCAAACTTCAAGTTCCACTTGGTACTTAGCGAGCCCCTCCCAGAAGACAACTGGACGGCAAAGACGAGCATGGAGAGCGACGGAGACGGTTTTGTCGGATTCGTGCACCAGGCGCTCATCGACAACTACTTGTCCAAGCACGACGCTCCAGAAGACATTGAATTCTACTTCTGCGGACCGCCGATGATGAACGCTGCCGTCCTCAAGATGGTCGACGACTTTGGCGTGCCACCCGAAAACGTAGCTTTTGATGACTTCGGTGGTTAATCAACAGTATAAGGGCGCCCTCGGGCGCCCTTTTTTGGCTTTAGCTGCGGCCCTTGCCGTGGGCTGTGCCTCGGAATCTGAATTCGTCGTTCGGGGCGAAGCTCAAGGAAGCACGTTTGTCGTTCGTGCCTACGGGGACTCGCTCAACCTTAACGAGTCCGACGTCGCCCGTTGGTTGGCCGACTACAACAAAGCGGTTTCGGTGTGGGATCCGCAGTCCGAACTCAGCCGCCTCAATCGGGGCGAAGCCCTTGCGCCCAGTTTGATTCTCTCGGATTTGCTGCGCATGACCGAGGGCATTCGAGTGGCCACCGATTCATTGGTTGAGCCAGCCCTAGAGCCCGTGCTCCGCGCCTGGGGCTTTACGGCGGGAACTCAACTGCTTCCGTCGGCCCAGGGCGCCCAACGCGATTCCGTCATTGTCGATTCACTCATGGCGCTGGTTCGCTGGGCTCGGACCGAAACCACGCCAGCGGGAACCCGCATCGCGCACCCCATCAACGTCAATGCTTTTGCCCAAGGTCATTCGGTAGATTTGGTCCTTGACTCGCTCCGTGCGCGCGGCGCAACTGCCGCCTTTGTCGAGATTGGCGGCGAGGTGCGCTGCTTTGGCCTCAAGCCGAATGGTGACGTATTCAAGGTCGGAATCGAAAAACCCCTCACCTCAGGCGACCGCAGCCTTCAGCTAACCGTGGAACTCGAAGACCGGGCACTCGCCACTTCAGGAAACTACCGCAAGTTTCAGGTGGATTCCGCGACGGGACAGCGCTTTGGTCACAGCTTGGATCCACGCACCGGTTGGCCGGCACCTACGGACGTGCTGAGCGCCACACTCATCGGCCCCTCATGTGCTGAGGCTGACGCCTACGCGACCATGGCGATGGTGCTCGGAGTAGACGGCACAAGGCAATGGTTGGCCCAGCACCCCGAGTGGGACGCCATCCTCATCTACAGCGACGCCCAAGGCGCCCTGCAGATCTACAATTCGCTGAAGTAAAGATTACTGGTTGGCACACTGCTCGTCCGGCGTTTTGCCGCAAAACGAGCATACTTCACCCTCCTTATTGAGGAAGGGACTATTTGAGGCGCAGGTTCCGGCGAACTCGCCGTCCTTTTTACCCCAAATTTTGACTGCCATGCCGAGGATGCCGAGGCCGAGAAGGCCGGCGACCACGAGGAAGAGTTTCAGTAGTGCCATGATG
Source organism: uncultured Schleiferiaceae bacterium (assembly GCA_965657195.1). Classification (GTDB taxonomy): domain Bacteria; phylum Bacteroidota; class Bacteroidia; order Flavobacteriales; family Schleiferiaceae; genus TMED14. Next base: position 13,118 of record CBFHNK010000028.1, read on the forward strand.
GGTGCAAAGGTACAAAAACGGGGCCGTGACCTAGGTTACTTGGTCGCGTTCGAGCCGCCAATAAGATTGACCTCCATCTCGAGGGCTACGCCGAATTTAGCCACGACGTCCGCCTGAACTTGGGTGGCCACGTGCACTAATTCTGCGGCCGTAGCACCTCCATAGTTGACCAGCACGAGTGCTTGCTTGGCGTGCATTCCGGCGTTGCCCACCTGCTTGCCCTTCCAGCCGGCCTGCTCGATGAGCCAACCGGCGGCCAGCTTGACGCTTCCGTTGGCTTGCGGGTACTGCGGTAGGCTGGGGTGCTCGGCGGCGAGCGATTCTGCTACCTCAGCTGCTACCGCGGGATTTTTAAAGAAGGATCCGGAATTCCCCAACTCGGCGGGGTTGGGCAACTTACTGCGGCGAATGGCCATCACCGCGTCGGCGATGCTGCGCAAACTCGGTTCGGAGCCTGCGGCAGCCAACTCTTCAGCCACTGATCCGTAGTGGGTGATCAGCACGTGGTCGCGGGTCGTGAGTTTGAACTGAACCGACAAAATGATGCCTTGGTCCCGCAGTACGCTTTTGAACACGCTCTCGCGGTAGCTAAATCCGCAGTCGGCGTTGCTGAATTCCTCGATGTCGCCGTCTTCCCAGCGCATCCATCGCAGCGAGTGAAGGCTGTCTTTGGTTTCGACTCCGTAGGCGCCGATGTTTTGAACGGGTGCGGTTCCGACCAATCCCGGAATCAGCGACAGGTTTTGCAGCCCGCCCCAGCCTTGGTCGACGGTCCACTGTACGAATTTGTGCCAGTTTTCGCCTGCGGCGGCTTCAACCACCACGAAGCCATCGCCTTCTTCGACGACGTGCCGACCGGTCCACGCCACGCGGGCCACAGAGCCTTTAAGGTTGCCGGCGAGCAGCATGTTCGAACCCCCACCGAGCAGCAAGGTGTGCTTGGCGTAGCCTTGTGGGTCGTCGAGGTACTCAACCACGTCCATTTCGGACTCGAGGTGGTAGAGTCGCTCGGCCGTCACGTCAAGGCCAAAGGTGTTGTAGGGCTTCAGCGAAGCCTGGCGCTCGATCCGCACGGCTTAGGCAGTTCGTCCGGGGTAGGCAGCTAGGCCGCGTTCAAGTACGTCCATGGCGCGCTCGAGGTCCGACTGCTTGAGTACGTATGCCAGGCGCACTTGGCGCTTGCCCAGTGAACGCTCTGCGTAGAATCCGGCGGCCGGAGCCATCATCACCGTTGCTCCTTCGTGCGAAAACTCTTCGAGCATCCAGCGGCAAAAGGTCTCGGCGTCGTCAACCGGCAGTTGAGCCACCGCATAGAATGCGCCGCGCGGGGTCGGGCAGAAGACTCCTGCAATAGCGTTGAGTCGGCGAACCAAGGTGTCGCGGCGGGCACGGTACTCGGCGTTGACCGCCTCAAAGTAGCTGGCGGGTGTTGCGAGTGCGGCCTCTGCGGCGATTTGCTCGTAGGTGGGCGGAGACAGACGCGCTTGGGCAAACTTCATTGCCGTGGCCATGAGTTCGCTGTTTTTGCTGACCATGCATCCGATGCGGGCTCCGCACATGCTGTAGCGCTTGGACACGCTGTCGATCAGTACCGCGTGCTGCTCAAGACCGGCCAAAGACAGCACTGAGATGGCTTCGGCTCCGTCGTACACAAACTCGCGGTAGACCTCGTCGGCAATGACAAAAAGGTCGTGCTTGAGCGCCATGTCGCGCAGGGCTTCGAGCTCGTCGCGGCGGTACACGTATCCTGTGGGGTTGCCAGGGTTACAGACCAGGACCACCTTCGTGCGGGGGGTGATGCGCGCTTCAAGTTCCGCAATAGGGGGCAGGGCAAAGCCGGATTCAATGCTGCTGGGTACCGACACGACCTTGGCGCCGAGCGCTTGCGCGAATCCGAAGTAGTTGGCGTAGTAGGGTTCGGGAATAATTACTTCGTCACCTGGATCCAGCATGCTACCCATGGCGAACGACAGGGCCTCGGAACCTCCGGTGGTCACGATGACGTCGCTGGCCTGGACGTCAAGGCCAATACCCTGGTAGTAGTTGGCCAAACCCTTGCGGTAGGTCGCAAATCCGGCTGAAGGACTGTACTCCAAAACGCGCAGGTCGCTGCGCTTGACGGCGTCAAGGGCTTCGGCTGGGCTCTCGATGTCCGGCTGGCCGATGTTGAGGTAGTAGATTTTGGTTCCGCGCTGGGCGGCCGCGTCGGCCATAGGGGCGAGCTTGCGGATCGGAGACTCGGGCATGTGCTGCCCGCGGGTTGAAATCTTCGGCATAATGGCTGCAAAGGTCAATAAAAAACCCGCAGCGCGGGCTGCGGGTTTATAACTTCTCGTGGGGATGAACTTACTTGCTCACCTTTGAAGCAGGAGCAGTGTTGACGGGAGTCGTCTCGGCTGCTGCTACATCTTCTACGTTGCCTTTGATGGTCAACACCTTGGTAGGGGTGCCGGCATTGCTGGTCACGGTAACGGTCTTTTGGAAACGACCTACGCGGCGGGTGTCGTACTTTACCTTGATCGAAGCCTTCTCACCTGGAGCGATGGGGGTTTTGGGCCAAACCGGAACCGTACATCCGCACGAACCCACACAGTTGGTGATGATCAAAGGCTCTTTGCCGGTGTTTTTGAAAGTGAATTCGCGCTCGCCGTTTGCGTCCTTCTTAATGTTGCCGTAGTCAATCGTCTCTTGAGTGAACGAAATCTGGGGCGCGTTGGTGTTGGCCTCTTGGGCGAACGCAAAAGACGATGCCAAAACGACGGCAGCGGCAGTGAAAAAGTGCTTCATGTTGAGTTAAAATTTTGTTGTTGACGAATCAAGCAGGGGCAAATGTAACCGATGCGGCGAAACTAACGCAAAAAAAATGCCACAAGGTTACCTTTGCGGTCCCTATGGAAATTCCTTCACAGTACGCTCCGCGCCAGGTTGAACAACGCTGGTACCAAATATGGCTCAAGCACAAGGCTTTTGCCTCGACTCCCGACCACCGTCCGGCCTACACGATCGTGATTCCGCCGCCCAACGTGACCGGCGTGCTGCACATGGGGCACATGCTCAACAACACCATTCAGGATGTGCTCGTGCGCCGCGCCCGCATGCGCGGGTTCAATGCCTGCTGGGTACCCGGAACCGACCACGCGTCGATCGCGACCGAGGCCAAGGTGGTGCAGAAGCTCCGTGCCGAAGGGATTAAAAAGTCCGACCTTAGCCGCGACGCCTTTTTGGAGCACGCCTGGGAGTGGACGCACAAGCACGGCGGAATCATTCTCGAGCAGCTCAAAGAGCTCGGAGCCAGCTGCGACTGGGACCGCAACGCATTCACGATGGACGAGGTGCGCAGCGACAGCGTGTACCAGGTGTTCGCCGACCTGCATGCCAAGGGCTACATCTACCGCGGACTTCGCATGGTGCACTGGGATCCCGAGGCCAAGACTTCGCTCTCGGACGAAGAGGTCATTCACAAAGACATCAACGCCACGCTGTACTACGTGAAGTACGAGGTGGTTGAGAAGCCCGGAACCTTTTTAACCGTCGCCACCTCGCGCCCCGAAACCATCATGGGCGACGTGGCCGTGGCCATCAACCCCAAAGACGAGCGCTATACCGCGCTACACGGCATGCACGTTCGGGTTCCGATTGGCGGACGCGAAGTGCCCATCATCCTCGACGACTACGTTACCACGGACTTCGGAACCGGCTGCCTCAAGGTGACTCCGGCCCACGACTGGAACGACTACGCCATCGGCCAAAAGCACGGCCTCGAGGTGCTGGACGTGCTGAACGAAGATGGAACCCTTAGCGTCCATGGCCTTGTGTACGCTGGCATGGAGCGCTTTGCCGCCCGCAAGAAAGTTGCTGAAGACCTCAAGGCAAGCGGATTCCTCGCAAAAACCGAAGAGTACGCATCAACCGTTGGAACCAGCGAGCGCACCGGCGCCGTGGTCGAGCCCCGCTTGTCGCTGCAGTGGTGGGTGCGCATGCCCGAGCTGGCCAAGCCCGCGCTCGATGCGGTGATGTCTGACGAAATTCAGCTGATCCCCGAGAAGTTTAAGAACACGTACCGCCACTGGATGGAGAACGTGAAGGACTGGTGCATTTCGCGCCAGCTGTGGTGGGGACACCGCATTCCGGCCTACTTCTACGGTCCTGGGGAGCACGACTACGTGGTTGCCTTGAGCGCCGAAGAGGCGCTCGAGAAGGCCCGCGCGGCCGCAGGCCGCGCGGATCTCACCGCCGCCGACCTTCAGCAGGACCCTGACTGCCTTGACACCTGGTTCTCGAGCTGGCTTTGGCCGCTGAGCGTCTTTGACGGCATCCGCAACCCCGAAAACCCCGAAATCCAGTACTACTACCCAACCCAGGACCTCGTCACCGCCCCCGAAATTCTCTTCTTCTGGGTCGCACGCATGGCCATGGCAGGCTACGAGTATGCGGGCAAGCGTCCGTTCGAACGGGTCTACCTCACGGGAATCGTGCGCGACAAACTCGGACGTAAAATGTCCAAGTCCCTCGGAAACTCGCCCGACCCGATCGAGCTCATGGAAACCTACGGTGCCGACGGCGTCCGCATGGGAATGCTGCTGACGTCACCGGCGGGCAACGACCTTCCGTTTGATGAATCCCTCTGCGAGCAGGGCCGCAACTTCACCAACAAGGTGTGGAACGCCCTCCGCCTTATTAAAGGCTGGAACGTATCTGACGACGCCCCCGCCGACGAAGCTGCGGAATGGGCCGTAACTTGGTTCCACAGCCTGCTCGACGCCGAATTGGCGGAGCTGCAGCGCGATTTTGACCGCTACGCCCTTTCAGAGGCCCTCATGCGCCTGTATAAGCTCACTTGGAACAGCTTCTGCGCCTGGTACCTCGAGCTCGTCAAGCCCGCCTACGGCCAGCCCATTTCTGCTGGCGTGTACCGCGCCACCGTCGACTTCTTCGAAACCCTAATGGCGGCACTGCACCCCTTCATGCCCTTCCTCACCGAAGAGGTGTGGCACCTGCTGTCTGAGCGCGCCGAGACCGACTTCCTCGACTTTGCCACGTATCCGACTTCGGGCGGAACCGCTTACGACCCCACCACCTTCGCCATCATGGAGGAGCACGTGGTCGCCCTGCGCACCTTTAGGGCCGAGAAAAACATCGCCTTTAAGTCTCCGCTCACCGCAGACGCCGCGACCAAGCCCGCCGCCTGGTCAGCCATCTCCAAACTCACCAACACCCAGTGGGGTGAGGCCGAGGGCGGACTCCCTCTTCGGGCCGGAACCTTTGAGCTCCGCGTCCAAGTTGCCGCCGACGACATCGACGTCGACGCCGAAATCGCCAAGGCCAAAAAAGAAATCGACTACTACAGCGGCTTTAAGCGCAGTGTAGAGGCCAAGCTATCCAACGAAAAATTCGTTGCTGGAGCTCCCGCCGCGGTCGTCGAAGCCGAACGCAAAAAGCTCGCGGACGCGGAATCAAAAATCGAAATTGCCCAAAAGCTGATTAGTCAGTTAGCTCGTTAGCGAACGAGCGAGGTTGGCTGAGATTAGCTCGTTGGCTCGTTGGCTCGTTGGCCTTTGGCCTTTGGCCTTTGGCTTTTGGCGCTTCGCGCTAGGGCCGCTTCCGCGGCTAGGGGCTGCTAGGTAGCCAAATTTTCCAAATGGATATTTCGCTCAACAACTTGATTTGTTGGCACATAGCCGTTTCGAGAAATTTGAAAAAAGTAAAATCCGGTTATAACCGAACGGTTTGTTGCGCTTCGCGCTAGGGCCGATGTGCGGCTAGGGCTGCATTGCAGCGTGAGCCGCTATGCGGCAACAAGTTACTAGTAACTAGCTACGCGCAAACCAACGAGCCAGCCTTGCCAACGAGCTAACCTTGCCAACGAGCTAAGCTTGCCAACGAGCTAACCTTGCCAACGAGCCAACCTCGCCAACTAGCCAACCTCGCTAACCTAGCTAAGTTTGCTAAGCCGCTGCATCGACGCCTCATAAAGCGCGATTCCGGCAGCCACTGAGACGTTGAGTGAGGCGGTTTCGCCGCTGGTGGGGATTTTGGCGGTGGCGTTGCATGCCTTCCAGAGGGCGGGAGAGATTCCGTCTTCTTCAGAACCCATGATGAGTACGGCGGGACCGCGAAGGTCGCAGTCGGCCAAGGTTCCGGTGGCTTTTTCAGATATTCCGACGATCTGGCAGCCGCTCATTTCGAGTGAGGTCAGCGCGATGGGAAGCGAGCGCACGCGGCATATTGG
>CBFHNK010000029.1:0-19278 GCA_965657195.1 uncultured Schleiferiaceae bacterium
AGGTGCGAAATCTTGAGGTAGCTGTCGCGCGAAGGAGCGGGGCCGATGCACACAGCCTCGTCGGCAAAGCGAACGTGCAGCGAATCGCGGTCGGCCTCTGAATACACAGCTACCGTCTTGATGCCCATCTCGCGGCAGGTGCGAATGATGCGCATGGCGATTTCACCGCGGTTGGCGATGAGAATTTTTTTAATCATGGCGCGGGCGAATTAAGCCGGATCGACCAAGAACAAGGGCTGGCCGTACTCGACCGGCTTCATGTCGTCGGCAATCACCTTGACTACAGTACCTGAAACCTCGCACTCAATCTCGTTGAAGAGCTTCATGGCTTCGATGATGCAGACCGTTTGGCCGGCCTTTACCGTGTCACCCACGTTGACAAACACGGGCTTGTCGGGGCTTGGCTTGCGGTAGAACGTACCGATCATGGGCGCGGTCACCGTCACGTACTTTGACGTGTCTTCGGCCGGAGCCGCTGCGGCGGCTGGTGCAGCAGGTGCGGGAGCGGCGGCCACTGGGGCGGCGGCTACCGCAGGGGCGGCAGCGAGCACAGGCGCTTGGGCGTACACAACGCCGTCGGGGCCGGTTTTGACCGTAATCTTAAAGTCATCCGTTTCGAGAGATACCTCTTGGGCTCCGCTCTTGGCGACAAAACGAATGAAATTTTGGAGTTCTTTAAGGTCCATAGCTAAGGGGTTAGAAGGGCAAAAGTGCGGCGAAAAAAGCAAAAACCCGGCATCAAGGCTATGCTTGAACCGGGTTTTTATTCACAAAAGGGCGCAAAGGCCCAAAAGTCTTAGGCCTCAGCGGCTTCAGCAGGGGCGCTGTTGTCGATAACTACTTTGCCTTTGTAGTACATCTTGCCCTCGTGCCAGTAGGCACGGTGCATAAGGTGGGCTTCACCCGTAGCCGAGCACACCGTAAGCGTAGGCATAGGAGCCTTGTCGTGGGTGCGGCGCTTGTCGCGGCGGGTACTGGATTGTCGGCGTTTGGGATGTGCCATGGTTCCTCAGTTTAAAAATTCAACAATTCGTTGGTCAAAAATCTTATTCTTCGTCGTCTAAAAAGTCCAAATCAGAATCATCCCAATCGTCGGCGTCGACCTCTTTGCGGAGCTCGGGTTTGACGCGCTGCAGCGGAACCGACAGTGCCACTAATTCGTAGAGGTACTGCTTGAGGTCGGCTTCGTAGGATCCGTGCGGAAGCACGAGCACCTCAGGTTCACTGTCGTCGAAGGCTTCGCCAAACTTGACCACTACGCGAAACGCGTTCGAAAGCTCGAGCACGAACGGGTCGTTGCTCAGGTCGCAGGTGGTGTCCATGGCGCCTTCGTACGAAAATTCCAACTCAAGCATGTGGTTGGCTTTGCGCAGCAGCACACGGACGGTGGCGGGCCGAAGACCCTCAAGGTCTTGCAGGGGAAATTCTGAAAAGAACGTTTCGTCGAGGACGAATTCAAAGTGGTGCTCGCCAAGTGCAAGACCCGAAAACTGGAGTATGGTTTCACGTGGTCTCATGACGAACTTCGCTTTGAGCCTGCAAAGGTACTAAAAATTCCACAACGCTCAGCGTATTGCGCGGCGATTCTTTACCACCTCGACGGCGGTTTGCAGGGCGGCCAGCATGCTGCCGGCATCTGCGCGGCCTTGGCCGGCGAGGTCCCAGGCGGTCCCGTGGTCGGGTGAGGTTCGCACCAAATCCAGGCCCGCGGTGGCATTGACGCCGTCGTGAAAGGCGAGCATTTTAAACGGAATCAGGCCCTGGTCGTGGTAGAGCGCCAAGGTGGCGTCGACGTCGCGGTAGCCCCGCGCGGCAAAAAAACCGTCGGCGGCAAAGGGTCCGCGCACGTCCAAGCCCTCGTGGCGCGCGGCGTCCATCGCCTCCAAAAGCCAGGTTTGCTCGTCGCTGCCGATGCGCCCGCCGTCTCCGGCGTGGGGGTTGAGGGCGAGCAGGGCAAGGCGCGGACGGGTCACTCCGTAGTCCTGGCGCAGGGCTGCGTCCAGTGCGCGGAGCTTGCGCAGCACAAGGTCTGCCGAGAGCACTCTCCGAACGTCGGCAAGGGCCACGTGCTCGGTCGCGAGGGCGACGGTGAGTTCCGATCCGCGAAGCAGCATCAGGGCCTCGCCCCCCGCTACGGCAGCGAGATAGCCGGTATGGCCGGTGAATCCGGGCAGGGGTACATGTTCTTTGCTCAGCGGCGGCGTGACCAACGCATCGATTTGGCCGGCGCGCCAGGCGTCCAGGGCCAGGTTGAGGCTGTCGAGGGCAGCTTGGCCTGAGGCGGCGGTTCCGCGCCCCAAGGCCCAGTCCACGGGCGGCAGAGGCCACACACAGGGGACCGACGGCACGGGCAAACCCAGCGCCTCTGCTTGGCCCTTGACCAGCAGCGGGTCGGCAAACCAGACCCACTCGACGTCGGCCGAGGGAGCCCACTGCGCCAGCGCCTTGAGCACCACCTCGGGCCCGATGCCGTGGGGGTCGCCTAGGGTAATGCCGACGCGAACCGCCATCAGGCGCGGGATTGGGTGGTCAAAAAGTGGGTGAGTAGGCGTACGCCGACGCCGGTTCCGCCCTTGCCGTAGTAGGCGACGGGTCGGTCCAAGAACGCCGGCCCGGCGATGTCGAGGTGCACGTAGGGGTAGTCGATGAAGTACTCCAGAAACTTGCCGGCCGTGATCATTCCGGCCTCGGCGCCCCCGATGTTCTTGATGTCGGCGATGTCGCTCTTAATCAACTCTTTGTAGTCGTCCCAGAAGGGGAACTCGACGAGGCGCTCGTGCGTCATTCCGGCGCTGGCCTGCAGGGCGTCCCAGGTGGCGCGGTCGGCGGTTCCCATGGCGACGGTGGCGTAGGGGCCGATGGCGCGCGAGGCGGCTCCGGTCAGGGTGGCCAAGTCGATGACGAGCTTGGGCTGGTACTTTTTGGCGTAGTGCAGCGCGTCGGCCAAGATCAGTCGGCCCTCGGCGTCGGTGTTGAGCACCTCGACGGTGACGCCGTTCGAGATCGTGATGACGTCGCCCGGAACCAACGCGTTGCCGTTCAGGCGGTTGTCGGTGGCCGGAATCAGACCCACCACGTTCATCGGAAGCTTCGCAGCAGCCACGGCGCAGAAGGTGCCGAGCACGGCCGCGGCGCCCGACATGTCGCACTTCATGTCTTCCATGAAGTTGCTGGGCTTCAGGCTGATGCCGCCGGTGTCGTAGACCACGCCCTTGCCAACCAAGACGGTGGGATGCTCCTGGGGAGCGCCTTCGCCGCGGTACTCGAGCACGATGAACACGGGCGGATCGACCGACCCCTTGTTCACGCCCAGCAACCCGCCCATCTTCAGGGCCTCGATTTGGGCCTTGTGGAGCACCGTGCACTTGAACCCGTGCTGGGCCCCGAGCTGTTCGGCGCGGGCGGCGAGCTCGAGGCTGCCAAGCTGCAGCACCGGAGTGTTGATGAGGTCGCGCGCCTCGGTCACCCCGTCCATCAGGGCGTTCCAGGTGGCGAATTCGGCGGAATCGCTACCGACCACGTCGAGCTGCTCGAGGGTCCACTGGTCCTTGGCCTTGGTGCCAAAGAGTTTGGTGTAGCGGTAGGCGTTCAGGGCCAGGCCTTCAGCCACCGTCAGGGCGGCGGGCTGGGCGTCGAGCGCCACGTGGCGGAGCTTGTTTTTGGCCAAAATTCCGCCCAAGTCGGCCCCGAGCTGGCGCATCGCATGCAGTCCGTCGGCGGTCGCGGCGTCGGCGTCGCTGGTGGCCAGCAGCAGGTCGCCGTTGGCGGTAGCCAGGTGCATCCACCCCTTCACCCCGCGGTCGACGCGGTTTTGGTAGGCACTTAGTGCGGAATCTTCGATGCCCGCTGTACGCAAAGCATCAGTACTGGGGCGGAGCATGGCGCGCACGGCGGCGCCGGCAGAGGAGGGAACAAGGCTGCGTTTCATACCTACGAAGGTAGCGCTCGTACCTTTGCCCTATGTTCACCGGAATCATCGAAAACCTCGGCCAAATCGCGGCCATCACCCCCGACGGAGGCAACGTGCACTTCGACGTCACGTCGACCCTAGCGCCCGAGCTCAAAATTGACCAAAGCGTGGCCCACGACGGATGCTGCCTGACCGTGGTGGCGCTGCACGGCGAGGGGGTTCCGCACGGATTCCGCGTCACGGCCATCGCCGAAACCCTCGACAAAACCTGCCTCGGAACCTGGACCGTCGGCCGAACCGTCAACCTCGAGCGCGCCGCCCTGGTCGGAAGCCGTCTTGACGGCCACACCGTGCAGGGACACGTCGACTCGGTGGGCCGCGTTACCGAAGTTTCAGAAACCAACGGCAGCTGGCGCGTCGCCATCGAGCATCCCGCCTATGAGCTGCACCGCACCGTCCCCAAGGGATCGATCACGCTCAACGGCGTGTCGCTGACCGTGGTGGATTCCGGACCGACGCACTTTAGCGTGGCGCTGATTCCCTACACCTGGGAGCACACTAACCTCTCAAAGCTGAAGGTCGGCGATCCCGTCAACCTCGAATTTGACGTGCTGGGTAAGTACGTGCTGCAGTACCTGCGCGAGCTCGGAAGCCTCTCGCACTAAACCCCTTAAGGCCTAACTTTAGTCCCCATGCGCCACTTTGCCGTAGACGTCGAAACCGCGAACAACCAGCGCTCGAGCATCTGCCAAATTGGTTTGGTCGAGGTGCTCGACGACCGCGTGGTGCCGGTCTACAGTTCGCTGGTGCGTCCGCCGGGCAATGCCTACAACTACCACAACATTCGGGTGCACGGAATCCAGCCCGAGGACACCCGCGATTCGCCCACGTTTGAAGAGGTTTGGCCCGACATCGCCGCCTACTTTGCCCACACGGTCTGGGCGCACAACGCGCCGTTTGACTTCGGATGCCTGACCGCCACGCTGGAATACTACTTTTTGCCGGTTCCGACCTGGAAGAAGGGCTGCACTTACCGCGAAACCCGCATGGGCCTCAAGAAGGCCTGCGAGCACTACGGCATCTTTTTGCTGAACCACCACGACGCCCTGGCCGACGCCACCGCCTGCGGCGAGGTCCTGCGTCGGGTGCGCTTGGAGCGGACTCCGATGGGGTTGAGGTAGCTAACGAATTCGGTACTGACAGATTCGGGGTCGAGCCGAGAGGGTCCTTGATCCCCCGGCAACCTGCAAATCCTTGTTGTTTGAAATTAAAACAATGTTTGGTCAGAATATCAAACAAAGTGAAGTTTGTAGGGTGAAAAAGCAACTAACATCTGTGCTCAGTCCGACCCAGCTTGGGGATCGATTAGCTCAAGTCCGCAAGAAGTTGGGGTTGACCCAAGCACAGTTCGCCGAGTCCTTGGGGATGCCGCGGTCTGCATTAACCCAAGTAGAATTGGGCAACCGAAGTTTGAAGCTCGAAGAGCTTACGCGCTTGGCGCCCTATTTGCCAGGCACGTTGAATCAGTTTCTCGACCCCAACACTTCGTTTTTGGATTCCCAAAATCCCTATGCGCGCTACCAGCGGGGGTCAAAACCAGACCTTAGCGAGTCGGTAGTTGACTACGAAGTTGCAGTGCGTAATCCGGTCCCCGTACTGAATGCCGCAAAGCTCGAGCAGGTAGTTCGCTACCTCGTTCACCATGTCGACGGCGCGCGCGATGCAGACTACGCCTTAATTGGATACTTAGTTTATTTTATTGAATTTCAACATTATGAGGTGTACGAAACTCATATGTGCGGCGTGAGCTTCGTTCGAGTGCCGCATGGTGTGATCGCTGCAGGGGTTACTGGGCTTATCGACGATTTGGCACTAGAATTGGGTTCAAAATCACTGAGTCGAACGTCCTTGAGCCGCCCTGACCTGCGCGCGTTCAACGGGGCAGAACTGCATACCGTTCAGGATGTATGCAGCCGTTACGGACACCTTGACGCCATGAGTTTGGGTGGACTTATTCAACGTGACATTCCCTGGTTGGCAACCGCCGACGGCGAAGTGATTGACTACGAGCTGGCGATGTACCGCGAGTTTCCTTTTTCGGCAGAAGGGGCGGGTCAAAGAAGGCCTTATGAGGTTTGAACGCACCAAGAGGTTTGATCAGGATGTGAAAGCTTTGCGCAAACGATTCAGATCGCTAGATCAGGACCTCGAAACGTTGACGAAGGTTATCGCGGTTCGGCCCATTCCGCCGACGTCCTTCAGCGTGGAGATTCCAGGATATTCTTCAGAAATTAAAATAGTAAAGGTCAGAAAAATGGCATGCAGATCCTTGCCGGGGCGCGGTTCGAATTCTGGATTGAGGTTGATTTATGCGGGTGATGGCCAAACCATAGTTTTCTTGGAGCTCTACTTTAAATCGGATCAGGAACGTGAAGCGCACGACCGTATTCTCGACTACATCAATCAGCGCGCTTCAGAATTGGCCTGAAAAAACTCCGCAATCGAGTTAGCCAGTGGCCGCAAGACCTCAGCTTCAAAGGCATCTAGGTCTGCGCGGGTGAGCAGGCTTCGCTTGGCAATGCTGAACCAGAGCACGGGGTCGTGGGGGCGCCGCATGGGGGCGATTCCGACCTGGAATTCACGGGCGTCGGGGTAGCGCTGGCCGAGCATCCAGGCATAGGTCATCAGCTGAAACCCTTTGGACTTGCTAGGTTTTTGAAGCTCGGCCCAGTCCGATTTGCAGCGGGTGCTGGCCTCGTCGACCGAGCCCGTTTTGAGGTCAACCACGACCAGGCGGCCGTCGGACCAGCGCTCGATGCGGTCGGCGGTTCCGCGCACGGGGACGCCCCCGAAGTCCAGCTGCAGCAGGGCTTCGAGCTTTTCTTCGACGCCCAGTACTTCGAAGGGCAGTTCGCGGTCGTCTTCGTTGCGCTGGCCTTCGGCCTCGGCCCAGGCATGGGCCATGTGCAGGGCGATTTGGCGCGTCAGCATCGGATACCCGGTGTCGAGCGACGAGGGCATTTCTTTGTTGATGCCTTCGTGCGTCCAGGCTTCGACGCGGTCCAGGGCCCATTGGCCCTCGACCTTGAGGGCCTTGTAGAGCTGCTCGTGCACGTAGTGCAGGGCGGTTCCGAGGGCGTCCGCCGCGACGCGGTCGTGGGTGCGCGATTCTTCGCGGATCTCGAGCACATTGCGGACCAAGAAGAGGTAGGGGTCCTCGAGAAAGCGCTGGAATCCGGTGGGGCTCAACCCCTTGCGCTGAAGCGCGTCGGACACTAGGGGCCAGACTTCGGGCCCGGTGGGCACGTCGGCGCCTTCGGGCTGAAACTGGTCGGGGCGCAGCGGCCAGTTGAGGCGGCGGTCGGTCACGCGGATGCCAGGGTAGCGGGCGAGTTCGAGCTGGGCCTGGCGCACCCAGCGGCTGGCCTCGCCCTTGCCGAGTCCGTCGGGCTCGCTGTTGACGACCATCACGACGGTTTCGGCGCGCTGCATCAGGCGGTACAGGTGGTAGGCCGCCACCGACTCGCGGTCCTGGGGCAGCGGAAGCCCGTAGGCCTTGCGCAAGTCAAAGGGCAAAAAGCTCGCGGTGCTGCGCCCCTGCGGCAGCACGCCTTCGTTGAGCGGAGCCACGATGAGTCGCTTAAAATCCAGCGCGCGGGTTTCGAGTAAGCCCATGATTTGCAGCCCGTTGAAGGGCTCGCCAAAGAAGGCTACGGGCGATTCGGTGGCCAGCGAACGGTAGAGGCGCAAGAGGCTTCCGACGCCCAGCACCTCGTCGGGCAGCATGCCCTGCAGCCGCTCGAGGATTTGCAGTACGGCGCGGGCCGGCTCGCCCTCCCAAGCGGGGCGCGGAACCGACAGCCAATGGGCCGTGCGCTTGGCAAGGTCCTGAATGAGCTGCCGCGGGTCGTGGGCGGGGCGCCACAAGGTGGCGTCGGCACCCAGCAGGGCCTCGACCTGGGCCGCAGACCAGTGGGCCCGGCGCGCCCGGCGAAGCTCGAATTGGGCCCGGACCAGCGCGCTCGGATTAGCCACCATCATCGCGGCAAAGGGGTGAATCAGGGTGGCTTCGAGCAGGCGGCGCGGGTAGCTTCCGCGGTTTTGCTCGCGGGCCTCGTGGAGCTGCAAAAAGACCTCCACCCCGGCGTAGGGCAGGGTCAGGTACAGCGGAAGCCCCATGGTCACGTTAGCCTCTTCGATGCCCTCGGGCAGTGCCTGCAGCACGGGCACCAAAAGACTCTCGTCGCCCAGGACCACGGCGGTTTGGCGGGCCATTTCGGGACCCCATTCCTCGAGCAGTGCCCCGACCGATTGGGCGACGCCGAGGTGGCGGCTGGCCGAGATGACTTCGATCTGCTGCTGACCCGTGGCCCAGTGCGCGGGGGCATCCTGAAGGTCGACCGTTAGCCCCTCAGGTAGGCGCCGGGCGAGGTCGCGCAGGGCTTCGCCGGCCTCGTGCACGTCGAGGTCGAGGTAGTGGCGGTCGGCGTCCCAGAGGGCTTGGGCGCCTAGGTGCAGGTGGGCGGAGCGCAGCAGCGCTTCCTCAGGCGGCGTCAGGGCATTGAATCCGGCAAAAAAGAGGCGGTCGACCCCGTGGCGCGCACGCCAGTTCACCCACTGGGCCTCGGTCGGGCCGCTGGGCGGGGGCGAAGCGCGGCGAAACTGCATTCCGGGCGTGGTCATGCCTTGGGCCCCAAGGGCCTCGTGGTAGGCGGCGTAGAGTTCGGGAAGCTGGCGCCACAGGCCCAGACGGCGCTGCATCAGCTCGGTGGGCTCTTCAAGACCCCACTCGCCGAGGGCCTCGATTTCGCGCAGCTCGCGCAGGGCGGCGTTTGCATCCGCTCCGTGGCGGTCGAGCTCGCCAAAGTCGCGCAAAATGGTCGGAGCCCAGCGCAGAAACTCGTCCAAGGGATCCGCATGCGTCCCGGCCACCTGGCGGTGTGCACTAAATAGAGCGAGCAGCTGCTCGGTGGGGCTGGCGGCGGGAATTCCGGCCAAATCAGCCATGACCTCTTCGATGGCCCACACGCTCGGACTCAAAATGGGCTGGCCTTGAGCCCAGTAGCGCCGCAGGCTCCGCTCGGCCCGTCGAGTGGGCAGTACGATTCCGACCCGGTGCAGCGGAACGCCACACTCGGCCGCAGTTTGGGCGACGCGCTGCAGAAAAGGGGTCATCAGGGTTTAGTGGTAGAGATCGTGATCTCGAATATACGCTGCGACGGCGGCCGGAAGGTCGTCAAGGGCTTCGGAACCTTCGGCTACACTTTGCCGCACCGAGGTACTGCTTCGCGCCATCAAGGCGTCGTCAACCCGGCGAACGCGCGGATGCTGCAGCCAGCTCGACTCTGGATCCAATCCTGAATCGGGACGGGGGTAGACGACTAGCTCGGCCAGCTCCAGAATGCGTTCGGGACTGCGCCAACGGCTGAATCCAGCCAAGTTGTCTTCGCCCATGAGCAGCGCGAACTGGTGTTCGGGGTGCCGCGTCACAAGGAGTTCCAAGGTGTCGACCGTGTAGTTGGGCTGGGGCATTTCGAGTTCGACGTCGCTGGCGGCCAGCCCCGAGCGACCAGCCACTGCAAGCTGAAGCATGGCAAAGCGGTGGGCGTCGCTCGCAAGCGTTTCGCCCTGCTTGAAGGGGTTGCGCGGCGTCAAAACAAGCCAGACTTCGTCGAGGCGGGCGTGCTTTTGAAGTCGCTCGGCCACTAGCAAGTGGCTCAGGTGCACGGGGTTAAACGTGCCCAGCAGCAGGCCTATGCGCACGACGGAGCAAATGCTAAAATCGCCGCAAGGGCCTCGGATTCAGCCCGATCGAGGTCGTCGTTGACCACCACCCGGTCAAAGTCGGGCGCTTGAGCGAGCTCCCACTCAGCCTTGGCTAAGCGCTGGGTTATTTGGTCTTCGGTCTCGGTTCCGCGCCCGCGAAGCCGCTGACCGAGCACCTCAAGGCTCGGCGGAGCCACAAACAGCGCCAAGGCCCGGTCGCCAAACTGCTGCTTGAGGTTGCGGCCGCCGACTACGTCGATGTCAAAGGCCACGACCTTGCCCTCGGCCCAAAGGCGCTCGACCTCGCTGCGCAAGGTTCCGTAGTAGCGGCCAGGGTAGACTTCTTCCCACTCGAGGAATTCGCCGCGGTCCACCCGCGCCCGAAAGTCTTCGGCAGTCAAAAAGTGGTAGTCGACTTCGTCCTCTTCGCTTCCGCGCGGAGCCCGCGTCGTCGCCGAAATACTGAACGCCAGCCCAGGAAGCTGCGCCATCAGCCGGCGCACCAGCGTGGTTTTGCCGGCGCCCGACGGAGCAGAAAGAATGAGGAGTTGGCCGGGGGACATGTTGGCTGAGATTGGCAAGGTTGGCTCGTTGGCTCGTTGGCCGTTGGCTGAGATTGGCAAGGTTGGCTCGTTGGTTGCTAGGTGCTGGTTGCGGGCTGCTAGTTACTGGTTGCGGGCTGCTAGTTACTGGTTTCTGGTTTACAGGACGTTGAGGACTTGTTCCTTGATTTTTTCGAGTTCCTCCTTCATCTGTACAACCTGGCGCTGCATGCCGATGTGGTGGGCTTTGTTGCCGAGGGTGTTGATTTCGCGGCCGAGTTCTTGGGCCAAAAAGCCGAGTTTGCGGCCTTCGCCCGACGCCAGGGCCTCGCGGAAGTGCTGAATGTGCGCCTTGAGGCGGACTTTTTCTTCGTTGATGTCGATTTTTTCGACGTAAAAAAGGAGCTCCTGTTCCCAGCGCTGCATGTCCATGGGCTGGTCGTCGGCAGCCTTCACGGCGGCCTTGGTCAGGCGACCTTTGAGGTGGTCAAGTCGCTCGGGTTCAGCAGCTTCAATGATGGGAATGCCCCGCTCAATCGTCGCCAAGTTGGCTTCGAGGTCTTTGGCCAAGGCGGAACCTTCGTGGCTGCGAAACGTTTGAAACGCTTCAAGTGCGGAACGAATCAGTGCTTCCACCGCTTCAGCTTCAATGGGGTCTAATTCAGCCGCGGGGCCCTGCTCGGCCGGGACGCGCAAGGCCATCGCCAACGCCTCAGCTGGAGTCAAGCTGCCGCCCGCAATGCGCTGCAGATCGTCCATGGTTTGGCGTAGGTGGGCTTCATTCAAGCTGCTGCCGCGGCCCTCGGCCTGTTCGCGGTTGATGCTGACGTCGACTTTGCCGCGCTGCACCGCGTCTCCAACCATTTTGCGCCACACCAAGTCGCGCTCGCGGTAGCGGTGCGGCATGCGCAGGTTGAGGTCGAGGCCGCGGCTGTTGAGCGAGCGGATTTCTACCGAGATGCGCTGGCCCTCAAAGGTGGCGCTGGCCTGGCCGAAGCCGGTCATGGATTGAATCATAGGGGCAAAGGTTGGATGGAGGCGGCCGCCACCTCGCCGCAGGCGAGGGTGGCCGGGCCGCCCGCCCGCCAGTCGTCGATCAATTCCGCGGGAGTACAGGCGTCCGGGCGGTCGCGCAGGCCCAGGCCGTGGGCCATGCGGCCCACGGCCTGGGCCGCCTCCAACCCCGAATTCCGCACACCCACGGACCCGTGCCGCTTGCTCAGCCGGTGCCCGTCGGGGCCCATCCAAAGTGGGGCGTGCGCCACCTCCGGTGGCCGCTTATTGCCGAGGGCACGGTGCAAAAACCGCTGAAGCGGCGCACTGTCCTCCAAATCACGGCCGCGCACAATGTGCGTCACTCCCTGATCCATATCGTCCACCACAACGGCCAGCTGGTAGGCCCAGGCGCCGTCGGCGCGGCGCAGCACCACCGCGTCGTGAAGCCCCGACCTCCGCGTGTCGGCCAGCTCATCCCGAAGCTTGGAGCCGTCGGCGCGGCGCAGGACCACCGCGTCGTCGGGATGGCGCAAGCGCCGCGCACCCGCACCGTCGAGCGGCCATCGGCCGTCGGCACAGGTCCCGGGATAGGACCCCATAAAGCTTCCGTGGGGCGCTGAAACCGCCTCTTCCATGTCCCGTCGGGTGCAGCGGCATGCAAACACAAGCCCTTGGGAGGTTAAGTTTGCGAGGGCCTCCGCGTAGCGGGGTCCGCGATGGGATTGCGGCGCCACCTCTTCGTCCCAGTCTAGGCCCAGCCACGCGAGGTCGCGGCGCCAACCGTCGGCAAACTCGGGCTTGCTCCGCTGCGGATCCACATCTTCCATGCGGAGCAGCATGCGTCCGCCCGCCGCCCGCACTTGCAGCCACGCCACAAGCGCCGTGGAAGCATTGCCCCAGTGCATGATTCCGGTAGGTGAAGGGGCGAAGCGGCCGACCATGACCCGAAGTTAGGCCTTGCTGCCACTTCGCTCGCCGGTTCGCCGGTTCGCTGGCTCGCCGGCTCGCCATTGAGCCAACCTTGCTACCCTTGCTAATCTCAGCCAAAAGCCAACTTCGCTAAATGCCCTTATGTGCATTGAAATTCCAATTTAATCTATTAAATTAGTGAAAATAATCACATAATATACGTTTAAAATTGAAAAGAAGTCTTGAAGCCAAGCTGCTGAATTGGTCCGAAAAGCCTGGACGGTTGCCGCTGATCATTCAAGGTGTGCGCCAGGTTGGCAAGACCTACCTGATGAAGTGGTTGGGTACCACGCACTTTGCAAAAATGGCCTACTTCAATTTCGACGAACGGCCCGAACTGAAGCACCTCTTTGCAACCAATCGAGATGTCGACCGAATTCTAAGTGAGTTGGGGTTTTTATCGGGGTTGAGCATTGATTCTTCGACATTGGTGGTATTTGACGAGATTCAGGAGTGTCCAGATGCGTTGAGCACCCTGAAGTACTTTGCGGAACGGCGACCAGAGATTCCAGTCGTTGCTGCCGGCTCGCTTCTCGGAATCCTGCTCCATTCAGACCACTCATTCCCCGTGGGCAAGGTGGAATTCATGACACTCCACCCCATGACGTTTCGTGAGGCGCTCGAGGTTTGGAACCCATCTGCATTGGAATACCTCAACCAACGGCGCGCCGTGGAACGCATTCCCGAATTTTTGTTCAACGACCTTAAGTTTCAATTCAAGCGCTATATGATTTCGGGCGGAATGCCGCAGTCCGTTCGTGCACTTGCGGAGCGCGACTCCATTGCAGAGGTCGACCAAATTTTGGACAACCTCTTGCTCGCCTACCGCGGCGACTTCTCAAAGCACCCTCGGGCAAGCGATGCAGCGAAGCTCAACTTTATTTGGGATTCGCTACCCTCGCAACTCGCCCGAGAAAACAAGAAATTCTTATTCAGCGCGGTCCGAACAGGGGCCCGAGCTCGAGAGTACGAAGATGCGCTCGAATGGCTGGTTCGATCCGGTTTGGTTCACCGCATCCGGCACGTTTCAAAGCCGGGTCTGCCCCTAAAAGCGTATGAAAATCTTACCGCGTTCAAAGTGTACATGTTGGATGTGGGCTTGCTCCGCCGAAAGGCCCGTCTGCCTTCTGAAGTGTACATCGACGGAGACCGAATGTTCACCGAATTTCACGGAGCACTCACCGAGAACTACGTGCTGCAAAGTCTATCTGCTCAGGAATTTATGAGCGTGAACTACTGGACCTCAGGTAACACCGCAGAGGTGGATTTCGTCCTTCAGTTCGGTACCCAAATAATACCGTCCGAGGTCAAGAGTGCGGGAAACATCCGAAGCCGAAGCCTGTCCGTGTACACGCAAAAGTTCAATCCAAGTGTACGCATTCGTTACTCGCTCAACAACCTCGACTTCAAGGGCGGATTGCTCAATATTCCGCTTTTTTTGGCAGACTGGACCACCGAACTCCTTACCCAATGCCCGCAGGCCCCCAGCTCCCCTGACTGATGCACCTAATTGCTTCCGCCCCCAACCTTGCCAATCTCAGCCAACCTCGCCAACGAGCCAACCTCGCCAACGAGCCAACCTCGCCAATCTCAGCCAACCTCGCCAACGAGCTACCCTCGCCAACCTCGCCAATTGACGTAGATTTACCCTATGCATTTCGACACCCTTGCCATCCACGGAGGCCAGCACCACGACCCGTCCACTGGGGCGGTTATGCCTCCGATTTACCAGACCTCTACCTACGCCCAAGAAGCTCCGGGCGTGCACAAAGGCTACGAGTACAGCCGTACCCACAATCCGACGCGCCGCGCGCTTGAGAACGCCATTGCGGCCATCGAGGGCGGAACCCACGGCCTCGCCTTCGGCAGCGGCCTCGCCGCGGTGGACGCGTGCATGAAGCTCCTGAAGCCCGGCGATCACGTCGTGAGCACGAGCGACCTCTACGGCGGAACCTACCGCCTCTTCACCAAAGTGTTTGAGCCCTTTGGCCTGAAGTTCAGCTTTGCTCCGCTTGCGGACCCCGCCGAACTGCGCGCGCTCATCACTCCAGCCACCAAGATGGTGTGGCTCGAGACTCCGACCAACCCCATGCTCAATGTGCTCGACATCAAGGCCTTGGCTGATGAGGCCAAAAAGGTGGGCGCGCTCGTGGTGGTCGACAACACCTTTGCGACGCCGTATTTGCAGCGTCCGCTAGAGCTTGGAGCGGACATCATCTTGCATTCTGCCACTAAGTACCTGGGCGGCCACAGCGACATCGTCCTTGGCCTGCTCGCGGTGGGTGACGCGGCTCTGGCCGAGCGCCTGTACTTTATTCAAAACGCTTCGGGCGCGGTCTGCGGCCCGATGGACAGCTTCTTGGCGCTGCGCGGAATCAAAACCCTTCACGTCCGCATGGACCGCCACTGCCAGTCAGCGGCGGCGGTGGCCGAGCACTTGGCCAAGCACCCCGCGGTGCGCAAGGTGTACTACCCTGGCCTCAAGGACCACCCCGGTCATGAGGTGGCAGCACGCCAGATGAAGCACTTCGGCGGAATGGTGTCGTTTGCCCTGCACGAGGATGACTTGGCAAAGGCGAGCGCGGTCGTTTCGGCCCTCAAGGTGTTTACCCTGGCCGAATCCCTCGGCGGCGTGGAGTCGTTGGCGGGCCACCCGGCAACCATGACGCACGCGAGCATCCCGAAGGCAGAGCGCGAAAAGACGGGGGTGACCGACGGACTCATTCGCCTAAGCGTGGGCCTCGAGGACGTGCGCGACCTCACGGCCGACTTAGATCAGGCACTTTCCGTACTTTCGTAGTAAGTTATTCAAAACCATGGCGGACAAATTTGCCGTAATCGGGTTGGGCCAGTTTGGTTCCGCCATCTGCCGAAAGCTTTCTGAGAAGGGCGCCGAGGTAATTGCAATTGACATCGACGAAGACAAGGTCGAGAGCATCAAAGAGCAGGTCGCGTATGCGGTCGTGATGGATTCAACGGATTCGCGCGCCCTCAAGGCCCAAAACATCCTAGATATGGATGCCGTCGTGGTCTCAATCGGGCAGAATTTTGAAGGCATGCTGCTCACCACGGTGAAGCTCTTAGAAATGGGAGTAGAGCGCATTATTGCGCGCGCCCAAGGTGAAACCCAGCGCAGAATCCTTGAAAAAATGGGCGTCAAAGAAATTCTTTCGCCTGAAGAAGAAGTAGGTAAAAACGTCGCCGAACGCCTCATCAACCCCGGGATGATGATGTGCGTAACCCTTCCCGACAACTACGAAATCGTGGAGATCACTGCGCCACGCAGCACCATCGGGCGCACCCTCAAGGATATCGGATTGCTCGAGAAGTACCGACTCAACCTGGTCACGGTCATCCAAAAGGGCGGAGACGACGAGGTCGCCCACATCAAAGGGGTACCTCAAGATGACATGGTCATCGAAGAAATTGACGAGCTCGTCGTCTTTGGCAAGGTCAAGGACGTGGAGCGCTTTATCGACATCAATGCCTAGGGTTTCTGGTTTCTGGTTTCTGGCGCTTGCGCTGGCGTTTGGCTGTAAGGATCCAGATCCCAACGGTGGCCTGCCACCTGAGGCGACCGGACCCTTTTTGCCGCGCTTGACGTCCGGCTGGACCCTGGATTCGGTGACCTACACCGCGGACTTGCCCATGACCATTGGCGACACGACGGTGCCGGTTCGGGTGCACAACAAGGCGCGGGACGTATCAGGTCGCTTTGACTTCTTTACACGCAACGACTCCGACTTGGTGAACTATTCGCTCCAGTTTACGGCGGACCTCGTGCCGGGCGTGGCTCCGTACACCTACACCAAGCAACGCGTTGGAATGTACTGGTACAAGCCCGTCGAGCGCGAAATCTGGTTCTACGACTACCCCGACACCCTCATCTTCAAAGTGGATTGGGACGCCGAAACGCTTCAGCTGTGGCACTCCGAACTTCAGGTGATTGAGCCCGGGCTCGGAGTCACCTTCCCGCTGCGTTTGGACTTCAGGCTGGTTCCGTGACCGAACTGGCACTGGTTTCGTTGCTTGCCGCGGCGCTTTATGCCTTGCCCCCTAGTGCGCATGCACTGATTTTGGCCCTCGGAATCGCCACGGGAATGCCCCACGGCGCCACCGATCTGCTCACCGAACGCGGAAGCATTTCACGGCCCGCCCTTCTGTACTACGGCGTGGGAATCCTGCTTCTCGGAGCACTCTGGTGGTGGGCCCCAGCTTGGGCGCTGGGCGTCTTTTTGGTACTGAGCATGCTTCATTTTGGCTCAGAGGACGCCGCCGCCGAATCTGGAACCGCCCTATTTGTGCACGAAACACTCGTGCGCGGAATGATCGTCGTACTCGCCCCTAGCATCTTTCACGAAGCCGAGGTCTTGCGGCTCTTTGGTCTTTTGGCGGAATCCTCGTGGGCCGGCCCCACCTGGTCTCAAGGGCTAGCCGGAGCCCAGACACTTTGGATCTTTTTGACCTTCACCCTGTTTGGGCACTACGCCATTCGGGCGACCCAGTGGCGTCGAGTGGTCTACGTCTTTGCCCAAATCCTGGTGCTCGTAGCGGTATTTCGCCTACTGCAGCCGTTGACGGCCTTCGTGGCATACTTCGTGGGGGGGCATTCGCTGCACAGTGCCCGCAAGATTTGGCCCGTGCTCAAGGCGCACCGCATAAAGGTCTTGGGAGCCACCGCGTTCACGTTTGTCGTCGCGGCCGGAGTCTTTTGGGCTACGGGCGGAAGCGCCCTTGACGACCGCCTCATTCGCACCGCGTTTATTTCGCTGTCGCTGTTCGCGGTTCCGCACGGAATCTGGCGGACCGCCGAGGTCCTTCGCGACCGCTTGGCGAGGGTTTAAATGCAAAGAGCCGCCCCGAGGGGGCGGCTCCGCGCACAAAATCCGAGGTTAGACTTAGTCCTTTTGGGCCAAAGCGTAGATTACCAAACCGAAGCCAATCTTGTTGATGGCGTCGCCGATGTTGTACACCAGATCCATTGACAGGCCTTCGAGCACTTTCACGCCGAAGAGTCCGCCCTCGGTGCCAGCGATGTACCCGATTGGGTAGATCGCCCAGCCTACGAGTACGAACCAGCCCAGTGCCTTAACGGCAGTCTGAACTTTTCCGCCTGCGTTGGCGGCCAAGGTCGCAACCTCGCCCTTCCAAACCAGCCACACAATGTAGAAGTATGCAAGACCAGAAAGCGCACCCCAAACCCATGATTGGGTTTCGTCCGCGTAGAAGGCCTCACCGATGTAGCCGAGAAGCAACATCGCAACCGAAGCAATGATCAAGCGCCAAAGCAAACCACTGGTTCCGCCGGCCTTTTTAGTGATCAGGTAAAACTCCACACACATCAATGGAACCGTAAGGGTCCAGTCAATGTAGCGAAGCGCGATCGGGTTGGTGCCCGTCGCTTGGTAAAAGTCGCGCATGTAGTAGTAGTGCACAGCTGCGATACCGGTAATCAAACCAGAAACTAACAGCGAGAGCTTCCACTCGTCAGCGACACGGCTGCGCTCCATAAAAAAGAATACAGAGGCAGCGAACATGGCCATGTAGCCCGTAAAGAACGTAAAGCTTACGGGATCGGCCGGGTCAATTGTGAGAACTTCGAGAAATTGCATAAATCAAGTTTTAGATGGATTTTGTGTTAGGTTAACATTTCTGTTAATGCATTGTTTAGGAAAAGTAGGAAAAAATTCAACACCACAATAGAATCACTAAAATTAATTTTTTAGAGAAGCAGTTTTAATCCATTGAAAAAGAGCAATTACACCACGTGTACTCGTCTAGCTTTATCTCGAAGGGGATTAATCGGGATATCCTAATAAAAAATGTTTAGTTGACAATAAATACGCGCTAAGGTTCTTGGAACCCCTAATGCTGTCGGGGTTAACTTCGCGGTATGGCACGCATCCTTACCGGAATCCAAAGCAGCGGACGCCAGCACCTCGGAAACGTGCTGGGCGCCATCCTTCCCGCCATTGAATTGGCCAAGGATCCGTCCAACGAGTCCTTCTTATTTATTGCGGACCTTCACTCACTGACCACGGTCAAAGACCCTGAGGCGCGCAAGGCTAACCTGCTTGCCACCGCCGCCGCCTGGCTGGCATGCGGACTGGATCCGGAGCGCACCGTCTTTTATGCGCAAAGCGATTTGCCCGAGTGCACCGAGCTCACGTGGTACCTCAACTGCTTTACGCCCTACCCGATGCTGGCCAACGCGCACAGCTTTAAGGACAAGTCCGACCGCCTCAGTGATGTCAATGCCGGACTTTTTGATTATCCGGTCCTGATGGCCTCGGACATCTTACTGTACGATGCGCATTTGGTTCCGGTCGGCAAGGACCAGCGCCAGCACCTCGAAATCACCCGCGACATCGCTGAGACGTTTCACCGCATCACGGGCCACGAAGTGTTTGTGCTTCCCGAGGCGCGTATTCAGGAGTCGGTGATGACGATTCCCGGAACCGACGGCCAAAAAATGTCCAAGTCCTACGGAAACGTCATTGACATTTTCTTGCCCGAAAAAGAGCTGAAGAAGCAAATCATGGGCATTGTCACCGACTCTGCGGCCCTCGAGGATCCCAAGGACCCCTCGACCTGCAACGTCGTGACGCTCTACCGCCTCATTGCGAGCTCTGAGCAGGTGGCCGAGATGGAGGCGGCGTACCGCGCCGGCGGATACGGCTACGGCCACGCCAAGACTGCGCTGCTGCACGCCATTTTGGAGCGCTTCGCGGGACCCCGTGCAGAGTTTGACCGCCTTATGGCTGATCCTGACGCGGTGCACGCGGTGCTTCATGCGGGGGCAGCTAAGGCCCGCCCTGTGGCTCAAGCTACCCTGAAGCGGGTGCGCGAGGCGCTGGGCTTTGCGTGAATGAGCTAGTTGCTCGCTGCTGGTTTCTAGTTAAGTTGCTGTGCGTAATCTGCATCCGTGTTTCGGGAGCACAGACAAAAAGTAAAATCCGATTATAACCTGATAACGGGTTCGGTTGGTTTCTTGTTCCTTGTTCCTTGTTCCTGGTTTCTTGTTCCTGGTTTCTTGTTCCTGGTTTCTTGTTCCTGGTTTCTTGTTCCTGGTTTCTTGTTCCTGGTTTCTTGTTC
>CBFHNK010000030.1:0-18801 GCA_965657195.1 uncultured Schleiferiaceae bacterium
GAAGTTGATGGGGCTGTGGCACCCTGAGGTGCTCGTGCTGGATGCGTCTGATGCGCGGTTGAAGGCGGCGGCGGCAGAGTTGTGGGACGACGAAATCCGCAACCAAACGCTGTATTCCACACGCGGCGCAGCGAGTCGGCCTTGGGGCGATCAAACTCCGCCTGTTCCCTTTCGTCCGTCGGCACTTTTTGCATTGGACGCAAATGGGGCAAGGATCCGCCTCGACCGAAGTGAGGACGGCCAATGGCAGCGTGCGGATGGCCGCTCGATGGGTGGTGACCGTGACGTAGCGAATTGGGCCGCAGCACATCCTGAGGCGGTGAGTCCGAACGCGCTCCTGCGCCCGATTTACCAAGAGCACATCCTCCCCAATGCAGCGTATACGGGCGGGGCAGGGGAGTTGGCCTACGCCTACGAGCTGGTGCCGTACTGGGCACACACGGGCCGCGACCATGGGGTGTGGCGCCTTCGGCACAGCGGAACTTGGATTCCGCCCCGTGCCCAAAAAGGCCTTGAACTCATTGGAACTGCGCGCCTACGGGGCCCATGGGATCCGGACCTTATTCGCCGCGAGGTGCTTGCGAATGCGGGAGCCCCCGACGCCCGCGAGCACCCCGTCACGGACCAAATTGCGCAGCTCGTAGCACAGCACTACGCTCGGCCAGGCCTTGAGCGATCTGCGGCAGCCTGGGTGCAGCGCATTGCTCGCGAAGAGGCCAAGATGGTTGAACGGGTACGCCGCCAGTTAGCCCGCCGTGAAGAAGTTATTCTGCGTCGCATTCAGGATGCCGCGGACGCCCTGATGCCCGCTGGAACCCTTCAAGAGCGCATCTGGACCCACTTTGACCTCGTGGAGCACGCGGGTCCCGACGCCGTGCGTGCCTACCTTGATGCCTACAGCCAGCAGGCGGTTTGGGACGAAGCAGGCTGGTGGGAATTTACCTGAACCCGCGCCGGGCGCCGTACTTTTGTAGTCTATGACCGACGCCATCCTCATTCTCGACTTTGGTTCCCAGTACACCCAGCTTATTGCGCGCCGGGTTCGTGAACTCAATGTGTACTGCGAAATCCATCCGTTTCACCACATTCCAGAGGATTGGAGGGCCAAGTTCAAGGCGGTCATTCTCAGTGGCTCGCCGTATTCGACACTCGAGGAAGGGGCGCCAAATCCCGATTTAAGCGTGTTCTACGGTCAGATTCCGCTTTTGGGCGTCTGCTACGGAGCCCAGTTTATGGCCCACACCCGCGGGGGCAAAGTCGCTCGCAGCACGCACCGCGAGTACGGCCGCGCGCACCTCAATCCGTCAGCGGCTGAATCGCGCCTTTTGACCGGAATTCCGACCGGAAGCACCGTGTGGATGAGCCACGGCGACAGCATTGTAACTCTGCCGGCCAACGCTGTTATTGAGGCGACGACCGACAGTATTCCTGTGGCCGCGTTCCGCTTTGAGGGCGAGGATACGTACGCGATCCAATTCCACCCCGAAGTGGTGCATTCTGAGCACGGAACCCAGCTTCTCCGCAACTTCATTTATGAAATCGCCGGATGCGCTCCGACGTGGACTCCGGACAGCTTTATCGACGAGACCGTGGCGTCGCTTAAGGCGCAAATTGGCGACGGCAAAGTCGTGCTCGGTCTGAGTGGCGGCGTGGATTCCACAGTGGCCGCGGTGCTGCTCGATAAAGCGATCGGCGACCGACTACACTGCATTTTTGTCAACAACGGACTGCTGCGTAAGAACGAATTCGAGGGCGTACTCAAGCAGTACGAGCACCTCGGACTCAATGTGGTGGGTGTTGACGCCAGTGCAGCGTTTTACGGAGCCCTGGCTGGTCAAGAGGACCCTGAAGCTAAGCGCAAGGCCATCGGACGCACGTTCATCGAGGTCTTTGACCGCGAAGCACACCGCATTCAGGGCGTTGAATTCCTCGGTCAAGGAACCATTTATCCCGACGTCATCGAGTCGGTGAGCGTGAACGGTCCGAGCGTTACCATCAAGTCGCACCATAATGTGGGGGGCTTGCCCGACTTCATGAAGCTTCAAATCGTGGAACCGCTACGCAGCCTGTTTAAAGACGAAGTTCGCCGCGTCGGAGCAGCCATGGGCCTTAAGCCCGAGCTACTTGGCCGCCATCCATTCCCTGGTCCAGGACTAGCGATTCGCATTTTGGGTGAGGTTACCGCTGAAAAGGTCGCAATTCTTCAAGAGGTCGACCACATCTTTATTCAGGGATTGCGCGACGCGGGCCTCTACGACAGTGTGTGGCAGGCCGGAGCCATCTTGCTCCCCGTCAAGTCCGTTGGAGTAATGGGCGACGAGCGCAGCTACGAGCAAGTTGTGGCGCTGCGTGCGGTGCAGTCGACCGATGGCATGACTGCCGATTGGGTGCATTTGCCTTACGACTTTTTGGCACGAACTTCGAATGCCATTATTAACCAAGTGCGGGGTGTGAACCGCGTCGTGTACGACATCAGTTCCAAGCCGCCTGCAACCATCGAATGGGAGTAAAGCACCTTCTCACCGCCGCGTGTACCGCGGTGTCGCTGTTCGCTTCAGCTCAGGGCGGAGCCCGTTGGGCCGTGGTGCTTCCATTTGGAGTTCAGGCAGATAGTTCAGGATTTGGCGTCACCAAGAACGCCATGGCGACCGAGTTCTATGCGGGGTTTCGCGCTGCGCTCGACTCGTTTGCCGGTACGGAGTGGCCGATCACCCTGGATGTCTATGATTTTGATGAAGCGACGGGTCAAGTTGTCGACCACGACTTCAGTATGGAGCTTTCTCACTATCTGAGTCCATCTGATTTTATGGCCGAACTGGCCCAGCTAGACGTACGCTACGTCGTGGGGCCGTTTCGCGCATCCGACAGTGAAGCACTTGCCAAGCATGCTGCGGCAACCACCTATGTGGTGAACCCTGTTTCGCGCGAAGTTCGCACCGACAGCCTTCCACAATTAATCGCTGCAGCGCCCGTTCGCTTTTTAGAGGCTGAAATCCTAGGGAGACTCGCTGCACAGGACGCCTTAGCCCGTCCGAAATCGCGCACGGTGATTTTTGATTTAGGTGATAAAACTAGCATGCTGCAGCGTCAAGCATTTGTCCGCGGATACCATGGGATGGGAGCGGACACCACTAAAATCCAAACATGGGACGGACGCCCCACGTCAAATTTGGCGGCACGGGTAGGGGGAGACGATCTTGTTCCAACTCGGTTTGTCCTTTTGGACGATAAAGTGCTGAGCGCCGCTCGAATATTACAAGGCCTTCGCCAGAGGCCTGCAAGCCAAACTGAATTTTGGACCGTCAGTAGCACGGTAAATAGTCCGTCGCTTGACGCCTTTCTTCTCTTGCGTCAGCCGATCATTTGGGCCCAGACGGACCGCCTTGAGTTTGCTCAGTACGAAAATGTCGACGCGCACATCGCTTCGGTGCTCGGAACCTCTCGGTCGCGCTGGGCATGGTTGGGGTACGACATGGCAATGATGCTCCTCGAAAATGATCCCGAACATTATACCGGCCCACGCCGCAGCTACGCCTGGGGGCAAACGCCAGGAGGGGGTCAGTTCAACCAAGCGATCGAGCTCTACCGTTTTGATCCTTCCCGCGGTGTGAACCCAGTTGCCGTTCCCGCGTTACCGTAATGCTATGACAGTTCTCGGAATGTTTTTGCTCGCATACGTCCTCATGGAGGGCGCAGCCTGGGCGGCTCACCGCTACCTCATGCACGGCCCATTGTGGGTTTTGCATGCCGACCACCATACCAAAGAACCAGGTTTTTTTGAGAAAAACGACGCGTTCTTTTTGATTTTTGCTATTCCCTCATGGCTGTGCATCATGCTCGGAATGATGTGGGGGGTACCCGAGTCCACGGGTTTTGGTTTTGGAATCGCTGCCTACGGATTCACCTACTTTTTAGTTCACGAAATCTTTATTCACCAACGCTTTCGCTGGTGGGTGCACACTGACAATGCCTACTTCAGGGCCGTGCGCCTCAAGCACAAATGGCACCATAAAACGCTGGGCAAAGAAGGTTCAGACCATTTTGGCCTCTTGTGGGTGCCTTGGAGTATGGTGCGTGAGGAAGCTCGTAAAATGAAGCTCGAGCGCCGTTCGTGAAAGGGCTTTACTTGCTCTTGATGGGGCTCACTTTTTTAGGTCCGTTTACCAGGGCCTTTGAACCCCGTATTCGCTACATCGGCCAGACCCGACACTTGCTTGCGGGTACACTGTTCATGATGGCCTTGTTCATTCCATGGGATGTGGTTAAAACGGCAACGGGCGTCTGGGGCTTCAACACCACATATCTAGTTGGCTCTTCGTTATGGGGTCTCCCGCTCGAAGAATGGCTGTTTTTCATCGTCGTGCCCTGGGCGACCTTTTTCATTTACGAGGTTTTGCAGCTATTTTTTCCTTGGACCCAGTCCAAGCGGAGCGCCTTTGTCGTCGTTGAGATGATCGCCGCAGCGAGCGCCACCCTTGCGCTAGTGTACCAGGATCGGTGGTACACGTTGACGGCAGCGGGCGGACTTGCCTTGGGCTGCACTTGGTTGCTGTGGAAGCGCCCTTGGTGGACGGCCGCCTTCTTGCGCAGCTGGGGCGTGGGCCTTATTCCGTTTTTTCTGGTCAACGGAGTCCTCACGGGCATGTTTTTACCCGAACCCATTGTGTGGTACAACAATGCCGAGAATATGGGCATTCGCCTCGGAACCATACCCGTTGAAGACGCCCTCTACGGTATGTTTATGATGCTCATGTACACCGCAGGGGTTCATTGGTCGCGCAATCGCTTCCCCAAACGGGCGGAATAGGCTATTTTTGCAGCCTAATTCCGTTCTATGCTTACCCGTCGCCACCTCCGCATCAAAACGATGCAAGCGCTTTATGCGTACGTGCAGTCCGACCTCAACGACGCCCAACTTGGATTGCGCCGGCTTGAGGACAGCATTAAGGCGATTAATGACTTGTACCTCTACGAACTGAGGATTTTTTGGCACTTCAACCATTTTCTTGAGGAACGACTCGAGATTGAACAGGCCAAGCAGTTCCCCAATCGGTTGCGCGAGGCACAACTTCAGCATTTTTTAAAGCTTCCGTTTCTTGCCCAACTCGTTGCAGATGATAGCATAACTAAGGCATGGGAGCAGCACCGAATCCACTGGGGAGAGTCGGTAGACGTCCTTCGCAAGATCTTTTTCACCTACTGGTCTGAATTTGGCGAAACCTTGATGTGGAACAGCCCCGAGCTCCAGACTGACGAGGCACAAATCACGCACTTGCGTCAGTTTTACCGGGACTTTTTGGCCAATAACGAGGACCTACAGCAGCACTACGAAGCCATTAATATGCACTGGTCGGACGACCTTGACGCAGCGCAAATGATGGCGGTCCAAACCATGCAGAATGCCCGTAAAAACCGTCCGGTGCTGGTACCGCTGATTAAGAATGTAGAGGACGGAGCGTTCGCCAAAGAGTTGTTTGTGCACACGCTGCGCCACCAAGCTGAATGGCAAGAGCGAATGGCAAAAAAAGCCAAGCAGTGGGACTTTGACCGCATGGCTCCGGTCGATCGAAGTATCGTGCAAATGGCACTGAGTGAGGTGGTTGCGTTTCCGCAAATCCCTGTAAAAGTGAGCATCGACGAAGCCATTGAGCTTGCCAAGCAGTACGGCTCGCCTAAGGCTGCGTCGTTTGTCAACGGAATTCTAGATGCCGTGGTCACTGATTTAAAATCAGAAGGTCGCATTCAAAAGCTCGGACGAGGCCTAATTGGGTCCTAATTTTACCAACTATGAAGACAACAACCATTTTCGTAACTGCCCTTGCCACTGTTGCAGTAGCCTGTTCAAATCCAAGTGACCGTGTGAAGCCCGAGTCAGAGCGTATGGCGCTCGAGGCTGTGCAGAGCACCGAACTTCCCCAACTCAGCTTCGCTACAGAGTCGCACGACTTCGGAACCATCAATGAGGGTGACGTCGTCGAAACGGAATTCAAGTTCACCAACACCGGTGAAGGTCCATTGATCATTTCGTCAGCCCAGGGCTCGTGCGGTTGTACGGTTCCGGAATACCCCAATGCCCCAGTGGCACCGGGTGAGGAGGGTGTCATTAAGGTTAGCTTCAATAGTGAAGGCAAGCCCAACCAGCAAAACAAGACGGTTACCTTGACGACCAATGCCGTTCCGAGTACCAAAGTGTTGACCATTACGGCCAATGTAACCCCCAAAGCAAAATAACATGAACCTATTTTTACAAGCTGAGTCCCAAGGTGGAATCGCGGGCTTTTTGCCCCTTATCGCCATTTTGGCGGTGCTGTACTTTTTCTTTTTGCGTCCGCAGATGAAGCGCCAAAAAGAAGAAACAAAGTTTCGCAACGTGCTTTCAAAAGGCATGCGCGTCGTAACCACCGGTGGGGTGCACGGCAAGATTTCTGACCTCGACGAGCACACATTTGTACTCGAGTCCGAGAACAGCCGCCTGCGCCTCGAGCGTTCTGCGGTGAGCAAAGAACTGACTGCCGCTCGCTACCCCGAGAGTGCAAAGACGGAAGAGAAGAAGAAGTAACCTAGTTCTTTACCAAAAAGAAAAGCCCGAGCGCGAGCTCGGGCTTTTTTGTGGGGGTTCGTTGCGGTTAAATCCGCTTGAGCTGGTCCTTGAGCATTTTGAGCTGGTCGGCCAAAAGCCCTTTGTCGTCCAACTTCTTGGCCTCGGTCAACAGCGCTTGAGCTTCAGTTTTGCGGCGGCGCGACATCGCCATCGCGGCGAGCTGCATCTTAGCCAGGGCCCGGTCCTGCTTCATGCGAAGCCCGGTATTTAAGGCCTTGCGCATGAAGGACTCTGACTGCGACATATTGGTTTGCGACAGCATGAGTCCGCGCAGAAAGTAGTAGTAGGCCAATTGACCTTTGATCAGTGTTTGTTCGGGGTACTTTAGGGCGTCGAGCTGAGCGCCAGCCTTAGTGAAGTTCTGAGAACGTACGTACCATAGGGCCAAGAGAATGCGCTCGTTCCGAAAGTGGATCAGGATGGGTATGCCCGCTAGGAGCGTGAGAAAAATCCCGTTGCCCCAATTCGTCTCAATGAACTGATAGGTGGCAAGCGCAAGAATTGCGGCCGCAATGGCCAAGCGTAGGTAGCGTCGAATCATGACGCAAAAATAGGGCGGGACTAGTCGAGGATCTCGATTCGGTTGCGGCCTAAACGAACGCGACCTTCACTTTCTAAGCGCTTGAGCAGCCGAGAAACGACTTCACGGGATGAATTCAGTGCCTGAGCGATCTCAAAATGGCTCATGTGCACCTCATTTTGGTCGTTGCGACGCGCTTTTTCAACTAAAAAATGAACAAGGCGCTCGTCCAACTGCCGGAACGCCACATCGTCAAGCGCATTTAATGCCTCATCAAAGCGCTTTTGGTAGGAACGCAGTACGAAGTTCATCCACTCTTGATTGGTGTGCAAGAGTTCTTGCACCACGCGGATGGGAACACAAAGTACCGTACTGTCCTCTTCGGCCAGTACCTCAAGGCTTGGGGATTGGCCGTAGAGGCTACCAAATGTGTTGCTGCACGCGCTACCTGGCTCTAACGTATAGAGGTAGAGTTCGCGGTCCTCAGCGTCGTCTTTGCGCGCAACCCTGAGACTTCCTTCGAGGACGATGGGCACGTACTTCATCGGCTGGCCCGGTTCCATGACGTAGTCACCAGCTTTGTAGTTGAGGATTCGGCCTTCGCGGGCAAGGGTTTCGGCGAGCTCGATCGAAGCAAAGCCGAGTGCGTCTTGAATTCGTTCAACTGCTACCATAGGGACATTAAAAATAGCGAAAATTGTCGCAGATCGTGGGGCTAGGTTATCAACCATCCCTGTGGAAAACTTAGCGGACTTAACCCTCACTTAATCAGGGTTTCGGGTAATTTCATCGCAGTTAAACCCTCAATGTGATGCCAGCAGCTCCCAAAAAGATTCGAAAGATTTTCGTGCTCGACACCTCGGTGATCTTGTACGACCACAACGCCATTATGAATTTCGAGGAGCACGATGTGGCGATTCCGATTCCGGTGCTAGAGGAGTTGGACGAGTTTAAAAAAGGTTCCGACACCAAAAACTATGAGGCTCGAGAGTTCATTCGAATGCTCGATAAAAAGGCTGAGAACAAATCACTTACCGACTGGATTGCCTTAAATGGCCCAAAGCGAGGAAAGTTTCGCGTGGTGATGGATACACCAGGCTTAGGTGTCGATGCTACCAATGTCTACGGAAAAGGCAAAAACGATCATAAGATCTTAAATGCTGCTCTGTACATGCAAGAACAAGAGCCCAACCGCCCGGTAGTATTGGTGACCAAGGATATCAATTTGCGCCTCAAAGCCAAGGCGCTTAATGTCGCAGCAGAGGACTACCTGACCGGCAAGGTGAAGGAGACCGATACCGTGTTTACCGGCAGAGCTGAATTGGATGGATTTCCTGAAAAGCAGCTCCAAACACTGTACGAGCAGAAGCGCGTTCCTATGGATCTAGGGCTTAAAACGATTCAAAAGTTGAATTTGCAACCGAATCTATTTTACATACTTAAAAACGGAAAGAGCAGCGGACTTGGATTCTTCAATTCACAAACTAACGATATGGAGTTAGTCGAAAAGTCCGCGTACTATGGAATCAAGCCGCGTAATTCGGAACAAACTTTTGCACTTCACGCCATCATGAACCCGCACATCAAGTTGGTGACCCTCACTGGGGTGGCCGGCACGGGCAAAACGCTTTTGGCGTTGGCTGGGTCGCTGGAGCAGCGCCGCGACTTCAAGCAGATTTACTTGGCGCGGCCGATTGTTCCGTTGAGCAACCGGGATATCGGATTCCTGCCGGGCGACGCGGAGCAAAAGATCAATCCCTACATGCAGCCACTCTGGGACAACCTGAAGTTCATCAAGAACCAGTTTGGCGAACGCGACCGCAACTACAAGCAGATTGACGAAATGGTCGCCAATGAAAAGATCTTGGTGACCCCCTTGGCATACATCCGCGGACGTTCGCTGAGCAACGTCATTTTTATTGTGGACGAGGCCCAGAACTTGACTCCGCACGAAGTCAAGACCATCATTACCCGCGCCGGAGAAAATTCGAAGTTCATTTTTACCGGTGACGTGCGCCAGATTGACACGCCCTACCTGGACGAGCAGTCAAACGGACTCAGTTACCTCGTGGACCGCCTCAAAGGTCAGCCGCTGTATGCCCACGTATCGCTCGTGAAGGGTGAGCGAAGCGAGTTGGCGAACTTGGCGAACGATTTGCTCTAGTCGGGAGGAATAAAAAAGGCGGGCCCTGAGGCCCGCCGTAACGTTTCACCGTTGGTCGCTTAGCGCGGACCAGCAGCTTTGATTTCGTCGCTGGTTCCGGCCTCGAACTTGGTGAAGTTGTCGCGGAATAAAGCCGCAAGACGTGCTGCACCGGCGTCGTAGGCGGCAGTGTCGGCCCATGTGGCGCGCGGATCGAGGATTTCGGTGGGAACTCCAGGGCATTCCGCAATCCGGGCAAGTCCAAAGCGCTCGTCGGTCGCCGTGGGGGCGTTGTCCAACTCGCCACCCATCGCAGCTTGAATAAGGCGGCGGGTGTTTTTGAGCGAAATGCGGTGGCCGGTGCCGTAGGCTCCGCCCGTCCAACCCGTGTTAACGAGCCACACTTGAATGTCGGTGCCTTCGAGCTTGTTCATGAGCATTTCAGCGTACTCTGATGGGTGCAAGGGCATGAAGGGTGCGCCAAAGCATGCAGAGAAGGCGGCCTTGGGTTCGGTTACGCCTGCTTCGGTTCCGGCCACCTTTGCGGTGTAGCCGCTCATAAAGTTGTAGGCGGCCTGGGCACGCGTGAGCTTTGAGAGCGGGGGCAGGATTCCGTAGGCATCCGCCGTCAAAAAGAAAATGTGCTTGGGTGCCGGGCCTTGCGACGGAAGCACGATGTTGTCAATGAAGTCAATCGGGTAGGAGACCCTTGTGTTTTCGGTTACCGACTTGTTTTCGTAGTCCGGAACGCCTGCGGCGTCCAGCACCACGTTCTCGAGAAGCGCTCCTGGGCGAATCGCGCGAAAGATGTCTGGTTCTTTTTCTTCGGTAAGGTCAATCACCTTGGCGTAGCAGCCGCCTTCAAAGTTAAATACGCGTCCCGCAGGAGTCCAGCCGTGCTCGTCGTCGCCGATAAGTTGGCGGTTGGGGTCTGCGCTCAACGTGGTTTTGCCAGTGCCCGAAAGACCAAAGAAGAGGGCCGTAGCTCCGTCGGCGCCAAGATTGGCTGAACAGTGCATCGGAAGCGTCTGGTGCTGGGTAGGAAGCAGGAAGTTCAGCGCGCTAAAGATTCCTTTTTTTATTTCACCGGTGTAGCCGGTTCCGCCAATGAGAATGGTTTTGTCGTCAAAACTCAGAATGGCGAAGTTGGCTTGGCGCGTGCCGTCGCGCTCCGGAACCGCCTCAAAACTAGGGGCGTGAATGATGGTCCACTCGGGATTGAGACCGTCGAGTTGCGCTTCAGTGGGGCGCAAGAACATGTTGTAACTGAATAAGTTGTGCTCGGGAAACTCATTAATTACCCGAAGGCTAATTTGTACCGAGGACTCCGCTCCGGCAAATGCATCGCGGACGTAGAGGTTTTTGCCGTTGAGGTAGTCGAGTACGCGTGACTTTAACGCCATGTAGCGGTCGGCATCAAACGGAATGTTTACTTTACCCCACCACACGCGGTCCTCAGTGTGCCGGTCGCGCACGATGAAGCGGTCTTCTGGGGACCGTCCGGTGAACTTCCCCGTGGGGATGTTCAGGACGCCATTGGCGGTCAATGTTCCGCGGCCCATGTCGAGGGCGAGCTGGGTCAGTGTTTGAGGATCAAGCTGGTAGCTAAAGCTCGCGCGGTCTAAGCCAGAAATGCTTAAAACGCCTTTAGATTGAGTAAGGCTCATGTAGGGATCAGTTATCAAGGGTTAATGCAAAATTAAGGTACCTTGCGGCCTCATTCGACCCTTGTGAAAAAGATCGCTGTCCTAGGAGCTGGCCGGTCCGCTGGCCCACTGATTGAGTACTTGGCTACCCATCCCGACGCTTCGGCGTGGAATGTGACGGTATTTGACCAAGATTCTGAAACTTTAGCCCGAAAAACGGCTTCGCTGACCAACATCACCGTTGAATCTGGCGACCTCCGCAATGAGGACCTGCTCGATCGTATTGTGAAAATGCACGATATCGTAGTGTCAATGCTGCCCGCAACGATGCACCTACCTGTGGCTCAGCGTTGTGTACGTGAGGGTAAGCATCTGGTAACTGCCTCCTACATCAGTCCTGAAATGCAGGCCCTCGATTCCGAAGCCCGTGCCAAAGGTTTGGTATTCGTGAACGAATGCGGTGTAGATCCCGGAATCGACCACATGTCGACCATGGAAATCCTTCACCGCCTCAAGCGTGAAGGTGCCAAGGTGACGTCCTACGAGAGTTTTTGTGGCGGAATCCTCGCGCCCGAGAGCCCCACCAACCCTTGGGCCTACAAGTTCACCTGGAACCCTCGAAACGTCGTGATGGCGGGATCGGGTGGGGCAGTGCACTTCATTCAGGAGGGCAAGTACAAGCACATTCCCTACCACCAGGTTTTTCGCCGGACGGAGTTTCTTGAGATTCCGGGCTATGGACGCTTTGAAGGCTACGCCAACCGCGATTCGCTCAAGTACCAGTCCGCCTATGATTTGGACGGAATTGCGACCATGTACCGCGGAACCCTTCGCCGACCGGGTTTTTGCCGCGCCTGGGACGTCTTTGTCAAGCTGGGCGCGACCGATGACACCTATCCGCTCGAGCACGTGGGCCAAATGACCCACCGCGACTTTCTGAATACCTTCTTGGCCTACCATGCTTCAGACAGTGTCGAGCTCAAGTTGATGCACTACATGAACATCAGCCAAGATTCCGACCTCATGGAAAAGTTCGAGTGGCTTGGACTTTTCACGGACGAACTCGTAGGGCTCAATCAAGGGACACCTGCCCAAGTGCTGCAGCACATTTTGATGAAGAAGTGGACAATGACCGACGCGGATACCGACATGCTTGCCATGATCCACCGCATCGAGTACGAGCTTGCCGGTGAGCAATTTAGAATTCAGTCTTCGCTCGTGGCCAAAGGCCGGTCAGCCGACGTCACTGCGATGTCCTATACCGTGGGCTGGCCCGTAGCCATGGCGACACGTTTGGTGGCCCTGGATTTGGTTCCCGAGCGCGGCGTAATCATGCCCAATGTGGTCTCGCTGTACGCGCCGATTCTAAGTGAGCTTGGTGCGCGCGGAATCCGCTTCGACGAGCGGGTTCAGAGGTTGTAAAGCTCCTCTGGAGCGCAGAGGTAGATGGTCCTTCCGGGCTTATCCACCCGTTCAATAAAGGGATCAATTACGGGAATCAGTACGTGCTGTTCGCGTCCGTCCACCTTGATTTCAAAAAGGTCTTGTGCGGGGTATTCGACGACCTGAACCAAGCTCATTTCAGATTCAACGCCTGTATTTTCCACGCGAAACCCAGGGAGTTCGTGGTAGTAGAACTGATCGTCATCTAGTTCGGGTAGCAGCGATTCGGGCAACCAAAGTCCACGACCCACTAGGGCTTGCGATTCCGGCTCGCTATCGACGCCTTCAAAGCGCACGATGGCCTCGTCGGCTTTAACCAATCGAGCATTGGCCACAAAAAAGGGGAGGGCCTTGCCGCGCTCTTCCACAAAGTACGCGTCAAGGCCCTGATATGGTGTGGGGTCGTCGGCCGTTAGCCGAACCACCACGTCTCCTTTAAAACCGTGCTTTTTTCGCACGTATCCGACCTGGAAGTAGCCCTCCACGGTCGTCTAAATTATTCTGCGTCGGCTGCGGGAGCCTCTTCGGTAGCAGCTTCAACGGCAGGTGCCTCTTCAGCGGCTGCCTCAACAGCAGGAGCTTCTTCAGCAGCTGCCTCAACAGCAGGAGCTTCTTCAGCAGCAACTTCTTCTGCGACCTCTTCAGCTACGGGAGCTTCTTCAACTACAGCGTACTTCGCCGCAACAGCCTCCGCGCGCTTGGCGTTGGTGTCAGCTTCTGCTTTCAGGCGATCAGCCTTAGCTTTCTCAGCCGAACTGGTCAAGTTGGTGATTTTGTTGTCAACCAATGACTGCTTGTCGTTCAACCACTTTGTGAAGCGCTCTTCAACTTGCTCAGCAGTCAACGCACCTTTTTTCACACCCTCGAGAAGGTGCTTCTTCATCAAGACACCCTTGTACGAAAGGATGGCACGGGCAGTGTTGCTTGGCTCAGCGCCGCTCATCATCCAATCCAAAGCACGCTCAAAGTTGAGGTCGATGGTGGCGGGGTTGGTGTTGGGGTTGTACTGGCCCAAGTCCTCGATGAACTTACCGTCGCGCTTGGCGCGGCTGTCAGCTACTACGATGGTGAAGATGGGGCGACCTTTGCGGCCGTGACGTTGAAGGCGAATGCGTGTTGCCATGTTTAGTTAACGTTTTAGAAGGGTCCTAAACCCAGTTGTTAAGATTAGGGCTGCAAAATTAGTAAAAAAATCTGAATTTGCTAAAAAGTATTTGGCAGTTGGCTACCAGCTACTGGCTACTAGCTATTGGTTTCTCGTTTCTAGTATCTCGTTTTTCGTTTCTAATCCTAGCTAACCAGCAACCGCCTCGCGCCATAGGCGCTCTAGCGCAAAGCGCCCTAGCTGCGAAGCAGCCTAGCCCGAGCGCCGCAGGCGCGAAGGCCAACGAGCTAACCTCGCCAACCTTGCCAATCTTGCCAATTAGGCCAACTGTGCCAGCAAGTCGTGCTTACTCACGATGTGGTCGCCGTCGGCAGCTTGAACGATAAGAGCGTTAAACGCTTCGCCCATGGCGTGGACTCCGTCGAGTAGGGAAGAGGTAGCGGGTAGGACTGGGAACGGTTTGCCCATCACGGTACGAACCAGTTGCTCGATTCCGCCGTCGCCCGAGGTGAGGGCTGTAATGACGTGCGATTCGGTAAGGCTACCGACGTACGAGCTACCGTCGTGCACGGGGAGTTGGCTGATTCCGAATCGCTTGAACTGAACAATGGCGTTATTGATCGGCTCTTCAGGAAAGATGGTGACCAACGGACGTGCAGCGCGACCTTGAACGGCCTCGCCGAGGGTTTTCCACTCTTCGCGAAGGAATCCGCGCTCGCGCATCCAGTCGTCGTTGTAGATTTTTCCGACGTAGCGGCTTCCGTGGTCGTGAAAGAGGACGACAGTGACGGCATCGTCGGGCAGCAAGTGCTTGAGCTGGCGTAGACCTTGAAAGGCGGAACCGCACGAGTACCCCAGCAGCAGGCCCTCGCGGCGTGCGAGTTCGCGTGCTGCCACGGCGCCATCGCGGTCGGTGACCTTTTCGAATCGGTCAATGAGGCTAAAGTCCACGTTTTTGGGAAGGATGTCTTCGCCAATGCCTTC
The DNA here is from genome assembly GCA_965657195.1 of uncultured Schleiferiaceae bacterium. Taxonomy (GTDB): domain Bacteria; phylum Bacteroidota; class Bacteroidia; order Flavobacteriales; family Schleiferiaceae; genus TMED14. The sequence continues at coordinate 14,443 of CBFHNK010000030.1, forward strand.
AGTGATGTAGCCGTAAATCTCCTGTGGGTCAAACTCGCCGGTCTCGTGGTATTTTTTAAATACGGAACCGTAGGTGTCGACGCCCCAAATCTGAATGTCGGGGTTCTTTTCTTTAAGGTACTGGGCGACCCCTGAAATGGTTCCGCCGGTTCCGACGCCCACGACGAAGTGGGTGATGCGGCCTTGGGTTTGCTCCCAGATTTCGGGTCCGGTTGACTCGTAGTGCGCCTGGCGGTTGCTCAGGTTGTCGTACTGGTTGGGGAAAAAGCTGTTGGCGATTTCGGAGTTCAACCGGCGCGCCACCGAATAGTAGGAGTCGGGGTGGTCCGGCGCCACGTTGGTCGGGCAGACGTGGATTTCGGCTCCGAGGGCGCGCAGCACGTCCATTTTTTCTTTGGACTGCTTGTCGCTCATCGTGCAAATGAGGCGGTATCCTTTTACCACGGCGGCGAGGGCGAGGCCCATTCCGGTGTTGCCCGAGGTGCACTCTATGATGGTTCCGCCCGGCTTGAGGCGGCCGTCGCGCTCGGCATCTTCGACCATTTTAAGGGCCATGCGGTCCTTGGTCGAGTGGCCGGGATTGAAGTACTCGACCTTGGCATAGACCTCGCCGGGAATGTCCTCAGCGAGCACGTTCATGCGCAGCATGGGGGTACGACCAATTGTCTCTAAAATGTTCTCGTAAACGGGCGGAATTTCTCGGGTCATCATAGGGTGCGAAGGTAGGGTGTGGGTCGAAGGATGCTGCGAACGTCAGAACCGAGTTCGTGTTCACGGGCGACGAGGTCAGCCAAACTAATGGACTTTAGGGCGTGAACGGTTTCGTTTCGGACTTGAACCAGTGCGTCTTGAACGGCACAGGCAGAAGGGTTTGGGCATTCACTGCACGGTTGGTAAAACCGGTGCGAGGCGCAGGGGAGGAGTGCTATGGGCCCCTCTACCACGCGAAGAATATCTGCAAGTGAGATTTGATCCGCGGGCAAGGCTAGCTGGTAGCCACCGTTGCGTCCGGGTTCAGAATGAAGCAGTTCGGCCTCGCGGAGCTCTCTGAGGATTTGCTCGAGAAATCTTCGAGGACTGTGCGTAAGTTCAGCCAGACGGGCCGTCGAAAAGCGTTCGCCCGACTGCTGCGCCATGCGGTGCAGGGCGTGCAGGGCGTAGACGCTCTTGCGGTTTAGCATCCGTAGATTCGGTTCAGGACCATTGCGAGCCGAACTCCGGCTTGCACCAAGCGCTCTTCGAGACGGGTGTAGTTTTCGTATCCGTAGCGGTAGCTCAGGTTTTCGACGCCTTCGGGCGGATAAATTCCGGCCATTCGCAGAGCCTTGGACTCGTTGGCCCAGTCGAGGTAGGTTCCGCCTTGGTACTGCTTTACGCGGTCTTGCGGAGTCGTACGCATGAGGTGCTGGCTGTATTCGGTGTACGAAAGCTGCGTTCCGTCAATGAGTTCGCTGTCCCAGATGCGGTGGAGGTTGCTGCTTTTTCCGAAGTATTTAATTTTAAAGTCGTTGCCGCCCTTGTCGTCACCTCGGCCCACGTGAAGCGGTTGGTGCAGGTCGCCGATGAGGTGCACAAGAACTTTAATCGCGACGTCCTCACCACCGTGGGTGAACTTCTTGGTTTCGAGCTCGCGCGTGATCTCTTCGAGCTTTTTAAGGATGTCGCCTTGAGTTGGTGTGCCGGCTTCTGCGTACGTTTGGTGGTCGCCGATGGTGCAGTAGTGCCATGCGTCCCAGTGGTCGTAGGCCTTGTCGGACTTGATTTCGTCCATCCATGTCGAGCAGAGCGCAAGGCTTTCACCCTTTAAGATGGCCGTAATCTTCTTTTCGGTGCAGGGCTTGAGGTGGGCGGTGGCGATTTCACCGACAATGCGGTGGCCTGTTTGTCCCCATCCAAATGCAGAATAGCTCGCGGTCCACGCGAGGAACACAATTCCAAGTAGTTTTTGACGCATGCTCAAAGGTAGTAAGCGCTTAACCGCAGTCGTATCTTCGTGACCCATGGAATCACGCGATTTTTTTGTCCACCCCACTGCAGTGGTCGACGACGGAGCCGAGGTCGGCCCCGGATGCAAAATTTGGCACTTCACGCACATCATGCCTGGCGCAATTTTGGGTGAGGGCTGCAACTTGGGACAAAACGTCGTGGTTTCTCCTGGGGTCGTGCTGGGTAGCAACGTCAAGGTTCAAAACAACGTAAGCATATATACCGGGGTCACGTGTGAAGACGATGTCTTTTTGGGTCCGAGCTGTGTCTTTACGAATGTGACGAATCCCCGTTCCGCCGTCAACCGACGCGACCAGTACGCCGAGACGCATGTGGGCCGCGGAGCCAGTATTGGCGCCAACGCCACGATTGTCTGTGGCCACAACATCGGTGCCTTTGCGTTTATCGGAGCCGGTGCCGTGGTTACCAAAGAAGTTCCGCCCTATGCCCTCGTGGTGGGAAACCCAGCCCGCCAAATTGGCTGGATGAGTGAGTACGGGCACCGCCTTGAATTTGATTCCGAAGGACGTGCGACGTGCCCCGAAGGCAATGAAACCTACATCCTGAGCAATGGTTCAGTGACGAAGCAACAACCCAACCCTTGATCAACATGCATTACCCCATCGAAGCCCAACGCAGCGAAGAACTCGAACTCATTCGCGCCGCCGCGGCAGAATTCGCCCAACAGCACATACTGCCCCACGTAATGGAGTGGGACGAGGCCCAGACCTTCCCGAAGCAGCTCTTTCACGAAATGGGAAAGCTCGGCTTTTTGGGCGTCTTGGTCAGCCCGGAGTACGGCGGAGCCGGAATGGGTTATGCCGAGTACATCACCATTGTCGATGAAATCGCCCAAGTCTGCGGAAGTATTGGCCTCAGCGTAGCTGCCCACAATTCACTGTGCACGCAGCACATCAACCAATTCGGAACCGAGGAGCAGAAGCGACGTTGGCTACCGAAACTCGCCACGGGCGAATGGATTGGTGCGTGGGGACTCACCGAAACGGGCACCGGAAGCGACGCCGGCGGGATGAACACCACCGCCGTGCGCGACGGCAACGGATGGCGTTTGAACGGAAGTAAAAACTTTATCACTCACGCCATCAGCGGAGACGTGGCCGTGGTCATCGCACGAACCGGTGAAAAGGGCGACAGCCACGGAATGACTGCGTTTGTCGTCGAAAAGGGCACGCCAGGATTTCAGGGCGGGCGCAAAGAAAACAAGCTCGGAATGCGCGCCAGCGAGACCGCAGGGCTCTTTTTTGACAACTGCTTTGTTTCGAACGACAATGTGCTCGGTCAGGTAGGTGAGGGCTTCATCCAGTCGATGAAAATCTTGGACGGAGGCCGCATCTCGATCGCCGCATTGAGCGTTGGAATCGCCAAGGGTGCCCACGGGGCCGCCGTGCGCTACAGCCGCGAACGCGAGCAGTTTGGTCAACCCATCGGAGACTTTCAGGGTATCGCGTTCAAGTTGTCAGAGATGGCTACCAAAATCTATGCTTCTGAGCTGATGACGCGGCACGCTGGATCCCTCAAAGATCAGGGCTTGAAAGTCACTAAAGAATCCGCAATGGCCAAGCTCTTTGCGAGCGAAACGGCCGTCGAGGTTTCTACGGACGGTGTTCAGGTTCACGGCGGCTACGGATATACCAAGGATTACCCAGCTGAGAAGTACTACCGCGATGCCAAATTGTGCACGATCGGCGAGGGAACGTCAGAGATCCAGAAGCTCGTTATCGCCCGCGATTTCAAGCGTTCGTAGTTCACAAACTCAATGGGGTGGGCCGTTAACGCGGCCCCCTCGTTCGGCACCCTCAACGCTTGGAACGTATAGGGTAATTGTGGTTTCTTTGTAAACTATGATGCGGATTCTACGTTTCCTTACCGCGGCAGCCCTTTTGGTGCTGACGGCGACACAGGCACAAGCTACCCACGCGTACGGTGGTGAAATCACTTGGAAGTGTTTTACAACTGGGCCGAACGCGGGCAAGTTCAAGTTCTATATGATTCTCTATCGGGACTGCGGTATGAACAATGCTACCCTACCAGGTGGTACCGTGATCTTGAATTCGAATTCCCCGGCAGGAAACATTACGCTTTCACAGGTTGGTACAAACACTGATGTTTCGCCGACCTGCTACATCACGCCCGCACCGATTCGCTGCAACGTCGCAGCTTCGGGGCAAGGCGCGCTTGAAGAGGCCCGTTTTGAATCTGCATTTTTGAATTTGAACGGAACACCGCCCGCAGGTGGATGGGAGTTTAGCTACTCATTGTGTTGCCGACCCAATACATTGACGAATTTGGTCAGTCCTGGTGGGGCTAACCTTTACTTGCGTGCCGTTATGTACCCATACAGTGTCAATGGAA
>CBFHNK010000031.1:0-18738 GCA_965657195.1 uncultured Schleiferiaceae bacterium
GTTTTTGCGTTTCTAGTAGCAAGTTACTAGTTGCTTTTGAGAGACCAGAAGCTAGTAGCCAGTAACAGCGTTAGGCGTTAGCCGTACGCTCCACGCGCTGCAGCGCAAAGCCCATGGCGTAGCCCCACAGGGTGGTGGCTCCGAACGAAATTCCGAGGAAGGGCAATGCCGCGACGTAGGTGGCGGGAAGCGACATGCCGTTGCCGACGTACCACACGGCGAGGTTGCTCAGTCCAAAGAAAATGAGGTTGCTCGCGGCGCTGTGGCCCATCCAGGCAAGGCCTTCAGCTTTGGGCTTGGCGAATTGTGCGTAGGCGAGCACGGCGAGGTGTGCGGCATAGATTCCGAGGCTGTCGGCAAAACCCCACGCAAAGCCTTCGCTGTAGGCGGCGTATACGGTATTGTTCAGCACGAGGTCTGAGGCGTAGAGTACGGCAAGTGGCAAAAGGATTTGCATCCAGGGCTTGCGAAACCAGGTTCCGCTCAACGTGTTCGCGGCGAGTACGGCAGAGCCGTTGGGAATCAAGAGGAAGCGGGTAGCGGCGGCGCCGATCAAGGCGATAAGGGCGGTAAAGCGCATGCGTTTAGAGTACTCGTTTAAAAATGTAAATGACCATCAGGAGGACAAAAATACCCAAAAGATAGCGGTAGGCACCGCGGTAGTGCATTTCGTGGGTAGATCGATCGGAACGGTAGCTCCACACGAGGTAGCCGACAAATGTCAGGGCAAAAATCCCTGCAAATATCCAGTGTCCGGTTCCAATGTTGTCCATGGCGTAATTTGCTCAAAAATACAGCTAAAATGAAGGAGCCCCTTGATTCCGTTACAGAATTTCACCGCATTTATCGGGTACCGATGTCTGAAGTGCCCGTGGCCACGCCGAGCCCTGAGCTCGTAGCGCTTCGCCACCGTTTGATGGCTGAAGAAAACGAGGAGTACCTTGAGGCTGCGCAGGCCGGGAACCTCGTCGAGGTTGCCGACGCCCTTGGCGACAAACTGTATATTTTGTGCGGAACCATCATTACGCACGGTCTGCAGCACCTGATTGAGGATGTGTTTCGTGAGATTCACCAAAGTAATTTGAGCAAGTTGGGCCCCGACGGCGAACCGCTGTACCGCGAGGACGGTAAGGTGATGAAGGGTCCGAACTACTTTCGGCCAGACATTGCCTCGGTCCTCGAGGGGCGCTCGCCCCAGCGGTCGGCGTAGCCGGGCAGAAAGCTGGGTTCTGATTCGTTGACGGCGCTTCCGCTGGGATTGGGGTAGAATCGAACCTCGTCGACGCCGCCTTCGGGTTTGAACCACAGTTCAATTCGGGCTGACTTCATGCGGCTGGCTGGACCGTATTCGGGGTAGAACAAGGCCTGAGCGTTGGTTTCCAGATCCATTCGCTGCATTTGGCGGTTGCGAATGCGAGCCCTTAGGGCCTCTGCGGCCATTTGGTTGGAGCGACCTGAGCTGTCGGCCTCTTCGCCCAAGTGGACCCCTTCAAAGGCCCAAAGGCTGTCACCGGGGCCTCTCTGGTTCACGAAAAATTGCTTGGCTAGGATTTGGTAGTCCTGGCTCCACACCACGGGATTGCCTTCGAGGACGTAGGCGGAATCCGCTCGGTGCCCCCTCCAGCGCTCGGCCCGTCCGCTCCACGAAGGCATAGCTACCGAGGCATTGCCGCGGGCATTGATGCTGTCTTTGGTCGTCACAAGGTGGTCGGCGGTTAGCTCGGTACTGTCCTTTTCCCAATCTGCGAGCTGCGCATTGCCGCTCCATTCGCTGCGGTCCGCTTCGGGTTCGCGGCGAAAATGGGTCGAAGAGAACCAGCGCGTTGTGCCCCACCCCTGAACGCCTCCCGACAAGTCAATGGTTCGTGCGCCACTTAGGTCAAACTGTCCGCGTCCAAAAACGACCGAATCCTTTTCAAACGTCCCTGAACCACCCTTGGGTAGCACGGCGCTTCGCGACGTGGCCGCATAGTCCATTTGTTCGCCATAGAGCTTTTGGTCGGCCCCGACCCAGCGTACGTCCCCTAAAAATCGATAGGTGTCGCCTTCGAATGAACCCCTTCGGCATTTCAAATCGCCGTCTTTGGTGTGCACCTCCGCGGGTTGGCTGAACGAGCCCTTTCGACCCTTGGTGCTGTAGCGCAGGCTTGACGTACGCAGGGTTTGGTCGCCGTCGGCAACGGTTACTCCGCCCGAAAAGTAGCTTTCTCCGTTCAAGTATTCGAGGGTGCGCGATCGAACCACCATGCCGTCTCGCCCGCTAAATCGTACGTTGGAATAGGCAAAAAAACGGTTTTCGTTGCGGAACCAATCCGCACTGTCGCACGTAAACACCCCTTCGGCGCCAGATAGCTCCACGTCTCCTCTGAGTTTGGTGACGTTGCGACCCCCGAACTGCTCGACGGTCATCTTGCGGACCTTTTTGAGTTGAAGGGACTGGCCTGCCGCGGCACAGCCTGCGGCAATAAAAAGTAAACTTAGGATCCGACTCAGCGGCGCCATAGCGTTTGTTCGCGGTCGGGCCCGACGGACACCAGTACCACCGGAACTCCCGTGTAGTCCTCAATAAAGCGAACGTAGGACTCCAAGGTCGCAGGAAGGTCTTTGGTGTGGCGAACCCCTGTCAGGTCCTCGCTCCAGCCCGGAAGGCTTTGGTAGACCGGCTCGAGTAAATTAGAATCAAGTCGGTAGGGCAGGTGCGACACCTCTTCTCCGCGGTAGCGGTAGGCAGTACACACGTCCAGTGATTCGAGGCCACTCAGCACGTCCGCCTTCATCATCATTAGCTGGGTAACACCGTTGACTTCTACGGCGTACTTGAGCGCGACCAAGTCGAGCCAGCCGGTACGGCGAGGGCGTCCTGTGGTTGATCCAAACTCGTGGCCTTTCTGGCGGATTTCTTCGCCCAAGTCGTTGTCGAGCTCGGTAGGGAAGGGGCCGCTACCCACGCGGGTGCAGTAAGCTTTAAAGATTCCGATGACTTCCCCGATGCGGTTCGGAGCAAGACCCAGACCCGTGCACGCTCCGGCGGCAGTGGTGGTCGAAGAGGTTACAAACGGGTAGGTTCCGAAGTCCACATCGAGCATGGTGCCCTGAGCGCCCTCGGCGAGGATGCGCTTGCCCGCGCGGTAGGCCTCTTGAATTAAAATGTCGGTGTCGGCCAACGGAAGCTGCTTGAGGCGGTCCATCGCGGCGTGCCATTCGGTCTCGGCAGCGGCGAGGTCAAACGCGTGCTCGGCCCCGTCCATCATTTGTAAGTGCTTCGCTTTCAACGCATCGTAGCGCTCCATGAAGTCGGGAAGCTCCACGTCGCCTAACCGCAGGCCGTTGCGGCCGGTCTTGTCCATGTAGGTCGGGCCGATTCCCTTGAGTGTCGAACCGATTTTATTCTTGCCTTTGGCTGCTTCTGAGGCTGCGTCGAGCAAACGGTGCGTCGGCAGAATGAGGTGCGCTTTGCGCGAGATGCGCAGGCAGTCGGCACACTTCACTCCAAACGGAGCCAGCTTGTCGATTTCGCGCATGAAAATCACGGGGTCGATGACGACGCCGTTTCCGACGATGTTGACGGCTTTGGCGTGAAAAATTCCGCTCGGAATCGTGTGCAGAACGTGCTTAATGCCTTCAAATTCCAGGGTGTGTCCGGCGTTGGGGCCGCCCTGAAAGCGTGCTACGACGTCGTAGTCCCGCGTGAGGACGTCCACAATTTTACCTTTTCCTTCGTCGCCCCATTGCAGGCCGAGGAGTATGTCAGCACCCTTCATTGTTCAGTTTTGGATTTAGCGTAGATGTACAGTTGGTGGCCCGTCACTTCGACCCCAAAGAGGTCGGCAATGCTGGCTTTAATTTGTTGAATACGCGGGTCACAGAATTCTTTGACTTCGCCGCTATCCACGAGCAGTAGGTGGTCGTGCTGGCGGTTGAAGTAGGATTTCTCGTAGTGCGCTTGGTTGGTGGCAAACTGATGGCGGCGAACGAGTCCGCATTCAAGCAGCAGGTCCATCGTGTTGTAGAGTGTCGCTCGACTAACCCGATAGTTTTTGGCCTTCATGCTGGCGTAGAGCGTCTCGACGTCGAAGTGGCCGTCTTGGGCGTAGACTTCGCTCAGAATCGCATAGCGTTCAGGAGTCTTGCGCTGCCCTCGATCGATGAGGTAGCGGGTGAAAACGTCACGTACGTGGTCGAGCTGTGTTTCAGACATGGGGTCGTGGGACCAAAGGGCAAAGGTAGGTTTTCGCCGCGTACCTTGCAGCCAATGAAGCGAGTGATTTTGCTGATTATTGGGCTTTCAGCTGCGGGTGCCGTGTTCGGGCAGTCGAAGTCTGAGGTTCAGCGCTTTCAGAAGGCCATGGAGCTCCTGAGAAGCAGTCCACCGCAGGTAGAAAAGGCGCGAGTTGCGCTCGAAAAACTCACCGCGTCGAATCCGGCGTACGCCGCCGCGTGGGTGGGATTGGGAGAGGCGTATTCTGCGTTTGCACCTTTTGATGCAGCAAAAGCGCGCCACGCCTTTGTGCGCGGAGCCGCTGCGGGGGCCGAACGCCAGTCCATGTTTCGATGGATGCACAACGCGATGAACCAGGGTTGGTACGCCCATGCAGATTCAGCCGCATCGGCCTACCTCGATCTGCCCAAAACACCTGGAGCCCAAAAGGTAGAAGCCGAAAAAATCCGAGCTTCGGCGCGCTTTGCCCAGTCAGCGGTGCTTCGCCCCGAGAATTATGCGTTTCGGCGCTTGAGCGATTCGGTCAATCGTCTAGATATGAACTACTTTCCGAGTATTTCAGGCGACAATGCGACCCTGTACTTTACGGCGCGCCAGCGCTCCGAACAAAGCGACGAGGTGATTCTCGCAAGCCAACGCACTTCGGTGGACTGGGGCGCGGCCCAACCGCTTCCCGGAAGCTTGAATACCCGCGGAAACGAAGGTGCAGTGAGCATACGCGGCGATCAGCGAGTCATGGCCTTTGCGGCCTGTGAGCGGGGTGACGGCTATGGATCCTGCGACATTTACTTCAGCATCCGACGCGCTGACGGAACCTGGTCTGAAGCCCAAAACGCCGGACCCGCAATCAATACTACCCAGTGGGAGTCCCAGCCTTGCCTGTCTGCCGACGGTCGCGAGCTATTTTTTGTGCGCGAATCACGTCAGGGTCAGGGGAATGCCAACATTTGGCGGGCCGAACTGCGCGAGGGGCGCTGGGTGGACGTTAAGCCGCTCCCGGCCACGATTAATACGCCCGGCATGGAGTCTACGCCGTTTTTGCACGCCGACGGGCGCAGCCTCTACTTTGCTTCTGACGGCCATTTGGGCTTGGGCGGAACCGACCTCTACCTGTCCCGCCGTCTGAACGACACCACTTGGTCGGTGCCCCAGCACCTCGCGTATCCCTTGAACGACCACCTCGACAACTTTGGTCTCGTGGTGCGACCTGACGGGTCTGAGGCGTTTTTGGCCCGCGGCGGAATGTACGAGGGCGCTGAGCGCGTCGACCTGTACCAACTGAGTCTGCCGAAGGCCTACCAGCCTACGCCTATCCTGTGGTGGACGGTGTGGGTGGCTGACCGCACCACCGGTCGCCCTGTTCCTCAGAGCGAATGGAGCATTTCGGACCCCGAACGTTCCGCAACCGTCGCCCACCGCGGCCCCAACTACCAGGTTGCGCTTCCGCTGGGGAGCCCACGTGGATTTCAGATTCAAGCCCCGGGCTACCAGCTTCTCAGTGAGCGCAAGGTCTTGGGTGAACGTTCGAGCGACGCACGCACCGACACCTTGTGGCTGGACCCCATCAAGTCAGGTCAGCGCACGCGCCTCGAGAACGTCTACTTCGCGACCGACTCTGACGTGCTCCTGTCCGAATCCCGCCCTGAACTCCAAAGCCTGGCGGCATGGCTCAAGGCGAATCCGAGCGTGCGCGTTCAAATCCAAGGGCATACCGACAACCAAGGTTCCGCCGCCTACAACCTCGACCTTTCGCGCCGCCGCGCAGAAGGAGTATATCGTGAACTTACGCTTCAAGGTATTGACTCCAATCGACTCGAATTCAAAGGTTTCGGAATGAGTAAACCTGTCGATTCCAACGACAGCGAACAAGGTCGTGCGCGCAACCGACGCACCGAAATCCTAATCCTTTAAGGTTGGCGTTCGCCGCCCCAGCGCGCGGCTAAAAACTCGGCAATTTTTGCTTCGGTAGCATTCTCGCCGGGTGTGAACCACGTGGCATCGCGCAACCCATCTGGCAGGTAGTTCTGGGACACAAAACTCCCCGCAAAGTCGTGTGGGTACTGGTATTCCGCTCCAAATCCCAGCTTTTTCATGGTCTGTGTGGGCGCATTCCGCAAGTGAAAGGGTACGGGAAGATCGCCGCTTCGCTGTACTTCAGCCAGCGCGGCATCAATAGCGAGGTAGGCGGAATTGCTTTTGGGGCTGCAGGCCAAGTAAATGGCGCATTCGGCGAGCGGAATCCGCGCCTCAGGGAAACCTAGGCGTTCCACCGCCTGAGCGCAGGCGTTGGCTATGACCATCGCATTGGGGTGGGCCAGTCCGATGTCCTCAGCTGCAGCAATGATCAGGCGTCGGGCAATGAATTCGGGCTTTTCACCACCTGAAATCATTCGAGCAAGCCAGTACACCGCGGCCTGTGGGTCACTGCCGCGAATGGATTTAATCATCGCGCTGGCGATGTCGTAGTGCATGTCGCCGGCACGGTCGTAGCGGACTGCGGCTCGCGGAGCGTTTTCTGCGATCCACTCTGTCGTGAGGTCGTGGATGCCGTCGTGGTGTGCAGCCAGTGCTAAGGATTCCAGTAAGTTGAGAAAGCGCCGGGCGTCTCCGCCACCCAGCGGAGTTAGGGCGTCCCAATCGATGACCTGGATTCCATACTGCTTGAGTTCAGAATCATTAGCCATCGCACGTTCACCCAACGCCTTCAGGTCTTCGATTGAAAGAGACTGAAGTACAAATAGTTGGCATCGGGAAAGAAGCGCCGCATTGACCTCAAAACTTGGATTTTCAGTGGTAGCTCCGACGAGTGTAATGCTTCCGCGCTCAACCGCGCCGAGCAGGGCGTCCTGCTGCCCTTTGTTAAAACGGTGAATCTCATCGATAAAGAGCATCCGCCCGTTGGGGGCAAACATTCGGTCGGATTCCGCACGTGCGATCTCGTCGCGCACATCTTTGACGCCCGCCGACACTGCGCTGAGGGTCGAAAAAGGCAGGGATACATGCTGCGCGAGGAGTTGGGCCAAACTTGTTTTGCCGACTCCCGGCGGACCCCAAAAGAGGAGCGAGGGGAGCCTACCCGCCTCAAGCGCAGGACGTAGTGCGCCCTTGGGTCCCACAATGTGGGTTTGCCCGACGTATTCCGTCAGGGACTTGGGGCGCATGCGTTCGGCGAGACTAGCCATTCTGCCAAAGTTCGGGGGCCTCGAGCCCCAATCCAAACAGCGCAAAGTCCAAGCGCGCGGGATCTTCGGGGTCTATTTGGCGAAGTGCAAGGTCCAGCTCGTGTACGGCCCGCGCATCGTCCGATGTCCGGTGAAGTAGGCCTAATCCGCGAGCCACTCGCCCCGTGTGCACGTCGAGCGGGCAGCTCAAGATGTTTTTGGGCAAGTGCGACCAAATTCCGAGGTCTACCCCTCGGGTAGCAGGCCGAACCATCCACCGCAAAAACAGATGAAGGCGTTTTGCCGCTGAACCCGCAGCGGGACTGGCAAAATGCTTGGCCGTTCGGCTGTGGATGTGGACGCCCAGAATCTCAGCGCGCGCTCGGTCGATGGCGGGGCCATAGCTGGTCTCTCCGGGAAGGGGTACAAACCACGGGGCAAGCGATCCATTCTCGCGAAATCCGCGCTGTAGCCCCTGCAGCAAGGTGAGCGCGTCCTCAGCCATCAAGGTCCGGTGCCGCCAGGGAAGCGCCGCAAGGTCCGTGTCGTCGGCTTCGAGCAGCCACTGCACGGGGCGTTCGCCCATTCCGGCGAGTGCGCGTTCGGCAGACTTAATAATAGAGGGTCGGCTGCCCCACGCAATGGTAGCGGCCATAAATCCTACGAGTTCCGCACTTGCAGGGTCGTCTGCAAAGCGCCGCGGAAGCGACAGTGGGTCGAGCGCAATAAAATCTGGATGCTCAATGCGGTCGGCCCATTCCAGCAAAAGCTCTGCTACCATCGACCGTCGCGCAAGTGCAGCCGGCGGTCTGCTCGGGCGGCAAGCCCGTCGGCGTGGGTCACGACGACCACAGCGACATTCCACTCGGTGCGGGCTTCGTCCAGCAGGTGGTAAAGTTCCTCGGAGCGTTCGCGGTCGAGGTTTCCCGACGGCTCATCTGCCAAGACGACCTGAGGTTGGTTGATCAGCGCACGAGCGATGGCAATTCGCTGCTGCTCTCCGCCACTGAGTTCGTCAGGGCGGTGGGTGAGTCGGTGGGCCACATCAAGCCGCTCGGCGATTGCGCGTGCGCGGTTCGTGGCCTCGGAATTGGCGGTTCCGGCAATAGCTGCGGGAAGCAGAATATTTTCAAGTGCCGTGAGCTCTGGCATCAGGTGGTGAAACTGAAACACAAGCCCAAGACTCTGGTTTCGAAAGCGTTCGAGTGCGGAACCGCTTCGCGGGTACGGGCTCCCTTGAAAGGATAGCGTTCCACTGTCGGGCTGGTCCAGACCTGCGAGAATGTGAAGCAGTGTGGACTTGCCCGAGCCACTTGCCCCGGTAATCGCCACAAATTCACGCACTTCAAGTGAGAAATCTACCCCCTTGAGCACCTCGAGGTCCCCGTAGCTTTTGGTAATGTTCTCTGCGAGAATAAGTGGCGGCATGGCTCAAAAGTAGGGCTGAATTCCGCCTCATGGAGCGTACTTTTGCCGCGTCTGTTCGCAACCTAAGAAATTTTTCGACTATGAACCTTCACGAATACCAAGGCAAAGAAATTCTCGCTTCCTACGGGGTGCGCATTCAACGCGGAATCGTCGCGACAACTCCCGACGAGGCCGTAGCAGCCGCGAAGCAATTGACCGAGCAAACCGGTACCGGATGGCACGTCGTGAAGGCCCAAGTTCACGCAGGAGGCCGCGGGAAGGGCGGCGGTGTAAAACTTGCTAAGAACCTTGACGAGGTTCGCGAGCGCGCCGAGCAGATCATCGGTATGATGCTGGTTACGCCGCAAACGTCGGCCGAAGGAAAGAAAGTTCACCAAGTACTCATCGCTGAAGACGTGTACTACCCCGGTGAGACACCCACGTCTGAGTTCTACATGTCCGTGCTTTTGGACCGCGCTGCGGGCAAGCCCATGATCATGTACAGCCCCGACGGTGGAATGGACATCGAAGAGGTGGCTGAGAACCACCCCGAGCGCATTTTCACGGAATTGATTGATCCTTCAGTTGGCCTTCAGGACTTTCAAGCGCGCCGCATTGCCTTCAATTTGGGCCTGAGCGGAGCCGCGTTCAAGGAAATGATTGCCTTTGTAAAGAGCTTAGTAAAGGCCTACCAGGGCGCCGATGCTTCACTTTTTGAAATCAACCCCGTACTGAAGACGAGCGACGACAAGATCATGGCCGTCGACGCCAAGGTGGTTCTTGACGACAATGCCTTGTTCCGCCATCCCAATCTTGCTGCGCTGCGCGACACCCGTGAAGAGGACCCCACCGAGGTTCGCGCCGGTGAAGTGGGATTGAACTTCGTGAAGCTCGACGGCAACGTGGGCTGTATGGTCAACGGAGCCGGCCTCGCCATGGCCACCATGGATATCATTAAGATGGCCGGTGGAAACCCCGCCAACTTCTTGGACGTGGGCGGAACCGCCGATGCCCAGCGCGTTGAGACCGCATTCCGCATCATCCTTGAGGATTCGAACGTCAAGGCCATCCTCGTGAATATTTTTGGCGGAATCGTTCGCTGCGACCGCGTTGCTCAAGGAATCGTGGACGCCTACCGTTCGATCGGAGAAATCCCCGTGCCCATCATTGTGCGCCTGCAGGGTACCAATGCCGCCGAAGCCAAGAAGCTCATCGAGGACAGCGGCCTGAAGGTCTACTCAGCGATCATGCTTCAAGAGGCGGCCGACTTGGTTCGCCAGCACGTAGGCTAATCATCTATGCTTGCGCTCGAAATTTCCTCGGCGCTACTCAACGGGGGCTATGCTCTGGGTCTTGCCATCGGCAGGCGCTGGGCATGGCCCCTCGGTTTTTTGGGGACCCTCGCGGGGGTTGCCGTCCTATTCGATGCCAAACTGTACGCGGAATCCCTACTCAACCTAGGTTATGCCGTGCTGGCCGTATTCGGCTGGGTCCGTTGGGGTCGGACGGAGTTTAAACCTTTAAAGGGCCGCCGCGTCAACGACTTCATCGTGGCGGTGGGGCTGGCGCTGGCCACGGCATACCTCATGAATGCGGCCACCGACAACCCACGTCCGCTCGCCGACGGGATCATGTTCGCGGGCGGAATCCTCGGAACATGGTGGCAAGTCAAGCGCGAGCGGCTCAACTGGATCATTTGGATCACCCTAAACGGGGTGGGAGTTTGGCTGTACGCCGACCGCGGACTATGGGTCTACGCGGCCTACAGCGCCGTGATGGCAGGGGTTTCGGGTTGGGGGTGGTTCCGCTGGGCCGAACCCCTTAAAAATTCGAAAGCCAGCGCGCAATAGCTTGCCAGCTGTCGGGCGCGATTCCGTGCCCCATTCGAAAGCGCTGTACTTCGATTCCAGCTCCCCGTGCGTTGGCCGTTTCGTAGCTCGGAACCGACAGCGTCGTCGGAATCACTCCGTCTTCGTCGCCAACCACCGCGAGGTGAGGAAGGTCCGTTTGAGCCTTCCATTCCAATGCGGAATCAAACCAATCGTTGGGAAAGTAGCTCGCCACTGCCGCGCAGCCTTGAATGAGTTCCGGATGGGTTGCGGCGAGGGCATTCGCGAGAATTCCGCCCTGTGAAAAACCAAGGATTACGGGCTTAATTGGATTTTGCTCGAGCAGTTCCGCGAGGGAATCGAGGCTTGACCACACCTGCTCAGGGTCGACATGCCGCACTCCGTTGGCATCAAAATGTAGGTCGTACCAGGCGTAACCACCCGTGGGAAGTGGGCGAGGGGCCTGCAGTGACCGCACGCTCCAGTCCGCTGGAATGAGTCGTGCGAGTCCAAAAAGATCATCTTCGTTGCTCGCGTAGCCGTGCAAAAACCAAAGCTCGTTCTGCGCTGTGGATTCGGCGGCACGCCACCGGGATTGGGACAGGTCAATTAACGAACTACGTCCCACGTGAGGTCAGCTAAAAGGCGAATGCTGTGCACAAACTCGTGGGCGGCACGGCGCGAAAGCGTCCATTCCTCTGGGCTCAGCATCGACAGCACGTATTCTCCGTCTTCTTTGCGGTACAAGTGGTACACGTGGTTGATCACGGGCTTGAAGCTCATTTTGGCGGAATACACCCACTCCGAAACCTCCCTGCGCCGCTGAATTGCTTTGGCTTGGTCCGCCAGGAGTTCCATTTGCTTGCGAAGCAGGTCCATTTGCTGGTCCGTCTGGTGCGCCATCGTTTCAAGCGACTGGGCGCGAATCATTCCTTCTTGAGTGGGAACAATCACCGGAGAGCTCACACTGTGGGCGTACGGAAGCAGACCGGGGTTTTGCGCCACTTTGTCTGCATCAATCGGGTTTGCCGTGATTTTTGAGCTACTCATTGCTGCAAAGTTAGGCTTTGCCAAACATGCGCTCATTGGCCTCCCAGCGGAAGCTAAAGATCTGCTCAAGCTTCGGGCGAACAATTATTGGGTGCACAAGCTGTCCCAAAATCCCCAACGGCACTTTGTAGTGGACGACATCGCGCATTAACACCCCCCCCTCGACGGCGGTAAAGAAGTGTTCGTGGTGCCAAATGGAGTAGGGG
The DNA here is from genome assembly GCA_965657195.1 of uncultured Schleiferiaceae bacterium. Lineage (GTDB taxonomy): Bacteria > Bacteroidota > Bacteroidia > Flavobacteriales > Schleiferiaceae > TMED14. The sequence continues at coordinate 11,873 of CBFHNK010000031.1, forward strand.
CCGACACGCTGCTCGTCAACAAAGTACTCGCCCTCGCGAACGTGCGTGATCTCGGTGACCCAGCGCATTGGAATTCCGAGGAGGGGAGAGACAGTGTACTGAATAAACAGCCCAGGATACATGCGCTCGGGCACGTTTCCGTGCACGACAAAGCCAAGGCTCGTAGGCGTAATCTTAGCCAAGTTGCTCGGCGATGAAAAAAAATCCCATGCCTCTTGGAGCGGAATGGGCAGAAACTGTTCGCGTTCAATTTTGTACATACCCTTTCAACCGAATCCGGCCGCAAAGGTTTACGCCTGCTCGGGCGCGAGTACGCGGAACTTGCCGTCGCGGATCAAAATGAGTTCATCGTAGCCACTCTGGCGCACAGGCAACGACGAAGCTGGGGGGTGTGCTACGGGCTGAGCCTTTGGTTGTGCAACTACTCGACCCAGCACCACGTACTCCATGTCAAAATCGTCGAACGCTCGGGCGGCACACTGCACCACGCTCAAGCTGAGTTTGTTACGTCCACTAAGTATGTGCGAAAGCACCGCACGCGAAACTCCAAGATCTTTGGCTACAGAACTTGCCGGTCGGTGCTGACGGTCAAGCCAATCCTTAAATCGTTGATTTTCTGAGGGTATGCTTTCCATACCGCAAATTTACAATCCGTATTTAACGTTTACAATTGTTTCACCATGAGTGTTGAAAAATTCAACAAATAGACCATCTTCGGTGACATTGATGCACGTGAAGTGCGCTTCTGAAATAGGTGGTCCCACGATGGTGGTATTTTGCTCGGTCTCGGGACTCCGCGGGGGGAACACCTTCGAAGTCAGTGGGGATGAACAGATTTCGATGAGTCGCACACCCTTGTGGGTCAACTCTTCAATCTCGCCGTGGTGGCGGTCGCCGGTCAAAAAGACCACTTGAGCCTTGGCTGTGGCGCAGCGATCCAATAATTCCAAACGCTCTTTGGGGTAGCGAATTAGATTTTCAAAACTTGGGGACAGGTTGAGTACTTGCGAACCCACGGCAATAAAAATCACCCGTGTATCCGCGTGAGCCTCGAGAACTGACGAGAGCCAGTCGAGCTGCCCGCGTCCGAGAACCTGTGTTCCGACCGGGCCTCGATGGGTGCGGTCATCAAGACCAATCCAAACTACATCGCCCTTGCGCTCTACCCACCTAAGGTCGTGGTATTTAGTGTAATTGAACGGTGTGTCGTTCCAAACAGAACTAAAGATCTTGGCACTCGTTTCGCGAAGGGAATACGTACTGTCTCCATCGTTGGGACCGTAGTCGTGGTCGTCCCAAATCGCCCGTTGCGGAATCGCCGACATCATTGCTGCCAATGGCGGGCTCGCGTGCCTGCGCGTCCAAGCCTCAGCCATTAACGTGCTGTCGTTCCACTCGGAACTTTTGTAGTAGGTGTTGTCGCCCAGCCAAAAAAAGAACTCGGGTTTTTTCGCCAAGATGGACGTGAAAATTTCTTCGCGTTCAGGGGTACTTAGTTCCGCACAGCTTCCGACCGCAAACGACACCTCAGTTTGCTGAGCAAATACTGAAATTTGAAGGCTCGAAAGCAGTACTAATGCGCTAAATAATGTCGATTTCATGGCGGTAAGGTAGCACGCGATCGTAACTACATTTGGTGCGATGCGTTACCAAAACTTTAGCGAGCGAACACGGCGACTTCACGAAGCTGCCCAAGAGGGTGGCTGGGAACTCCACAATGCGGCGCCCCCCGAATGCCTCCCAATTTGGGTTGCAACGCATCCGCAGCCCGAGTACTCGCGATCTCGGGTCGCTTGGGCAATGATGCACGGCAACGAGCCTACTGGTTTTGAAGCACTTATTCAATTTATTCGGCGCGGAGCCCCCACGTACAATTGGACGTTGGTCCCGATGGTAAATCCCACTGGAATTGATGCGTTTTCCCGCCTTACGATTGACGGAGTTGACCTTAATCGGTGCGCACGGCAAGCCGGCCCTTTGGAATCAGACGCACTCAAGTCGGTACTCCAGTCCACGCACTTCGAACTTGCGCTCAACCTTCACGACCAGCGGAGTATTTTTCATCCAACGGGCATCTGTAAGCCGAGCAGCTTGAGTATTCTTGCTCCGGCAGCATTGAAGGGCACAGTGTCCACGCAGCCTGAGCTCGCGATTGCATGGGCTGGAAGTCTGTCCCTTTGGATGCGCGAACTTCGTCCGGATTGGGGCTATGCTCGGTTCGACGAATCCTACTACCCCACGGCATTTGGTGAATGGGTTCAAGAATTGGGCATTCCGACAGTGACTGTAGAGACGGGTATTGCTTTGGGCGATGCGTCCAGATCTGAGGTAGGGCAGGCGCTTTTCAAACTACTGTGCCATACCGATGCACACCTTAGCCCAGATGATCAGGGCTCGGCACACTACCTCGACTTACCCTACAATGCCTCAGATGGCTGCGATTTCGAACTCAAAAGCGGAACCCAGTCTAGCTACTGGAAGCTTTGGGAAGTTGTCCAAGTTGGGGGCTACGTTTCAGGTATCGAGCGTGTTGAATCGGCCGAGGACCTTTGTCCGTACCAGTGCATTGAGGTTGCGCACGTTGACTTCAACCTGCTTACGCAGCGCCCCATTTGGACTACTGCTGAGCTCTACGCTACGGCAACCTCTTCGCTACGCGATTTGGCTGCAGTGCTCCCTAGATAAGCGAAATCGCGAACGATAACCTCTGCTCGGGTTATAGGCTGCTCGTCTGCATTGGTGTAGGTGTGGTAGGATAGGGGACCCTCGAATGCGACGAGATCACCCTTCTTGAGAATCTTGCTCGCTCGGATCGCAACCTTATTAAAGAGTACCACATTATGCCACGTCGTGCGGTCGTCGTAGGTGCCTTCGGCGTTCTTGACACGATCATGGGTGGCAATGGAGCACTTCATTCGAACGACGTCGTTTTCAAAAGTGCGCAGTTCGGGGTCTTGGCCGAGATAGCCGATAAGTTGGACTTTGTTTTTCATGATTGTTACAATTGTTAATTAAGTTGAACAGTACAAACATCATCTAAACTCAGTGCTGTAGCCGTATCTAAATGTATGAACGAGAATTTATTAACAAATGACACCTCTAGCCGTTGGTTTGTTTTGATGTTACAATTGTTTACATAATTTCGGAATCAAGTTTTTTATCACTCTTTAACCTAAACTTTAATTATGAAACTCTCTAATAATCGTTTTTGCCTGAATTGTGGGCTACCTGTGTACGGTCGTGCGGACAAGAAATACTGCGACGACCACTGTAGAAATGACTTTCACAACAACAGAGCAGTGCACAATGCGCGACTCACGCGATTGACCCACAAGAAGCTCCGTCGCAACTACGAGATTCTTTCTGGTGTGATGCAGGCTGGAGTCTCTGAAATTCCAAAAGACGAACTCTTGGTCTATGGCTTTCAGATTAAGTCCGTCACAGAGTCTGAACTGCGCGAGGACGGAACCATGATCTACGGCATCTACGACATTCACTACTTTGAGAAGCCCAATCGCCTCATCGAAGTATACCGAAAGTCCGACGTGCCGTCGTATTGGTGAGCTTCGGGCTACCTTTGCACTATGGCAGAATGCTTAGTGGTAGTGGGTGGCGGAGCTGCAGGTTTTTTTGCCGCAATTGCTGCAGCAGAAGCGAACCCTTCGGCCCGTGTTCTTTTGCTCGAAAAATCCGCACAGTACCTCGGTAAAGTGCGCATTTCGGGCGGTGGACGCTGCAACGTCACTCACTCTTGCTTTGATCCGCGTGAACTCGTGGAGTTTTACCCAAGGGGAGGGCAGGAACTGCTCGGCCCCTTTACTCGTTTTGCCTGCGGCGACACCATGGAATGGTTTGAGGACCGCGGAGTTGAACTCAAGGTTGAGTCCGACGGCCGCGTGTTTCCGGTGAGCGATAATTCCGAGACCATTGTTCAATGCCTCGAATCAATGGCCGACGCGGCCGGCGTTATCCGTGAAACTCAAGCTGGGCTTAAGAATTTAGCACGCCTCGATTCCGGAATGTGGCGCATAGAGCTCGAAAGCGGAGCTTCGATTGACGCGGACCGCGTGCTTTTGGCTCCAGGCTCGAGCAAGAAGATTTGGGATGTGCTTTCGGGACTTGGTCACCGCATTGTGCCGCCCGCCCCCTCGCTCTTCACTTTTAATATTCGCGACCCGCGCTTGGCAGAGCTTTCGGGCGTGTCGGTGTCCAATGTGCGCGTAACCGTCCCGGTGGGCGGATTGGAGACCGAAGGCCCATTGCTCATTACCCATTGGGGACTCAGTGGTCCGGCTGTACTGAAATTGAGCGCGTTTGGTGCACGTTGGATGGCAGATCAGGACCATCGTTTTACGGTGTATGTCAATTGGCTCCCGCAGTTTGAGAATGAAGACCTAATCGAGGAACTCAACGCGCTGCGCAAGGACGTGAGCTACCAGCGCAAGCGCGTGCTCTCGAATGCAATGTTCGGAATTCCACTTCGCCTGTGGCGCAGCCTTGGTGTGTTTGCGCGCATTCCCGACTCCGCGAACTGGTCGGACCTTTCAAAGCCGCAACTTCGCAAGTGGGCTGAAGTACTCACAGAATCCGCATTCACGGTCGTAGGGAAGTCAACCAATAAAGATGAATTTGTAACTGCAGGCGGAATTTCACTGAGCGAAGTTTCGTTTTCGACTATGGAGAGTCGGATCGCTCCGGGTCTCTATTTTGCGGGAGAAGTTCTTGACATTGATGCGCTTACGGGAGGATTCAACTTTCAGGCTGCGTGGACAACGGGTTGGATTGCGGGGCATGCTATGGCTGGATCTCCGATCTAAAAAAATTTGCGCCATTCAAATATGCTAACTATATTAGCATACTAATTTTTGAAACATGACACTCGCGGAACACCTAAAAAACCATCGAAAGGCAAAGGGTTGGACTCAGTCTCAGCTCGCAGATCGACTCGGCATCAGTCGTGCTCAAGTGGGCTCCTACGAAGAGGGTAGGGCTGAGCCCAAGCTTGATACGCTTAAGGCGATGGCCCAGCTCTTTGCGTGCAGCATCGATTCACTTGTGCTCGGCGAGGCGAGGTCGCCTCAGGAGCTTTCGGGTCAAAAGCTTCGAATTCTCACGGTGGCAGTGGATTCTGACACAGGGCGCGAACGCGTCACGGTAGTTCCAGTCAAGGCCGCTGCAGGGTACTTAGGTGGCTATGGGGATTTGGACTTTATTGAAGCCCTTCCGCAGTTTGGAATTCCCCTACCGGAGTTTGCTCAAGAAGAGACGCGTAGGGTGTTTCAGATTCAGGGAGATAGCATGCTTCCTGTGGTGTCAGGGTCCTATGTGATTTCGAGCTACGTCCAGGATTGGCGCAGCATCAAGACGAACGAGCTCTACGTGTTCTTGACGCAAGAGCAGGGGGTCGTATTTAAGCGTGCAATCAACCGAATCGCAGAGAATGGTTGCGTAGATCTCGTGTCGGACAACCCGATCTACAGTCCGTACAGCGTACATGTGGATGAGTTGATTGAGGTGTGGAAGGTTCAAGGCTTTATTCAGCTAGACCTGAACGCAAAACCAAGTATGGATCAAGTGATTTTAGCGCGGCTTGAGAACTTGCAGAGTGAAGTGCACGCGCTACGCCGCTCGCTGAACCAAAATGTGGCTTGATGCACGGTGGATCGCGTAGTGCTTCATATGGACCTCGACAGCTTTTTTGTCTCGGTCGAGCGGCACATGGACCGTCGGCTCCATGGGGTTCCCGTTCTCGTGGGGGGACTAAGTGATCGAGGTGTAGTAGCTGCGTGCAGCTACGAAGCTCGCAGCACTGGAGTGCGTTCAGGTATGCCTATGCGCATGGCGCGCGAACTGTGTCCCGAGGCGGTAGTGGTGCGCGGAAATTCCATGGAGTACAGCAAGCACTCCAATGTGGTGACAGAGATTGTTCGCGAGGCAGTTCCCGTGCTCGAGAAGGCTTCCATCGATGAGTTTTATGCCGATTTGAGCGGAATGGATCGCTTTTTCGGGACGTACCAGTTCGCCCAAGAGCTTCGTGAGCGCATTATTCGCGAGTCAGGGCTTCCGATTTCGTTTGGATTGTCAACCAACAAAACGGTAGCTAAAGTGGCTACCGGTGAGGCGAAGCCCAACAACCACCGCCATGTTCCTCGCGGTGTTGAGCGCCCGTTTATGGCTCCTTTGTCGGTGCGAAAGATTCCGATGGTGGGTGAGAAGACCTACCAAACCTTACGGGTGCTGGGGGTTCAGCGCATAGCGACGCTTCAAGAAATGCCATCAGAGCTCCTGTACCAAGTGCTTGGCAAGCCGGGGTTGGACCTTTGGAACAAGGCCCACGGAGTCGACGACCGCCCCGTCAAGTCTGTTCACGAACGAAAATCGATTTCCACAGAGCGCACCTTTGAGCAAGACACCTTGGATGAAGTCAAGCTCCGCGGGCTCTTAGCAGCCATGACTGAAAATCTAGCGTTCCAATTGCGGCGGGGTCATCGCCTCACGAGCAATGTGGCGGTTCGCATTCGCTACGCGGACTTTCAGACCGTGTCCAAACAGCGTCAAATACCCTACACGGCTTCAGATCGCGTACTGCTTGACGTTGCCGAGGGACTGTTTCGCCAACTTCACGACCGAAGGCAGCGCGTACGGCTGGTGGGGGTACGCCTAAGTGGACTCGTTGGGGGAGGGGAGCAGTTTGGTCTTTTTGAGCTGGATGATCGGGGTCACCGCTTAAGTGAAGCAATGGACCGCATACGGATTCGCTATGGGGATCGGTCGGTGGTTCGCGCATTCGGGATGGCAGCTCAAACGATTGGACGATCGAATCCCTTTAACGGAGATCCGCCACCGCTCTTGGCCAACCGAAGGCA
>CBFHNK010000032.1:0-18474 GCA_965657195.1 uncultured Schleiferiaceae bacterium
CAGGGCCAAAAGGCTGAGGGCCAGCCCTACATGGCTTTGGCGGACTTCATTGACCCCGCGGGCAGCGACACCCTCGGACTCTTTGCGGTGACCACAGGCCACGGAGTGGACGAGCGCACCCAAGTCTTCAAGGACGCCAACGACGACTACCGAGCCTTAATGCTTCAGGCGCTGGCCGACCGCCTCGCTGAGGCCTTTGCCGAACGCCTCCACCAACGCGTTCGCACTGAATTCTGGGGCTACGCCGCCGGCGAACAGCTCCCCAACGACGCACTGATCGCCGAGGAGTACCAGGGAATCCGTCCGGCCCCCGGCTACCCGGCCTGCCCGGACCACCTTGAGAAGGATTTGCTCTTCGAACTACTTGACGCCGAGCGCCATACCGGCATTCACCTCACCGAATCCAAGGCCATGTACCCCACGGCCGCGGTCAGCGGATACTACTTCGCGCACCCCGAGGCCAAGTACTTCGGACTTGCCAAAATCGACCGCGACCAGGTTGCGGACTACGCCCAACGGCGCGGAATTCCGTTCGCCGAAGCCGAACGCTGGCTCAGCCCCCTAATTAACTAGAAACCAGAAACTAGTTGCTAAAAAGATGAAAGTAACCGACCACATCGCCGCCGCCAACGGCAAGACCATTTTCAGTTTTGAGGTGCTGCCCCCGCTCAAGGGCAACACCATTGATTCACTCTTCGGAACCATCGAGCGCCTCATGCAGTTCGGCCCGAAGTTCATCGACGTGACCAGCCACCGCGAAGAGTACATCTTTAAAAAGCACGAATCCGGGCTGCTTCAAAAGGTGCACACGCGCAAGCGCCCCGGAACCGTCGGCATCTGCGCCGCCATCCAGAACAAGTTCCACATCGACACGGTTCCGCACATCATTTGCGGCGGATTTTCGCGCGAAGAGACGGAGTACGCCCTCATCGACTTGCACTACCTCGGAATCGACAACGTGCTCGTGCTGCGGGGCGACGCGCTAAAGAGTGAGGGAAGCTTTGTCCCCGAGCCCCACGGCCATGCCTACGCCATAGACCTGCTTCGACAAGTCAAAAATCTCAACCAAGGCAAGTACCTCTACGACGAGGTGCAAAATTCGAACCCGAGTAACTTCTGCATCGGAGTATCAGGTTACCCCGAAAAGCACTTTGAGGCCCCGAGCCTCAAGGCCGATCTGAAGCACGTCAAGGCCAAGGTCGATGCGGGCGCCGAGTTTGTGGTCACCCAAATGTTTTTCAACAACGACCACTACTTCAAGTTCGTAGACGACTGCCGGGCATTGGGTATCACGGTACCTATTATTCCTGGCCTCAAACCGCTGACCGCCAAGGGCCAATTGCAGAGTATTCCGCGCAATTTTCACTTGAATTTGCCGGACGATTTAATCGAATCCGTTGAAGCGGCTAAAACGCCTGAAGCGGTAAAGCAGGTAGGGGTAGAGTGGTGCATTGCACAGTCTAAAGAGCTGATGGACAAGGGAGTACCCGTACTTCACTACTACACGATGAGCAAGGCGGACGAGACCGAGCAAATCGCCTCGGCATTGTTCTGAGCAGTCCGGTGTGGACAATGGACCAAGGGCTTCAACAAGTTGGCACGAAAGTAGCCTTAACTTGCACCTATGTCTACGTCCGCATTCAAAGCGCCCCGATTTGCGACCCACACTGCGGGTCAGCCGTTTTTTCAAATTTTGACCCAACGCGTCAATCAGTACTTTAAGGACCACAATAAGTCCTCTAAAGGTGACCTGCGCTTGTACACTAAAACTGGCGTCCTTCTTGTCGGTTTTTTTGCATCCTACGCTGCTATTCTGTACTTCGGTGCGAACTTTTGGGCTGGACTTCCATTTTGGATCATTCTAGGTCTGTTCACCTCGGCCATCGGGTTCAACGTCATGCACGACGGAGCGCACGGTAGCTATTCCAAGTACGAGTGGCTCAACTCGCTGGCGGGCCACACGCTCAGTATGCTTGGCGCCAGCGTCGCAATGTGGAAGAACAAGCACAACACCATTCACCACACCTTCACGAACATTGACGGGGTAGACGACGATATTGAGGCAGGCGGAATGATTCGCATGGCCGAAACCCAGCCCCACAAAAGCATTCACCGTATTCAGCACTACTACTGGCCTGCACTGTACAGCTTGCTCTACATCTACTGGCTAGCGTTCACCGACTTCAAAAAGTACTTCACCGGCAAAGTGGGTGTCGTACCCATTCGCAAGCTGTCGCTTGCGGAACACATTGGCTTTTGGGGGTGGAAGGCCATTCACGTTACCATGGTTGCGATCGTTCCCATTTACGTCCTCGGATTTTTCCCGTGGCTTTTCGGATTCCTCATTATGACCGCCATTACGGGCTTGTCACTGAGTGTGGTCTTTCAGCTCGCCCATGTGGTCGAAGGAGCCACGTTTACCAAGTCAGAGCTTGCGGATCCCGCACAGATTGAGTCCGAGTGGGCGGTGCACCAGCTACAGACTACGGCGAACTTCGCCACGCGCAGCCGCATCCTCACATGGTTGCTCGGAGGCCTTAACTATCAGGTTGAGCACCACTTGTTTCCCCGCATCAGCCATGTGCACTACCCGGATATTTCGCGCATTGTGAAAGAGACGTGTGCAGAATTCAACGTTCAGTACCAGGAGTTTCGCACGTTTGCGGATGCCCTTGGAGCCCATGTGCGCCACCTTAAGCGCCTCAGCGTCGCTTAAAGGTTGCTGACCGTCAGACGGACTCCGTCAAATTGAACTTGGTAGGGCAGTAGCCCCCACGTAGTGCTGCCGTCGGTGGCACTTCCGTCAAATAAGAGAAAGCGCTGGTTGTCGCAGCCACATTCAGCATACAATCCATCCACAACTGTGGCGGCCCCACAGGGCATCGAAACGTGGTTGGGACAGCGAAGGTCGTATGCTCCAAAGTCGTTGGCATCCCCGAAGTTGGTGCGGCGGTAGATTACAAGCCCGCCGTGGCCCCAATCCGTGCGAATGTGGGTTCCGCCAACGAACTGTAAATCAAAGGCCGAGGGACTATTCACAAATACGGATTCATTGACAAAAACATAGGGAACGGGGTGGCGATTGCTCGTTCCGTCGCAGGCAATTATCGAAGCCAACCCGAGCCATAAGTAAATTTTATTGCCCATAATCGGAACAAACCTACGTCCGACCTGCTTAACCACATTAATTCTTCGTTATTTTAGCCTTTCGATTCGCAACGGATCCACCTAAAAACGCTTTGCTTATGCGTCTACGCTACGCCCTCTTCGCGCTCATCCTCGGAGCTTCCACCTTGGTGTGGGGTCAAGCCCGACCTGGTTCACTCCGCGGAACCGTCAAGGACAAAACCTCTGGAGAAGAAATTGCCCAGGCTCAGATTACTGTGAAATCCGGTCAGTATAAGGTCACAGCGGGCACTTCTGACTTCGACGGCAACTACAACATCAATCCGATTCAGCCCGGCACCTACACCGTAGTCTGCGAAGTGTTTGGCTATAATAGCGTGACCTTCACGGGTGTGCAAATCAACCCCGGCCGTCCGACCGAATTGAAGTTCGCCATGGCATCTTCGAGCGTGGAACTCGGGGCCATAGATGTAGTCGCGAAGTACGAGGCGCCCTTGATCGAAAAGGGTAAAACTGCCCAGAGCTTTGGCGCCGAACAAATTCGCAACCTCGCCGGCCGTGGTGTCAATGCCGTACTTGCGCAGACCGCGAGTGTCGTTCAGGACGAGCGCAGTGGCGGTACCTTCTTTCGCGGTGGTCGTGGAGACGCCAACGTCGTGTTTGTCGACGGTGTAAAGATGCGCGGTGACATCAACCTTCCCCGTGAAGCTATTCAGTCTACCGAGGTCATCACCGGTGGTGTACCTGCCCAGTACGGTGACGTAACGGGTGGTGTCATTTCTACGACAACCAAAGGCCCAAGCCCCCGCTACTTCGGTACCGTGGAATACGTGACTTCAGCTCTTTTTGACCGCAACAACTACCACCTCGCAGGTTTGACCCTCGGTGGTCCGCTGTTGTTCAACAAGGCAAAGACGGCTCCGTTGGTGGGCTTCCTCTTGGCAACGGAATTCTCGTACACCGGTGTAGGTCGTCCGTACGCGACTCCCGTCTACAAGATTAAAGATGACGTCCTCGCGGACTTGCAGGCCAATCCATTGGTTCCGACCGCAACAGGTCTGGGTACCATTCGCCGTGCTGAGCTACTCGGGGCTGACGCCTTCGAGACGATCCCTACCCGACTAAACGTGGCAAACCAAGTGTTCCGCGCAACGGGTAACATCAACATTAAGACGGGTAAGAAGACCAATCTTGTGCTCGGTGGACGTGCGTTTTACTCAAACGGCCGCAACGGAAGCTTCTTCCACTCGCTGATGAACTACGACAACAATGGTGCTTCAGAGCAGCGCGACCTCTCAGGCTACGTTCGCTTTACGCAGCAGTTCGGCAGCAGCGACAACAGCCTCATTCAAAACGCGTTCTACACCATTCAGGCTGACTACACGCGCAACAACTTCAAAAACTACGACCCCAACCACGGCGACAACATCTTCCGCTACGGGCACGTAGGCCAGTTTGAAACGGGTCGCATCGGTTTGTACGGATTTGGAACCGACGAAAAGACGGGAATCACGGCGTGGCGCAAACTGCTTGACCTCGATACTGGTATTGCGTTTACTCCGTCGCAGTACAACCCCATCTTGGCAAACTACACCTCATCGTACTACAGCCTGGTCAATTCAGGGCTGATTGCCAACAACAGCGCTAACCTTAACAACATCCAGCAAGGTGGAGGCCTGCTCAACGGTCAAGGTCCGTACGACGTCTACGGCCTCTTCGGCAACGTGGGAGCGGTTCAGTCGGGCTACGGATACAGTCAAAACGAGCAGTACCGTATCACTGCCTCGACCAACTTTGACATTAAGGGTCACTCCCTGATTGCTGGTCTTGAGTACGAACAGCGCTTTGACCGAAGTTTCGGCGTAGCGGCCGCTTCGCTCTGGACCTTAATGCGCAACCTCCAGAACGATCACATGCGTGAGCTCGATCTTGAGAATCCCGTCTTGATCTACCGAGATGGAGTCTTTCAGGATACCATTTTTTACAACCGCGCAATTGACTTGACAAAGCCACGGACGTTTGACCGCAAGCTGCGTACTGCGCTAGGTTGGGATCCGAACGGAAGCGACCAAAAGCTTCTGGATACCGACAACATTACCCCAGAGCAGTTCCAGGAGTTTGGTGGCTTGTCACTCTTCTCGGCGCAAGAATTGGTAAACCCCGGTGGTGCGGCTTTTGTAAGTTATTTCGGATACGACTACATGGGTCAATTGCTCACCGGCAACCCAACACTTAATGACTTCTTTACCGCGGTAGATGCCACTGGTAACCGTACGTACCCGGTACGTGCCTTCCAGCCAATTTACATGGCAGGCTACATCCAGGACCAGTTCACGTTCGAAGACCTGTTCTTCAACGTGGGTGTGCGCGTGGACCGCTACGATGCCAACCAACCTGTACTTAAGGATCCGTTCTCGCTCTTTCCTGCACACACTGTGGCTGATGTCAACGCGCGTGGCGGCCTTGAGGGTAGCGATATTCCCACTTCAATGGGCGATGACTACATGGTCTACGTGGACGACATCAAAAATCCACGTCGCATCGTAGGCTACCGCAACGGCTTTGATTGGTTCAATGCAGACGGATCTCCCCAGCCCAACCCAACGGTAATTGCTAACTTGTCGGGTGGTCAGGCGAAGCCTTGGATTTTTGAAGAGGCGTTTACGGACCCTACGAACCCCAATTCTCCAGTTCTCAATGCCAATTCATTCCGCGACTACCGTCCTCAAGTGACGGTGAGCCCACGTATTTCGTTCCAGTTCCCCATTTCAGATGTGGCGGAATTCTTTGCGCACTACGACCTTCTCGTGCAGCGTCCGTCGGCCGCACAGTCGCGATTCAACCCATTTGATTACGTGAACTTGGTGTTTGGTAATGCCGCTACAGTCGATAATCCCGAACTACTTCCTCAGAAGCAAACGGAGTACGAGATTGGCTTCCGCCAGATGCTAGGTGATCGAAGCGCGCTGAAAATCAATGCGTTCTACCGCGAATACCGCGACCTCATTCAGACTGTTTCTGTGACTGAGGCCTACCCTGCGACCTACGTGACCTTCGGAAACCGCGACTTCACAACCTCTAAAGGATTTAGCTTCCAGTACGACTTGCGCCGTGTAGGCAACGTTCAGATGAACGCCCAGTACTCGTTGACGTTCGCGGACGGAACGGGATCCGGAGCTGAGTCGGGCCTTTCACTTGCACGTACCGGCCTTCCGAACATTCGCTACATCATTCCTTTGGACTACGACCAGCGTCACAACCTGTCGGGCAACATCGACTTCCGCTACGGCCAAGGAACGGACTACAACGGTCCAGTTTGGGGCAAGGTTAAGGTGTTTGAGAATGCCGGTGTCAACCTTTTGACGACTGCAGGTTCAGGATTCCCATACTCACGTCGTGTGCGTGCCTACGGCATCACGCAGTCAGCTACTCCGGTGGTAGGTCTGTTGAATGGTTCACGTTTGCCATGGCAGTTCCGCATGGACCTGACGGCGAACAAGGTTTGGAACTTCAATAAGAACAAGAACAACTTTGAACTCTACGTTCAAGTGCTTAACGTGCTCAATGCCGCCAACATTCTTAGTGTCTACCCCTACACTGGATCACCTGATGACGATGGCTTCCTCGCTTCGCCCCAGGGTCAGCAGTCCATTGCCTTTACGGCCAATGCGCAAGCGTTTTCAGACCTGTATACGATCCGAATGGTCAACCCAACCAACTTTTCAACCCCACGCCTGATTCGCCTCGGTGTTCGGATTGGTCTGTAATAAAGTTTTATCTTGATTATGAACAAGCACATTCTCTTTCTAGCCGCCTCTTTGGCAAGTCTAGTGGTTCTCGGTCGCGAGGACGTAGGCACTACTTCTGGCAAGACTACCCGTTCCAACAAGACGGTTGAGGAACTTTGCCAGCCATCGCGTGCACAGTCAGATTTGAACATCAACAACGTTCGGACGACCATTCTCGGTGGTGGTGATATGTGGTGGGACCTCAATACGGCCCGCTACGAAGTTCCGAAAGGCAGCAACCGCCACTCGATGTTTGCCGGATCACTTTGGCTAGGTGGACTTGATGAGGGTAACCAGCTTAAAATGGCTGCGATGACGTACCGCCAGAAGGGTAACGACTATTGGCCGGGCCCGCTCTCCACAGATGGACTCGCGTCAATCACTAAGGATGTCTGCGACAAGTACGACCGCCACTGGATTATCACCCGTGAGCAGGTCGAGACCCACCGCGGCTGGATCCTTTGTAAGAATGACCCCGACTGTGACCCTGCTGTCAAGTACCCCGGCTACGAAGGAAGCATTCCCGACATCATCAAGGAATGGCCGGCACACGGAGCTGAGGGTGAGCTTCCGTACACACTTGCCCCGTTCATCGACCTTGATGGCGATGGCCGCTACGACTACAACGAGGACTACCCCGCCTACGACCTTGACCGTGCCTACGACTGCCGCCTCAAAGAGACCGATGTCCTTTACGGTGACCAAACAATCTGGTGGGTCTACAACGACCGCGGTAACGTGCATACCGAGACCAACGCTGGGGCCATGGGCTTCGAGATTCGCGCACAGGCCTTTGCCTTTGCGACGAACGACGAGATCAACAACATGACCTTCAACAACTACCGCATTATTAACAAGTCGACGTTCCGCCTTACGAACACCTACTTCTCGACGTGGTTTGATGCGGATTTGGGCAACTACCTCGACGACATCATTGGTAGCGACATTCCCCGCGGATTGGGTTACGTCTACAATGCCGACATTGACGACGAAGGTCCTATTGGATACGGCGTAAACCCACCTGCGATTGGTTTTGACTTCTTCCAGGGTCCGTTTGCCGACTACTTTGACGGCCGCGACAACGACCGCGACGGCTGTATTGACGGAGTTCGCGACGACCAAGGCAACTGTATTCCTGAGAACCCCGTGACCGGCGTAAACGAGCGCATCATCATGTCCGGCTTCATGTACTACAACAATACGTCTTCGGCGTTTTCGGGCAACCCCAACAACGCCTCAGAATTTTACAACTACATGCAGTCGCGCTGGAAGAACGGTAACCCGTTGGTGGTGGAGACCCCATGTGGTCCTGGATGTACCGGCAACGGCGACGGCTTCACCCAAGACGGAACGGGTCTCGCTACACTCTTCGCCTACCCGGGTTCAACATTCGATACTACCGGGGTAACTGAACCGGTTGCACCGCAAAACTGGTACGAGTCTCCAGACAACCAGCAAGACAAGCGCGGACTGCACAATGCGGGTCCGTTCTCACTTGCTCCTGGTGCGCTCAACTTCATTACGACGGGAGCTGTTTGGGCACGTAACACCAACGATCCAGGTCCCTTGTTCTCTGTGGAACGCGTGATCATTGCCGACGACAAGGCACAAAGCCTCTTTGACAACTGCTTCCAGATCCTCAATGGCCCTGATGCTCCAGATATGGAGATTCAAGAGCTTGACCGTGGCGTTGTACTAATGCTGTCGTACCGCGAAGGCCAAAACAACGATCAGTACGACTACCAAGAGGTGGATCCATTGATTCCGTTCGCTGACAACACGTACAAATTTGAGGGCTTCCAGATCTACCAGCTTAAGAACGAGAACGTATCTGTTGCAGACCGCTACGACCCGAGTCAGGCGCGTTTGATTGCTCAGTGCGACCTTAAGAACGGCATAACCCGTTTGATCAACTGGGAACTGGATCCCGACCTTGAATTGCTCATGCCGCAGGACATGACCATTCAGTCGAACGACAACGGAATCCAAACTTCGTTCCACGTAACCGAAGACGCGTTTGCTACGGGTACCGACCGTCGTTTGGTGAACCACCGCAACTACTACTTCACCGTAGTGGCCTACGCGCACAACGAGTACGAGCCATTTGACCAAGTACTTTCGCCCAACGGTCAGCGTCGTCCCTACTTGGCAGGCCGCAACAACGTGAAGAAGTACCTCGCTATTCCGCACCAAGTTCAAGCTGAGGCGAACGGCACCGTGCAGCGCGCTAAGTACGGTGATGCTCCAATTATCACCCGTGTAGAGGGTATGGGTAACGGTGGAACTGCACTCGAGTTGGACGCCGAGAGCGAGGCATTCATTATTGAGAACTTCCGTTTGGATATGCCTACCTACCGCCCCGGTTTTGGACCGGTGAACATCAAAGTGGTCGACCCACTTCGCGTTCAAGCGGGCACATTCACCATGGAGTTTAGTGGTGTGAATGCCAATGCAACATGGGTCATCAAAGATTCCGTGGGTAATGTGGTTGCCAACTCTGCCGGTAGCATCTCGTTCCTTGTGGAGCAAATCATTCCTGAGCTAGGCATCTCTGTGGACGTGCGGAATCAGCCTTCGCCGGGGGGTGATATCGAGAATACCCGAAACCAAGGCATTATTAGTAGCGGAATCGAGTACGAAGACCCTACCAAGGCATGGTTGAGCGGA
Source organism: uncultured Schleiferiaceae bacterium (assembly GCA_965657195.1). Classification (GTDB taxonomy): domain Bacteria; phylum Bacteroidota; class Bacteroidia; order Flavobacteriales; family Schleiferiaceae; genus TMED14. The sequence continues at coordinate 9,582 of CBFHNK010000032.1, forward strand.
GTGAAGGATGATGCCGACTATGGCCCAACCAACTGGTTGTTGGCCGGTAATAATTCAGTGAGCACCGCGCCAGGTTCGTACTACAAAGACTTCCCAGGTGACGACAAGGCACGTTTCTCAACGATTGTGGGTGGAACTTGGGGGCCTTTTGCGTACGCGAGCTTCTTAGGTCGTGGTCTGACCGCAGGCAACACGATCTGGGGAATGGGACCAGCGGACTCTTCAATGAGTGCGTTTACGGCGCGCATGAGTCCGACTGAGCTTCGTTCGGTAGACGTTGTCTTTACGGACGATTGGACCCAATGGACGCGTGTTCCGGTAATGGAAATGGGCGACGACGAGTCCCTAAATGCCGGTGGGACCCGTAAGTGGCGCTTGCGCAGTGACTTCGGATGGGACCTCAACATGCAAACGGGCGAGCTAACGCGCAGCACCACGGTGACGGGGTGGTCTTGGTTCCCTGGATATGCCATCGACCTCGAGACCGGAAGTCGACTCAACCTCGTGTTCGGTGAGAACAGTTGGATGATCGGCGACAACGGAGCAGACATGAAGTTCAACCCGACAGCGCGCCAGCGCATTCAGCCCGCTGATCCTGTGACGGGTGGATTCCGCTTCGGTGGTCAGCACTACCTGTACGTCATTGGACCGTTCTTCCAGCAAGGTCTGACGCGTACTCCGATCAACTATGCAGGCCCTAATGAGCAGGATAACCCGCTGTTTAGTGACTTCGGCAATATGAACTCAATTCTCAGCCGCAACAAGGTGACGAAGTCGCTGATGTGGGTGTCGATTCCACTCATGGAGCCGCGCTTTGGTACAGCGGACCTGTACAAACCAACGACGGATCCCAACGGCATGCCTTCGCGCGCTCGGGTCAAGATTCGTATGGCCCGTCCGTACGAGCGCTACGTGACCGACAACAGCAACAGCGGCAATCCGAAGTACCAATTCAGCCTCGATAACGCTGCGACGGTAACGGGTGACAATGCAACAGCTCAAGAGGCGCTTGCTACAGTGCGTGTCGTACCGAACCCGTACTTCAGCATGAGCCAGTACGAAACATCGCAAAACGATAACTCGGTAAAAATCACGAATCTGCCTCCGAACTGTACGATTTCGATCTACAGCACCGACGGCTCGCTCGTGCGCACGATCCGCAAAGACAACAGTGATACCTGGATTTTCTGGGATCTTACCAACAACTACCAGGTGCCGATCGCGAGCGGAATTTACCTGATCCACATCGACGCTCCAGGCATTGGACAGCGCGTGATTAAGTGGTTCGGAACCCTCCGTCCGTTCAACCCAACTGGATTCTAACCGACTCTGAGTGATGAAAAAGATTGTATTAGGTATTGCCGTACTCGCATCGAGTGCTGCCTTTGCGGGCAACCCCGCGCGTTCTGGTTCGGCAGGTGCTGCAGAGCTTCTTATCAACCCGTGGGCACGTACTTCGGGCTGGGGTGAGGGTAACACCGCTAACGTTAAGGGCTTCGAGGGGCTGTACGGCAACGTAGCAGGAATCGCGCGCATCGACGGTATGCAGTTCGGCTTCGCCAACACCCAGTGGCTTATGGGTAGCGGAATCCAGCTCAATGCAGGCAGCCTTGTAACCCCAACCGGTAACGGCGGCGTACTCGGAATCCACATGACGAGCATGAACTACGGAGAGATTGAAATCACGACTGAAGACCAACCCGACGGAGGCCTTGGTACGTACAAGCCTTCGACGACCGTGATTGGTATTGCCTACGCTAAGAAGTTTACTGAAAGCATTTTTGGTGGAGTTAACATCAAGCTGTACAGCTCGTCGATCAATAACCTTGCGGCGACGGGAGTATGCTTTGATGCAGGTGTTCAGTATGTGCCTCAAAACATAAAGGACTTCGCCTTCGGAATTACCATGCGCAACATCGGACCTTCGTTCTCGTACCGAGGTGATGGTTTGAGCGTGGTGCTACCTGTTCCGACCGGAACCTACACCAGCAGCTTCCAGAGCCGCTCTGAGGACTTCGAGTTGCCGACGCAATTGTCGATTGGTGTTTCAAAGGGATTCACTGTAGCCAAGGGCCAAAAGCTCACACTAGCTGGTAACTTCATCTCGAACTCGTTCAAGAAGGACCAGTTCACTGTGGGCGCCGAGTACAGCTACAAAGAGCTCTTTGCACTCCGCACCAGCTGGGCTCAGTTTGACAACCGCTTTGATGGGGTCGCTACAGAGGCATTCAGTGGTCCTTCAGCTGGGTTTACGTTCAACATTCCAATGGGAGACGGCAAGCTCGATTTGAGTTACGCCTACCGATTGACCAACTCCGCTTTTGGAGGCGTACACACTGTTGGCACAGCCATTGTATTGTAAAAAGTATTAGGTTTACTACTCAGAAGGCCCTCTTTTGAGGGTCTTCCGCATTTATAACGATTGAACTATGTCGGTTTCGTACTACACCCCTGAGGGCTTTAAGAAGCTTAAAGAAGAACTCGAGCACATGCGCAGCGTGGAGCGCCCGCGCATTTCAGAGCAGATTGCCGAGGCGCGCGACAAAGGTGACTTGAGTGAAAACGCCGAATACGACGCCGCCAAAGAAGCCCAAGGCATGCTCGAAATGAAGATCGCCAAGCTCGAGGACGTAGTGGCCAACGCGCGTATTGTCGACGAGTCCCAATTTGACACGTCGAAAGTGCTTATTCTCTCTAAGGTGACCGTTCGCAATCCGGCCAACGGGGCTACGATGAAGTACACGCTTGTAAGCGAGCAAGAGGCAGACCTCAAGGCGGGTAAGATTTCGGTGAACTCGCCCATTGGTAAGGGCCTTCTGGGCAAGGCGGCGGGTGAGATAGCAGACATTCAGGTTCCGAGCGGAATTATGAAGCTCGAAGTTGTGACCATAGAGCGCTAGTCATGGCAAGCATTTTTACGCGGATCATTCGCGGAGAGATTCCCTGCTACAAAGTTGCCGAGAACGATCGTGCCATTGCCTTTTTGGACATTCGTCCCTTAACGGTGGGGCACACCTTGGTGGTTCCAAAGACCGAAGTGGACAGCGTATTTGACCTTGACGATCAAGACTACGCGGCTGTATTTGACCTAGTTCGCAGTGTCGCTGAAGCCCAAAAGCACGAAATCCCCTGCAACAGAGTTGGCTTGAGCGTGCTCGGATTTGAAGTTCCGCACGCCCACGTACACGTAGTTCCACTGCGTTCAGAGGCCGATCTAAACTTTGCAAACCCAAAACTGCAGCTCGACGCCGAAGAACTGCAGTCAATCGCCGACCGACTTCATTTGGCACTCGAGCGTTTGGTATAAAATTTTTTAGCACGTGCTGGCGTTCAGCGTATTGGGAATTTTTTTACATTACAGGTCCTAAACGTTAACGCTATAGCAATGAAAAAAATCCTACTCCTTTTTAGTGCACTGGCACTCAGTGCCGGAGTTCAGGCCCAAGTGGTACTGAACATCATGTCGCCGAGTTCGCTCCAAGGTGGCATTACCCACTCGAACAATGGTGCGGTTGCTGGTTGGGGATTGGCGGACCTGTTGGATCCCGCTGATGCCGTTCTGGACACTGTCGTGGTTATGGACGACAGCACCGCTGGCATCAATACCGTGGTGGGCACCGATCCCAATACCGGCAATGCTTACCCGGGAATTCCGCTCAAGTACGAGGGCTGCAACCTTGACACGAACTCTGCGTGGCAAACCAACCGCTTGAACGGCAAAATTGTCCTCATTGCTCGCGGAACCTGTGAATTTGGCCTCAAGGTCTACTTGGCTGAAAAAGCAGGAGCCCGTGCGGTAATCATGTTCAACCGCGACAACGCAGGCTTGAATGCGGCCCCTGGGGTGTACGGTGGCTTGGCAACGATTCCGTTTGCCATGATTGCGCGTCCCGACGGCGACAACCTACTCAATGCCATCTTGAATGGCCAAACGGTAGTGGCCTTCTTGGGCAACAAGATTGGGGCCTTTCCCAATGACATGAGCATCGCGCCCGCCGAAGCAATTTATCCTCCAGCTTTGGCTGTACCGGGAATGCTTGCCATGGACTCAACCGACTTCAAAATGAAGCTCGGATTTTGGGGCCGGAACGACGGTTCCGCCAACCAAAGCAGCGTGGTTGCGAGCGTAAGCGTAAAGCGCGCCGGAACCACCGTGTACAGCATGTCGACCGCATCCTTCCCGCTCAACTCGGGTGATTCGAGCTACATCAGCTTCCCGCCGTTTCAGTTGAATGGGTACCCTCTTGGTGCCTACGAGGTCAACTACAACCTTACTGCCGGAACCGACGACTTCCCGCTCGACAACAACATTGACTTTGCGACCGTAATCAACGACAGCCTCTACAGCTATGCACGAGTTGACCCAGCCACTTTGGATGCGCTCGACAACAATTCGTACCAGTCGTCGTCGTTCACCTCGTCGTGGGGCATGTGCATCAACTTCCAACACCCCAATGCATCGCGTATGCTGCTCAAGGGCGTCCGTTGGGCGGCGTGGTCCAATACCGACACCATTCTTGGCCGCACCGTAGACGTTTCGGTAGATGGATGGTACGACAGCTTCACCGACCTCAACGATCCGAACTGCGCGGTGACGAACACTTCACCGTTGGCACTCGACACCTACACCTACACGGCCAACGCTCAAGATCAGATGGTTTCGCACTACTTCACGCAGCCGATTGAGCTCGACGACAACCAGCGCTACATCGTGTGCATCAACTCTTCGGATCAGACGCTCTACCTCAACCACTCAGGTGCCGTAGCCTACCAGCTCAACGACCAGATGGCCGGCGAGCAGCCCCGCGAACTCGTGCGTTCAGACAACAGTTGGTTTGTGCGCGGATTTAGCGGAAACGTGATTCCGACCATGCAGCTCATTCTTGAGCAGAACACCAGCGGAGTAGGCGAAGAGGTGTACTACGACATCAAGCCGTTCCCGAACCCTGCGCAGCAGCTCGTGACCATCGACCTCGGCGGATTTGACGCGCGCAGCCTCGAGGTGGTAGACCTCACCGGTGCCCTCGTGCTTCGCCAAGACCAAGTCAACGCCGTCGACGGAAAGGCGGTGGTGGACGTAACGGCGCTTCCAAACGGAGCCTACGTCTTCATCGCCAAAGGCGCCGACCGCGATGTGAAGTTTAACGTAGTAGTGAGCCACTAAGGCGAACTCAGTGTTGAAGATCCCTGCGGGGAAGAGACCCGGCGCTGTGAGGTGCCGGGTTTTTTTCTTTAGCAAGGTTTGCAAGGTTAGCTCGTTGGCTCGTTGGCTCGTTAGCAAGATTGGCAAGGTTAGCTCGTTGGTAAAAAGCCTAGGTTCCCCTAACTGAACCAACAGCCCTAGCACCGAAGGCCCCCTAGCCCCGAAGGGGCCCTAGCGCGAAGCGCAACAAGCTAACGAGCTAAACTTGCTAACGAGCCAATCTCAGCCAACTAGGCTTCGCGATCCGGGTTTTGTGCCAAAAACTTGGCCCACGATGAGGAAGCCTTGGACGAAGACTTCTTTTTGGCGGGAAGGGCTCCGGCGGCAGAAAGGGTTGCGGTGCGCTGCACGGTGAGCGCATGGCAGGTGGCTACAGCAAGGGCGTCGGTGGCGTCCAAAGCGCGCTTGGGGTCGATGGGTATGCTGTACATCGCCTCGAGGAATCCGGCGAGCTGTTCTTTTGAAGCGGCTCCGCGACCCGAAATGCGGCGTTTGACGACGGCCGGAGGGTATTCGGCAACGGTGAGTCCGCGGCGGAGTCCGGCACTCAGTACCACGCCCTGGGCGCGGCCCAGTTTGAGCATGGACTGCACGTTTTTACCAAAAAAGGGCGCCTCCACGGCAAGGGAGGTGGGTTGAAAGCGGTCCAAGAGCTCTTCGACCGAAGCGAGAATGTCGCCAAGGCGCTCCACGGATTCTTTGCTTGCGGCAAATTTGACGCTACCGAGGTCGACGAGGCGAAGCTCGCTTCCGACGCGTTCGACGACACCAAACCCCATCACCACGGTGCCGGGGTCAATGCCGAGAATGCGTTCAGGCTGGCTCATTCGAAGGGCAAGCCTCCGCCCCGCACGCTGGCAGCGGTCGGAGCCTGGAAGAGGTTCAGTCCAAAGCTCGGAGCGGCCGCGATCAAGTGGTCAAAGAGGTCGCTGGCGATGCCCTCGTACTCGGTCCAGACGATGGTGTTCGCGAAGCAGTACACTTCGAGCGGAATTCCTTGGCCCGTCGCCGGAAGCTGGCGCACCATCAGCGTGTGGGCGTTCGAAATGCTGGGATGCTCCTCGAGGTAGGCGTGTGCGTAGGCGCGGAACACGCCCAAATTCGTCATGTGGCGTCCGTTGACCGGATGCGACTTGTCGACTCCAAATTCGGCGTTGTGGGCCGCGATTTCGCGTTCGCGCGCCGTCAGGTAGGGGCGAACGCGTTCAATTTTTTTGAATTCCGCCAAAACCTCATCGCTGACGAAGGCCACGCTTTCGAGGTCAATGACGAGGTTTCGCTTGATGCGGCGCACTTGGGCGAGCCGCATTCCGCGCCAGTTAATGAACGAGTCGGTGACAAATGCTTTGGCCGGAACCGACGAAATGGTGTTGTCGAAGTTCTTGATTTTGACCGTAGTGAGGTCGATGCTGACCACGTCTCCGTCCACTCCAAATTTGTCGAATGTGATCCAGTCGCCCTTCTTGATGAGGTCGTAGAGTACGATTTGAAAGTTGGCGAGCAGTCCGTTGATGGCGTCCTGAAAAATCAGAATAAAGATGGCGGTCGCTCCGGCCAACGCACCCAAAATATTGGCCAAAGGTGTGTGCGTCAGTGCCGACACCACGGCCAACACGCCAATGAACCAGGTGAGGAACTGCACCACCGAAAGGACCGTGCGTACAGGTTTGTCTTTAAAAGCGTCAAGCTCCTCGACGATGTGCGATCCCGCACGTGCGGCTCGGTTGATCAGGATTACCATCTGGTACACCAAGAAAATGCTCAGAATCGTATGAAGCGGAGCAATGATACCTGGAACATCCTCAAACACGACCGGCAAGAATCCGCGAATGATGAGGGTGGGCATGATGTGCACGAGGGCCTGAAAGACTTTCTCTTTAAAGAAGTGGTCGTCCCAGGTGGCTTTGGTGCGCTTTACCGCGCGATGGATCAGTCCAATGACAATTCGGCGCGTGATAAAGTCAGCCAAAAGGCTGGCGGCAATCAGCACTGCGAGGTCAATGAGAATGGTAAGGCTGCTGATCCACCAGTCGTTGAGGCCGCTTCCGTCGAGCAGGCTTCGGGTCCAATGTCCGGGGTTGATGTGCTCCATGGGGCAAAGGTAGCCTTATTGGCGAGGGTAGCAAGGTTGACTCGTTAGCCTGCCGCAGCGCGGCCCAAGCTTCGAAGCAGCCCCAGCGCGAAGCGCATTGGCCTGAGCGCCGCAGGCGCGAAGCCACCTCATGTTCGGGTATAACCGGATTTTACTTTTTCTCTTGAGTTTATAATTGTGCAAACAACAGACAGTCAATAACTTGATGATTTCATCGCAATTCGGATTTTACGCGGAACTGCGGCCACAAGAAGCCAGAATCTAGAAACCCGTAGGCCAACGAGCCAACCTTGCCGATCTCACCCCATCTTGCCAATGGGCAAAAAAAAACCGGCTCCGTAGAGCCGGTACTGCGAAGCGTTCCCGAGGACTTTTTGGACGAAGAAACCCATATCACCTACGAGTCCCCGGCGCTTCGAAATGGGATTTAGTCTTCGCGCAGCACAAGAACCGGGTATTCCGTGTGGTAGGCCAGGGCACTGCTCATTCTGGGTTTGAACGCGTCGCGCAGCCAGTGGTGGCGTCGTGCGACAACGATGATTCCGTGGGCTTTGGCGCGGCGAGCGGCCTCGTAGATTCCGGTTTCGACGTCTTGCGCGACGATGAGGTGCCGTTCAGTGCCGGGAAAGTGCTGGTCGGCAAACGACAAAAATCCGGTTGCAGGGCCATCGCCTTTGGTGCCCTCTTCAACGTGGGCGATCGCAAGTTCAGATCCACTCTGGGCGACGAATGACTTGAGCCAAGCGAGTGCTTTGTGATTGCGGTCATCGTTTAAGTCGGATGCGTACAACCACTTAATTGATTGCTCCTTAGGCCACTGGCTTCGCGACGGAACCACCAGTACCGGCTGGCGCGATGCGTGAAGTACCGACACGGCATTACTTCCCAAAAGGACTTCAGACCATCCGCTCGCGCCTTGGCTTGCCATGATGACCATTGAATCGGGGTGCACTTCGGCGCGTTGGTGCAGCTCCTGCGCCAATCCATTGTACGCGCAATGGCCTTCGGCAGCCAATTCGGTGTGTGCGGTGAATTCGCTCAACCATTCGGCCATATCCTGCTGGCATCGCTCTTTGATGGCGGTCAAGAGTGAATCGGTCATGGTTTCGGACCGGTAGGGCATCTGGTAGGTGTGAATGAATTCGAGCGGAGCATTCATCGAAGTAGCCAGATGCGTAGCGACGGGTAGCGCCGCCCGACTGTTGGGCGAAAAGTCAGTGGGAAAAAAGAGACGGTTCATGGCGGATTTCAAATCAAGGGTTGTGAGGTTGAAGTAAAATTCCGCCAAACAACCTGCAGTAACTATGATTTTTATCAGATTTTAAAAGGGCGGCAAATTTGGGCAACGTGGCCTTGGGCGGTGGGCGGAAGCCAAGGTTCCGCAGCCCTAAGGAGCAGCCACATCGCCATCAACGCCATTATGGTCCGCATCACATGTGGATTAAGCAGACGCCGACGTAGCATGGGTCGCTGCGCGAGCCATCCGAACCCCCAGAGCGGCAGGGCGGTGGCAGAGGCGAAACCGAGGATAAATAAGGTTCCGTCACCCGAACCCAAGCTGGCGCCCGCCGTCGCAGCTGCCCACACGGCGGGGCATG
>CBFHNK010000033.1:0-17772 GCA_965657195.1 uncultured Schleiferiaceae bacterium
CGGCCTCGGCACACATCGCTTGGTCCATCGTCCACGGCCTCAACACGGCCAATGCCCCGCACGGCAAGGCCCTACTCAGCGGCGGCGGAGCCCGCAACGCCCACCTCGTGCGCCAACTGCGCCAAATCGCCCCCGAATGGGACTGGATCGTGGCCCAAAAAGACATTCTCGAATCTAAAGAAGCCCTCGCCTTCGCTTATATGGGTCTGCTGCGCCTGCGCAACGAACCCAATGTCCTGGCAAGCTATGCCGGAGGTCAAATTGACGGATGCGACGGCACGGTGTTTGGCAAATTCGACAAAACCTAACCTAAGTCACTAAAAAACTTAACCATTCGCGCCTAAATTGGCCACCGAATAAACTCCCTCCCCATGTATACCCTGATGATTGCCCTCTTTGTGCTCGGCTACGCCGCCATTGCCTTTGAGCACACCATTAAAATCGACAAAGCAGCCTCGGCACTCATCACCGGCGTGGTCCTTTGGGCGGTGTATGTCCTCAGCGGAGCCGACATTCACGACACCGAGCACCATCTCCTCGAACACTTGAGTGAAATCGCGTCCATCCTCTTCTTCTTGCTCGGAGCCATGACCATCGTCGAAGTCGTCGATGCCCACGAGGGCTTCTCGGTGATCACTGACCGGATTCGCACCACCAAACCTGTGGTTTTGCTGTGGATTCTCGCGTGGCTGACCTTTTTCATGTCGGCGATTCTCGACAACTTGACGACGTCCATTGTCATGGTTTCGCTCCTTCGCAAGCTCATCAAGGACCAAAACATGCGCTGGCTCTTTGGCGGCGTGATCGTCATTGCGGCCAACTCGGGCGGAGCCTGGTCCCCTATCGGCGACGTCACCACCACGATGCTGTGGATCGGCGGCTTTGTGTCCACCGGAAACATTATAACCTACATCTTCTTACCCTCGGTAGCGGTACTGCTTGCTCCCCTGCTCTACCTGACCTTCACCCTCAAAGGCAGTATTGAACGCCCCGATGAGGCTGTCTCACACAGCACGCACGACACCGTGTCGCAACGCGATAAAATGACGGCACTTCTTGTCGGGGTGGGTGGACTCCTCTTTGTTCCGGTATTCAAAACGGTCACGCACCTTCCGCCATTTATGGGAATGATGCTCAGCCTCGGAATCATGTGGGTCGTGACCGACCTCTTGCACCGCCGTAAAAATGCTGAAACGCGCCATGAATTCGGTGTTCTCGGAGTCATTCGCCGAATTGATACGCCTTCCGTACTCTTCTTCCTCGGTATCCTTTTGGCCGTGGCCAGCCTTCAAACTGCCGGACAACTTCGCGACTTAGCCGGAGTCCTCGATACCTCAATCGGCACTACCACCGAGTCCGGAATTTACCTTGTCGGCGGCATCATTGGTCTTTTGAGTGCCATTGTCGACAACGTTCCGCTTGTCGCCGCCGCCATGGGCATGTACGACATGGTTCCCGGGACCTTCTTTGCCCAAGATGACTTCTTTTGGAAGTACCTGGCCTTCACTGCCGGCACCGGCGGTTCCGTGCTGATTATCGGCTCTGCTGCCGGCGTCGCGGTAATGGGCCTCGAACGCATCCCCTTTGGATGGTACCTCAAGCGCATCTCGTTCTTGGCCCTTCTCGGCTACTTTGCGGGTATTGCGGTGTACGCCATCCAACGTTGGATTATCTTCGGTTGATAACTCGCGGACTTCGGCACTGAATTTGTTCCGAAGTCTTCGGAATTTAGTGCCATGAACATGCCTTTTCTTCAAATTGAACTTCCGGCCGAGTCGGCCCCCATTACTGCGGCCCCTGAGGTCACGACCAAAACCTTGAGCATTCTCGACCTGATGATTTCAGGCGGAATCGGCGGGCAGCTCATTATGGGCACCATGCTCGTACTGTCGGTCCTCGCGGTCTACCTCTTTGTCAACCGCCTCTCTGCGATCCGCCGTGCCGACAAGCTCGACGCCCAATTCATGCGCGACATCAAGGACTTCATCGCAAGCGGCAACATGCAGTCGGCAATCAATACCTGTGAGCGCAGCGACACCCCAGTCGGCCGCATGATTCTCAAGGGCATCAAGCGCATTGGCAAGCCCCTATCCGACATTTCGGCGTCCGTTGAAAACCAAGGCAAGCTCGAAATTCAGCTCCTCGAGCGCAACATGCCCTACCTCGCGACCATTGCGGGTGGCGCTCCGATGATCGGATTCCTCGGAACCGTAATCGGCATGGTCCTCTCGTTCGGTGAAATGGCCAACGCCGGAGCCGGAGTTCAAATCGACATGCTCGCCGAGGGTATCTACGTCGCCATGACCACGACCGTCGCGGGTTTGATTGTGGGTATCGCAGCCTACTTTGGCTACAACTACCTCGTGATGCGGGTCGACGCCGTGATCTACAAAATGGAGGTGAGCGCCACCGAGTTCCTCGACCTGCTCCACGAACCCATTTAAGCCATGAACCTCAAAAGCCGCAGCAAAGTATCTGCAGAATTCAGCATGTCGTCCATGACGGACCTCGTGTTTCTCTTGCTGATCTTTTTCATGCTTACCTCGACGCTTGTGACCAGCAGCGCCCTTGATGTCATTTTGCCCAAGAGCAAAGCCCAGAGCGTCAACAAGGCGCAGATCACGGTAACCATCACTCCCGAGCTCGAAGTGAGCGTCAACGAGGACGTCATTCCCGTGGATCAGGTTGAAGCACGCATTCTTGCCCTCGCCAACGGAGATCCCGAATCGGTAATCATTTTGCGCGCGGATGAGTCGGTTCCGACCGGCGAAACCGTGCGCATCATGGACATGGCCTACCGCAACCGCCTTAAAATGGTGCTCGCCACCGATCCCCGATAAGTCGCAATGGCTCACGGACCCCAGCACGACAAAAAAGACCAGCGCCGAGGCGTCATTACGACGTTTTCGGTGCATGCGCTGTTGCTGCTGCTGTTTGCCTTTTTTGGCATCTCGTACCAAGACCCGCCGCCCGAGTACGGAATCCCCGTAAACTTTGGCAACTCGCTCGACGGATCCGGTGACGATGCCGCCGCACCCGAGGGAGCAGAGCAGCCGCAGGCTCCGACCGAGGCAGTGACCGCCGAAACAGAGGCCACCACGCAGGACGTCGTCGACGCCCCTTCGGTCTCGAGCGAAAAGCCCAAAAAGCCCGTTGAAAAACCCGTAGAAAAGCCTGCAGAAAAGCCCGTTGAGAAGCCCAAACCTTCCAACGAACTATCGAACCGCCTGAGCAACTTTGGTAAGCCGGGCGACAGTCCCACCGGAACCGGAACCGGCCAAGGCAGCACCACCGGCGGAGGCGACCAAGGCGCCGCCAACGGTTCCGGCGAAGGCAACGGCACGGGCGGAACCGGCAACCGCGGAGACTACCAGCTGGGCAATCGCTCGGCGCTCGAACGACCCAAGCCCCGCTACGACTGCGAGGGTGATGGCGTCGTAGTTGTCAAAGTCTACGTGGACCGCAGCGGTATCGTTCGCCGCGTGGAAGGTGGCCAAAAGGGTTCGACCACAGCAGACGCCTGCTTGATCAAGCGGGCCGAAGAGGCGGCCCTTAAGACCCGTTGGCAGGGCGACGCAGCGGCCCTCGAGCTGCAGGTCGGAACCATTCGCTACAACTTCCAGCGAACCTAAGTCATGAACCGTTTTGACGAAGCCTGCGACTGGCTCGTCCAGCGGTTGCCCATGTTTCAACGGCAGGGAGGCACCCCCGCGACCTACCGCCTTGATTTGAGCAAAACGGTGACCTGGCTGGAGCGGCTCGGCAACCCCCAGCTCGCCTACCCCTGCATCCACGTGGCCGGAACCAACGGAAAGGGTTCCACCTGCCATATGCTCGCCAGCATCTTTCACGAAACAGGCAAGGTGGTCGGCCTGCACACCTCGCCCCACATGCTCGATTTGCGCGAACGCTTTCGGGTGGGCGGACGCCTCGTTCCCGAGCGCTGGGTGGCTGACTTCGTGGATGCCCACCGTGCTGACATTATTGAGCTCGAGCTGAGTTTTTTTGAGGCCACGGTCGGAATGGCCTTTGCCGCCTTTCGCGATGCCAAAGTCGACATAGCCATCATCGAGGTAGGCATGGGCGGACGCCTTGATTCTACCAACGTCATCACACCACTCGTATCTATAGTAACCAGCATCGGCCTTGACCACATGGCCTTTTTGGGCCCAGACCGGGCGAGCATCGCCCGAGAAAAGGCCGGAATTTTCAAGCCCAAGGTGATGGCTATCGTCGGCGAATCCGATCCCGAGATTTTACCCGTTTTTAACGAAGTGGCTGCCTCGCTTGACCGATGCACCGTCTACCCGATTGGCCCGTTCGACGAAGTTTTCCCCACAGATCTACAGGGCGACTACCAAGTGAAGAACGCACGCACCGCGATTATGGCTGCCCGAGTGGCCAAGCCCAGCATTCACGACCATCAGATTCGGCGCGGTCTCCTTCGGGTGGTTGCCAACACGGGGCTTCGCGGGCGGTGGGACGTGCTCGAAGAAGGGAATCCACTCGTCGTGGCCGATTCCGCGCACAACGCGCACGGATGGGTTCCGGTGATGAAGCAGTGGAACCGGATGCGCGCTGGACTGAATTCCGCCATGGTGCTCGGGGTGGTGAGCGACAAAGACACTGACGATATGGTGGCGCATGTTCCCCAGGAATGTACGATTTATGCCTGCGCACCGGCGATTCCTCGGGCGCTGCCCGTCGAAGAATGGAGCCAGCGTCTGCGCGCTGCAGGACGCAATGTGGTGGAATGCAGTTCTGTCGCCGATGCGATCAATCGCGCCAAGGCCGACGGATTTAGGGCGATTTATGTGGGCGGATCGAGTTTTGTCGTTGCCGACACCTTGGCCGCCTACAGGGACGGACTGGTCAGCAGTCGGCGCTCAGCCTCAAGGGACTGAAGCTTGGCCGAGGTGAGCGTTCGCTTTTGAACGGCCTCGAGGTACTTCGTTTCGCGGCTAGCCAAAATGAACATGGTGCTCTCTCCGAGGGCAAAACGACGGCGCTCCTGCTGAAGCAACGCGTAGGCAGCTGTTTCAGAGGCCGTAAGCGCCTTGAGTTCGGCATCAAGTGCCTGCACCTGCTGGGCAAGTTGGACCCGTACAATGTCGAACTGATTCTGGGTGGCCGTTGCATTGGCCTGAGCGGCACGAAGTCGCGCTTGGGCTCCGGCCAACTCGGCGCGCGCCTTTTGGTTGAACAGCGGCACGGTCAGACCGACCTTCCACTGCACGGATTCGGGGTTCCAGGCGCTTCCGCCCCACTGTAGCATGCGGTAGTCTACGTACGGAGCCGGCAGCCACTGCGCCCACGCGGTGGTCGTGGCCAGGCGTTCACGGCGTAGGGCGGAATTCACCATCTCCAATTCAGGGATGCTACTTGCCTCTAGCCGTGAAGTTCCAAGCACGACGGGGAGCGACTGCGGCCTCATTCCCGTGAGGACGACACCTGTGGTGTCTGCACCGCGGAGCAGTTGTTCGACATCAGCGATGGCGCCCGCAGTCAAGTTGGCCTGCTTGGCGGCGTCCGCCCTGCGGTCCACCCACGACAGGTAAGCCTCAAGCGTATCCATTTCGCTGCGCTCCCCGAGGCGAAAGGCTTCGCGAACCAACCGTAGCCGCTCCGCGGCGACCGCAAGGGCCTCATCGACGGCTCCCTGAACTTCTGATTGAGCCTGCCAAAAGGTGTAGACCTTCACAGCGTTTAGAATAGCCTTACGCTCGGTACGGTCGAGTTTCGCCTCGGCGATTTCAAGGTTGCGCGTGCTTGCACCCCACTCGTACTGTCGGTCGCTAAAAATGAGTGCGCCGCCCAAGGGAGCCGAGATTCCCAAATTGACAAGGCCCTCTGTGGGGGTTTTGCGTTCGGGGTTAATGAAGGCGCCCGTGCCCTGGGCGGCTCCGCCCACAAGGTCGATTCCGCCAGGAAGCCCCACGCGCGCCTCAGCGCGATCGAGACGGTACTGCAAGTCGTTGCCGTAGTCTTTACCCTCACTCGAGAGGTTGACCCTGGGCTCAAAGGCGGCGAATGCCGACATTCGCTTGGCGCGCGCCTCAGCGACCTTGGCTTCAGCGACGCGTACGTCTTGTGCGCGTTCCACCGACGTGGCGACAAACTCGCTCCAGGCCATGGTTTGCCCCATCGCTGGAACTACTACCAGCCAAAGCAACAGCGCACGCATTACTTCGAAGCCGTGTTTTTGGCGGACTTTTCACCAGGGCCGTTGGCCGGGAATCCGTTAAACTGACGCCACAGTTCGTACCACAAAGGGACGTCGTTGAGGAGCAGCGTGGCGTGCACGGTTGTTCCAGGGCGCGCATTCGTCGGCCAGTCCTCGGTGGGCTCAAGAACAACGGCAAACAGCCCGTCTGCGTCAGCTTGAGATGCGATGTAGCGGATTTTGGCGGCAAACAATCCGACGCTTGAACGCGGCCAACCGGGAATTTGCAAAATGGGCCATCCGTCGAGGGCACACAGCGCGGAATCTCCGATGCTCAGCAACGGAATGTCAAACGGATGCACCTTGGTCATGACCACCACCGGGGCCCCTTCAGGAGCTAAAAAGAGCAGCGGTTGGTCCTTTTTGACCGAAGCACCGGGGGCCACGTAGCTCAACTGCACGACAAAACCGTCGCGCGGAGCAACCAGGGCCCGGTTGGACTGACGGCGCTGAATTCCGCCCACTTTAATGTCGGCATCGGCGAGACCCTCTTGGGCAGACGCCAAATCAGCAGCTGCCGTAGCGCGATCACTTTGGAGCTTGGCAACTTTCTCTTTCCACTCGGCCACCTTGCTCCGCGCATTGAGTCGAGACGATTGCCAGTCCTGCATGGTGAATTCCGCCTTTGACGTGGCCTCCTGGGCCTTGGCCTGGCGCTGCTCCCACTCGAAGCGAGAAAGGGCTCCCCACTGAAACAAACTGTCTGCACGCTGCGCTTGAAGTTTGGTAAACTTGGCCTCGAGCTTGGCAGCTTGGTATTTGGCACTGTCTGCGCTCACCTTACGCCATGCTGCCGCGATTTGAAGGGGCATCGCCCGCTGCGCCTGCAGAATTTGCTCGTCGAGGGCTATAATCTTGGATCGGTAGCCCACTACCGCATCAGACTTCGCGTCGCGACCTAATTCGGTATTGCTAAGCACATTGGGATCCATGTACTCGGTCTTTGTTTCCTCGAGCAGTGCGAGCGTATCGCCCTTGCGGACCTGATCCCCTTCGCGAACCTGCCACGATGAGAGCCGTCCATCTTCGGCCATTGCGAGGGGCATCATGCGGTCCATCGGGTCATCAAATACAAGGCTTCCCTCAGTGGCAACCGTCTGAGTCCAGGGTAAGAAAAAGGCGAGCACGATGAATACTGAAACCGCAATGATCCAACGACGGGGCTTGACCCACTGGTCCGTAGCGCGCGTCTGTAGGTAGAGTTCGCGCAACTCATTCGGCACCTCAGAATTCTCAATGTCAAAGTCACTGAAGGTGCTTTGCTTGGACCATTCCGTCCAAAATGCCTTGTCCAACTTGGTGATGGACGTCAGCATGTCAAACAGTGCCTCCGCACTCGCGACAATTTTCTCGAGGCTAGTGAGGATGGTCAAAAAGATGATTTCAACCGCTACGAACTGGCCAATTGATACGCTGCGGTCGACCACGAGCCATCCGCCCGCAATCAGAAGAAGGGCCGTGAGCGCGAGTCGCAGTCCGACCATAATACCGTTCATGCGGTACAGGACCCTAAAGTGGTCGCGGCGATTCTTTAAGTATTCCGTTAGCTGATGCGTCACCTGACGGTAGGGCGGCTCGGCATAGGCGCCCTCCTTGGCCCGACGCTGGGCAAACTCCTCGAGTTCGCGCACCACGTGGTACTTCTCGGAACTTTCGTCAATGCTGTACCCAAGTCCGCGCGTGAATCCGACGCGAAGCATCACAGCTGCCACCGCAAGTATGATGAAGGATACCGCAACAAATGAAAAGTCATAAAGCAGCAGGAGCAGGAAACCAAAAACGAGCTGCAGTAAGGCCGCAGACGCGGTCACCAAAATCTTGGGCAACTCCTTTTGAATGGTAATCGTATCAAAAAATCGGTGAACGCGCTCGTACCAGTACCGACGTTCTCCTTCAGCCACTTCTTTGGGCATGGCCGCCAAAAAGTAGGAAGCGCTGCGTACAAAGAGTCGCTGCTGAACCCATTCCGAGAGCCGCATCTGAAAGAGGCCAAAAATGCCCATCAAGAAGCTCGAAACCACGACCAAGAAGGTTAGAATTAACCATGTGGAAGAGAGGCGTCCGCCCATGAGTTGACCAATGAGCGCTTGAACCCCAAGGGGCAGCATCAAGCTAAATGCTCCACTCAGTACGGCAAACGACAAGATGCGAAAGATGTCCTTCTGATCCCACTTCAGGAGTGAGAACAGCCTCTTAAATGCTTCGTTTGCTTTTGTATGTGCCATGGCGCCGTGTTTACCAAACAATGTGCCGTGTCAGTTAGAACTTCCAACTCAGGCCCGTTGTACTATACAACGTGAATTGGGGTACGTCGGTTCCCGCTGGATAGGCATCGTAGTTCAATTGACCGATGATGACGAGGCTAAGGTCGGGCCTAATGGGCGCTGAAAGCCGCGTGTTAGCCATAGCTCTGAGATCTTCAAATCGACCAAAGCGGGGCTGGTAGTAGGCCACTGTTGTCCAACGCCACTGTTCCCACTGGCGATCAAGGGACAAGTACGTATTGAGTCGAAGGCTGTTTTCGGTTTTGCCGTTGAATGACTCGACGTCGTACTCGTACATGAGTAATGGGTTGATAAAAAACTTAATTCCGGGTCCAGATATTGCCGTGTAGCGTGGCCCACCCCCCATATTAAAGCGGCGCGCGATGCGCATAGGCAGGTTGCTCTGCCATTCAACAAAGTACTCCGCAGTCAATTTGTCACTGTAGATTCGATTGTAGCGCACGTGCATCATTCCGTTGCGCTCAAAGTCAAATTGGTTGTCCCCCAATCGGGTGGCCCAGTTGGCACTGGCGATACCGTACCACACGTGATCGCCAGTTCGGCGGCTCATGTTGACCGATCCGTTGAGCTTGAGCAGCAGTGCTTGGGTTCCACCCAAGTAAAATCCCCCGTCCACGCGACCATGAACGTCCTGGGTTGTGTCCGATTCCGCAGCACCACGCATCGCTTCAACGTTGACGATTTGGGCGTATGCCGACGTGATCCCAAAGGTGGCTAGGGCAAATACAACGTGCTTCACGGGTTCAAAAGTACCGAAATCATGCCGCGCGTATGTTTGCAGTATGCTACGCACCCTACTTTTTGCACTCGCCACACTCGCTGCCACGAACATTTGGGCCCAATCTGATGACCTACAGCAGCGGATTCAGGGGTTTCAGACCGACCTAAAAGAAGGCTACGTGATAAAGACCCTCAACCTCAAGGGCGAGAATTTGGGTGCGCTCGAAGCCGAAGAGACGGCCACCCGAACGCACTTCAAAATGGAGGCCCGCGAAAAGACTGAAGACAACCTTGGCCGGTCCGTTAAGCGAAGCGTGCACGTCCAAGTGTTTTCGTTTGAATCGATCGACGACCTCAACTGGGCAATGAAGCGCTGGCTTCCTGACTTTATCGACCACAGCGCGGTGCGGCCGGGTCGCGACGTCAAAAATGTTCCGCACGTGGACCCTTCTGTGGTGGTCATCGACGGAACCAGCATTGCCGTCCTCACCCTCAGCTGCAGCCAATTTGACCTCGAGTCGTTTCGAGATTGGCGGCAGCGCATGCTCACGTACTTTGGGAGCGCCACTGCCGTCGTGATCGAAGTACAGGGCTGCGAGGGCCCGCTCATGTGGACAAAGAACGCTCCGGACCCGAAGGACCGATCCTGGAAGTAGGCCGTAGCCGCATCGGAATCAGCGAAACCGCAACCCATATGTCGTGCGAACTTACCCGCACGCGATCACCCCAATCCGCAACAGTGCGCGCGACCCGCATGGTGTGGTGCATCGACCGCAAGCCAAATCCGCTCTTTCGGTGCCATTCCTGAACGGTATCGTTAGCTTCTTGCGAAAAATCACCGTAGGCGGCGAGCGCCTCGAGCGGCATTCCCGCGTTTCCCAGCCAAGGGCCCCGAGCCTTTTGGAGTTCTACGGCCCGCTTCATCTTGTAGCGCATCTCCTCCCAGGGCACGGGTATCGTATGCTCTGAAGCATTGAGCGGAACCCCTATTTGAAAGCGGTCGAGAAAGGGGCCTGAAAAGCGTGCGAGGTACTTGTCCTTGCGACCTTCGGAACAGCTGCAGTTCAAGTGCAGGTGGCCCGAAAAACCACAGGGACAAGGGTTGGTCGCTCCAATTGTTTGGGGTGCTACCGCTCCTTCCCTACTCCAAAGCGCCTCCATAGGCTTGCGCAGTACTTCGAGACTGCGTAGGTTTCGTTCGCCGAGCTCATCCATAAATAGGACTCCATTGCCGGCTGCCCAAAAAGCTCCGTGGGCACCGACGAGTTGTACCGGAGACAGTACCGAAGACGGTTCGACAAAAGGTAAGTTGGGCTCAGCTGTCGATCTGATCAGGTGAACGGCCCGAGCAAATTCAGTCTTACCGACCCCGGGAGGACCCCATAAAAACACGGGATGCCTACCTGCCGCTGCGAGCCCCAAGGCAACCACCACATCGGGATCAAAGCGCAAATCGGGCCATGGTTGCGGTCGCACGGGCCGAAGTTCTTCGGTAGCAAGTTGCGGAACCTCACCGTGCGTCAAGTAGGCAATAGCGTGGGTCAAACTTGACGCAGCGACCCAATTGGGTGCTACGGGCCGCCACCACGCGTTGGCGGGATACACAAAGGGATCTTCGGACTCATGGGGCGGCGCAGGACGATCGCACTCGGCCATACTCAGGCCGCCCTTGAGGTCCAGCGTTCCCATCGCCAGCGTCGCAAAGCGCATGGGAATTTGACCTGAGGCCATCAAGACGCCAAGGGCAATCGGCAAATCCATTGACGTGCCCAGCGCCCACGGTCGCGTGGGCTGAAACGATACCGTGATGCGCTTGCCCGGCCACTTGTATCCGGACGCCATAAAGGCCGCGTGGATGCGGCTAGGGGCCTCGCGAACTGTAGGGTCGCGGGTTCCGACCATGTGAAACGAGAATCCCGACGTCGCCGCGACGTCTACGCGTACGCTGTGCCAACGGCCGTCAGCCCATGCCCAAGTGTTGAGTGATGCTACCATGAGGCAAACCAACGACAGACTTCTCTCCGTAGTCGGTTGCCAAACGTCTATAAATGTTTGTCGAGAGCCCCGCTAACCCCTCACTCCTCTAAACCCCAAGCCTGCTGGAGCTCTGGGTTCAAAAAGACATGGCTGTGCAGCTGAAGATCGGAACTCTGAAAGAGCGTGAATCCGTCCAGCTCAAGGTGGTAATCTACCTCTGACTCAATGCTCCGAAGGATCCAGCGCTTTTGGCTTGCGTTCCACAAGAATACGCCCAACTCATCCGCACCCTCGGGCACCGGGCGAAAGCGCACGATGTCCCACTCGTACAAGTGAATTCGGTGCTTGTCGCGAATTCCGACCGCCTCATCAACTTGTTCATAGTCAAGCGCGCGGCCTGTCCACCAAAATCCGTCAGGCGAATAAAACTGCGTTCCGTCGATTCGGCGCAGGTATCCCACCACACGGTTGCCAAAACGAAGTCGGTAGCGCTGCTCTTGCATACCTAGTTAACCCACTGTATGCGTAATTGTTGCAAACTAAACCCCCAATTGCTGCAGCGCCTCGCGCACGAGTACGGAACGGAGTGGAATTCGGCAGGCCCAGTCTCCGCGGCGGCAGGAATCCGCCCCTAAAATGCTGCAGGGCTGGCAGTTCAATCGATCTGTCGCCATGATGTGGCGAACCGGACTCGGAGCGGCAAACCCACCGACGGGATGGGTTCCGGCCCACAGGGTAACCGCCGGTACTTGGTAGCGGTACGCGAGGTGCTGGGCGGCGGAATCGCAAACTACCGCGGCACGGGCCTGGCGCCACAGCGCATCTTCATCGGTAGCCGACAAGCCAAGCGCCGTCCGAAAGCCCTCTGGGGCCGCATCATGGGGACCGCCCAAAAACACGGGCTCGTAGCCCTCAGACGCCAGCTGCCGGGCAAGTTCTGCCGCTTCGTGAAGCGGCCACCGCTTGGTCTCGCGGCTGGCGTGGGGGGCGATGATAATGATGGTTCCGCTGCGCTCCGTGGTGTTGAGGGCTTGGGTCTTGGACCAACCCAAGTTGGCCAACGCCTCAGCATGCAGGTCGTATGCGTTAGGGACCGGCTTGGTCGACCCGTGCAGCACCGCACGCCGCTGCGCACGAGGCTTGACCACACGACCCTGCGGAATCTGCAGGATGCGTGCAATCCACCGGCTGCTGCGGGTCCGAACGTGATTGTGGGCATCGTACCAGGCGGTGAGGTCGGCAGAGCGCATCCAGCCCCACCAGAACCACATGAGCGCAAAAAACCGACGGTACGGACCGCGGTCAACATCGAGACCGTGGACCTCAATATGGGGATGCGCCGGTAGGCGTTCCGCCCAACGAGGACGCGTAAAAAGGGTGATTCGATCGCCCTCAGCCGCAACTTGAGATAGGACGGAATGCAGCAGCACCACGTCGCCAAAGGCAGAAAAGCGAACGACGCCGAGGTGGCGTTTAGCCTTGCCCGCCATAAAGCGCCGGGTTGGTTGCAGGGTCGTTGTACAGCTTGAACTGGCGGTAGGGCGTGTAGCGCACCTGACCGGACTGCACGTCAGTCCACAAGGCCGCGCAGGCTGCCATTAGGTCATTGTGCTGGCCGTCAGCAGCAGCCAAGCGCTGGCCACAGGCTGCACGGTGGTCGTCGGATGCGTCGGACCGCTCAACCTCCACACGGAGGTGGTAGCGCTTGAGCTGCAAAATGCACAGACGGTCGAGCGCCCATGCGAGGGATTCGGTGCGCACAGCTCCGTTGACGGCCGGAACGGGCTGAAGCAGCTCGGCCAAGCGCAGATCGAGGGCCTCTACTGCGTCGGTCCGCTCCTGGTTCAGGGCGTCGATGCGTCGTTTGATCTCCATTAACTGGTCGCTGGGCAAGTCGCGGCGCCGCACTTCGTCCTCGAGGTGCCACTGGACCGTATCAATCCAAGCCTTGGCGTACCAGGCTTGGTCCATGGTCCCAGGCTTGTAGGCCGGCGGGCACGGCGCATCCCATCGGTCGCGCACATGGTAGTCTTCGATGGCCGATTCGAGCAGCGAAAGGATACGGTCGAGCGTCACTTGGCGGCGTTAAATACCTTAAGGCCAGCATCCAACCAATTTATAAACACCGAGGGGTCGGGATCGTATGCCGTGTGGCCATTGAGCGCGGTCGGAGCCTCCACCGCGGGGTCCATCAGCACGTAGTACGGCTGGGCGTTGGCGTTGAAGTACTGGGCCTGTAGGTCGCCCCACTTTTGCCCAATGGTCTTGATTTTTTTGCCGGTGGTTTCGCTCACGCGCTGGTCGCTCTCGGCAAGCGGAGTCCGCTCGTCGACGTACAGCGACACGAGTACCACATCCTCAGCCAAGCGCTGGCGCACCTCGGGGCGGGCCCAAACTTCTTCTTCCATTTTGCGGCAGTTGACGCAGCCCCATCCGGTGAAGTCGAGTAGCAGGGGCTTGCCCACCTCTTTGGCGTAGGCACGGGCCTCCTCGAGGTCGTTAAAGCAGGGCAAATTCAGCGGGCAGTGGGCGTCCTCACTCAACTTTTTTTCGCCTGAGGGCGCGGAACTGGATCCGAATCCGTTCGGGTTCTCTGAATAAAACGAGGGAGGCGGGAATCCAGCTACGAGCTTTACCGGCGCTCCCCAGATTCCGGGAAGAAGGTAAAACCCGGTTACCAGAAACACGACACCCGTGAGCATGCGGCCCACACCGATTCCGCCCTTTGGCTCGTCGTCGTGCGGCATGCGAAAGACGCCAAAGAGGTAGAGCGCCGTGGCGAATGCGATTCCGACCCAAAGGGCCAAAAAGAGTTCGCGCTCAACCCAGTGCTTTTGCCACACCATGTCGGCAGTACTCAAGAACTTCAGGGCAAAGGCAAGCTCCAGAAAACCCAAGGTTACCTTGACGGTGTTGAGCCATCCGCCCGACTTGGGCAGGCCCTTCAGCCAACCCGGGAAGGCTGCAAACAGCACAAACGGAAGCGACAGCGCGAAGCTGAATCCAAACATTCCGATGGCGGGTCCGAGGAGCTCACCGCTCACGGCCGTGGCCACGAGCAACTGGCCGATAAGTGGGCCGGTGCAGCTAAAGCTTACCAGGGCGAGGGTGAACGCCATAAAGAAGATTCCGAGCAAGCCGCCGCGCTGCGATTGGTCGTCAGCCTTGTTGACCCACGACGACGGAAGCGTGATTTCGAACGCCCCAAAAAAGCTGATGGCAAACACCACAAAAAGGGCAAAAAATGCGAGGTTGAACCAGGGGTTGGTCGCCATGGCGTTCAACGCGTCGGATCCGAAGACCACCGTCACGAGAAGGCCGAGGACCACATAAATGACGTTAATGCTCACCCCGTAGAGAATGGCCTTGCTCACTCCGTCGGCCTTGGACTTGCTCTGCTTGAGAAAGAAGCTCACGGTCAGCGGAATCATCGGGAAGATGCACGGCATGATCAGGGCGAAGAATCCGCCGAGCATTCCGGCTCCGAAGAGGGCCCAGAGGTTGACGGCTTCGGCTTCTTGACCTTCGGCTGCTGCGGGCTCTTGAGCTTCTGCCGGTGCTTGATCTCCCGCGGGTTGGCCCGAGGGCTCTTGGGATTCGACCGCTGTGGGCTCTTGGCTTGTGGGCTCTTGCGCTGTGGCAGGGGCCTCTTTGGGAACATTGAGCTGGGACTCACCCACGAGTTCGGGTTCTGCCGCGGCCGGAACCTTAAACACCAAACTCACGTAGTCCGGCGGAAGGCAGCGCTCGTCGTCGCAGACCATGAACTCGACTTCGGCCGTGTAGGTAAAGGCGGCGTTGCTGATTCGCTTGGCAGTGATGACGAAGTCCGCCTTTTTGGCGAAGTAGGCCAGCTCCATTCCGAAGTTTTTGTCAAACTCCTTGATGGGCTTGGGCTCGCGCACCGGCCCTTCGGTCTTGAGGTCTTTGGACGCGGGCAGTGTGAATGCGGTCGGAATGGGACCGTCCGAACCAATGAACTGAGAGTAGACGTGCCAACCGGCATCGATTTTTGCGGTAGCGACCAATTCGAGCTTGCCGGCGTCAAGAGTCCGCACTGAAGTGGACCACGTGACCGGCTGAAGAATTTGGGCGAAGGCGGCAGAGCTGGCCAGCAGCAGGGCCGCAAGGGCGTAGAACAAACGATTCATAAGTTTCAAAGGTAATTCACAGTCCACCGGAGCACGTGCGCTGCGTCACTCGGAACCGCTAAAGCTTGACTGAGTCGGATTCCGGGGATCCAGAGCACCTCGCCCGGGGCTTCGCTCGATGCCAACACCACCACCTCGCGGCGTACTGGGGACGGAACTTTGGCCTCAGTGAGCGCATCACTCACCTTTTTGCGGCCTTTGAGGCCCAGCGGGTGAATAACGTCACCCTCGAGCCAGGTGCGCCAGAGTGCGGTGCTCGGAATCGCTAAAGTCACGGGCTCAAGGGCGCTTCCGAGGTTGGCAGGGCGCTTGCGAAGCTCCGTAGGCCGGAGTTCGGCCGCTGTATGCCAGACTTCACCGTCCCAGATGGGGATCTGCTGTGTCGTCGCGACCGGTTGGGCGCGAAACGGATCTTCGTCGGCGCAGGGAACAAGCAGCAGGCCCTCGCGGTCCGCCCAAATGCGCCATCCGTCGCGCTCGAGAAAGGATCCTACTTGAGAATCAGCGAGCTGGCGAAGCGCCTCGAGCTCAAATGGCGCGTAGGGCTTGAGCAGCTGGTGTACAATAACCTCAGAATGGGGGTGCGCGAGGGCATCCCGGTAAAGCACGCGGGTTCCGGGCATACGCCGACTCATCGCCGTATACAGGGCGGATTCGCGCTGAATCGCCACTTCAGCAAACTTCTGCAGGTGGCGCAGGCGGCGCATGGTCGTTCGAATTCCGTCGCGTACCTGCGGAACCGCCTGTTCAAGCGCAGGTAGCGCGTGGTGGCGAAGGTGGTTTCGGGTGTACTTGTCGCCCTCGTTGGAGGCGTCTTCGCGCCACTTCAGCCCCATGCGCACGGCCTCGGCGCGGAGTTCAGTTTTATGAAACTCAAGCAAGGGACGTCGAAGGTGGCCTTGGCTCGGAGCGAGTGAAACGAGTCCGTCGATTCCGGTTCCGCGCGAAGCAAACAACAGAAACGTTTCAATCGCATCGTCGGCGTGGTGGGCCGTGGTAATGACCGAGGCGCTCAGCTCCTCGCGCCACGTGAAGGCAGCGCCGTAGCGAAGGTCGCGCGCCCTTGCCTGAAGGTCGGGGAACGACCCAAAGTGTTCGGGAGCGTTCACCACCCGAATCGGGCAACCCGTCTCGCGAGCCCAGGCGCGAACGAAAGCTTCGTCGGCTTCGGATTCCGCCCCGCGCAGCCCGTAGTTCACGTGCAGTACATGAAGCGGGTAGCCATGAGCGAGCAGCGCCTCGGCCAATAGCATCGAATCCAATCCGCCCGAAACCATGGCCACTACCGGCTCAGATGGCGGGCCAAGCAGCAACTGAAGCTGGGTCGCCACGGCCGTGCGAAAGGGCGCCGAAGTGCTATTCCACCGACTCATTCCACACGTTTTGAGGGGTGGCCGCCTTAAGCAGGCACTCGTCCCATTCCGCAGCGGGGTCGGCTGCAAGGGTCAACGCACTGCCTGCCCAAAGCTGCCACGAATATGAGGGCGCGTGCCCAAACAGCGTGCGAATCAGCACATTGAAGTCGGCGCTTCCGTCGGGCCGCACAAAACCCATCGCGCCGCTGTACCATCCGCGGGGACGTGCCTCATGGCTGTCAATGAGCTCCATGGCGCGCAGCTTCGGGGCGCCGGTCATACTCCCCATCGGGAAGCTCGCCGCCACCGCGTCCAGCCAGTCAAGTCCTGGCTTGAGCTGGGCCTCCACGGTGCTCACCAGGTGGTGCACCGTTTTAAACGATTGCAGCTCCAGTAGCCGCGGAACCTTTACCGTCTGCGCCGCCGCCACCCGACTAAAATCGTGGCGCACGAGGTCCACAATCATCACGTTCTCGGCCTGTTCCTTTTCAGCCTGGCGCAGGGCGGAACCTTCGGCGGCATCCTTCGTCGCGTCTGCATGGCGCGGAGCGGTCCCTTTAATCGGCTGGCTGCGAAGCTGCCCCTCGGGCGAAACCTGCAGGTAGCGCTCCGGCGACGCGCTCACCACCGTGAATTCACCCCACTTGAGCATGCCGGCCATTCCGGCCTCGGCGCGAGCCTGCAGCGAACGGTACATCGCCGCGAGGTTTACCGCGCCTTTGGCTTGGCTTCCCACACAGAGGTTGACCTCGTAAATGTCTCCGCGGTGCAGGTGAAACTTTAGCGAATCGGCCTGCTCTAAGTAGTCCGGAGCGGACCAGTCCATGGACCACGGTGATGGCTTCTGGCTTCTCGTTTCTTGTTTGGCAGCGTGCTGCTGAAGCCAGGATTGGGCGTCGCCGTGCTCGACGACGGTTCCGTCGGGGCGGCATTCGAGGACCCACTCGGGTTCCCAAAGGGCGAGGTCGGGCATGCCGTGCCACGCGTCACCCCGCTCAGGCAACGAGGGCTCAAAGGCGTTCTTGAGGTCGTAACCGAGCACGCCGAACCACCAGGTCGGC
>CBFHNK010000034.1:0-17525 GCA_965657195.1 uncultured Schleiferiaceae bacterium
GACGGCCAAATCGTGACCGGAACGAATCAAGAGAACGCGTCCTACCCGATCGGAATTTGCGCGGAGCGCGTAGCACTTTCGGCAGTCAACAGTATTGCACCCGGTGCGCAAATCGTCGAAATGGCGGTGACCTACCGCCCGAGCAGCGGCCCAGGACACACTCCACTTGCACCCTGCGGAATGTGCCGCCAAGCCCTCGTCGAACAGCACGTGCGGCAAAAAGGCGCTCTCGGACTTGTGCTGGCCGCCGAAGCAGGCCCCGTTTGGCTGGTGGGCAACGCCAGCGACCTACTGCCCCTCGCCTTCACTCCTTCAGACCTCGACTAATGTTTGCGCCTGCAGGACTCAGCATTTTTGCCGAGATGACGGCGCTCGCACAACGCTACGGAGCGCTCAACCTCGCCCAGGGGTTTCCGGAATTTGGCCCTGACCCCGAACTCATTGCCGCCTTTCACCGCGCCTTGGACGGGGAATCCGCGCAGTACGCCCCCATGCCAGGGCTACTAAGGCTGCGCGAGGCGATCGCGGCCGACCAGTTACGGCGCAATGCAACCGCGTACGACCCCCTGCATGAAGTCACCGTGGTTCCCGGGGCGACCTTAGGGATCTTTTCGGCCATCCAGGCTCTGTGCGGCCCTGGAGACGAAGTCATTTTACTCGAGCCCGCCTACGATTCCTACCATCCCGCGGTGGTGATGGCGGGTTCGGTACCCGTAGCGGTTCCGCTTGAAATTGCCAGAGAGAATGTCGGGGTCAATTGGGATGCACTGACCGCCGCAGTGACCGCACGAACCAGAATGATCGTGGTGAACACCCCGCACAATCCAACGGGAATGGTCTGGACCCACCAAGACTGGGCAGAGCTCGCAGCGCGCATTCCTGAACATGTGGTGGTTTTGAGCGACGAAGTCTACGAAACTATGGTGTTTGACGGGGCTTCGTTGGCCAGTCCCCACCACCACCCGAGCTTGCGGCACCGAAGCCTGCGTGCGCTGAGCTTCGGAAAAACCTACCACGTAACCGGCTGGAAGCTCGGCGTAGTCCTGGCCCCCGAAAACCTCAGCCTTCGAATTCGTACGGCGTACCAGTTCATCGCGTTCTCGGCGTCAACGCCCGCCCAGCACGCCGTGGCCGACTTTCTTGAGTCGCGCCCCGACTACCCCAACCACCTCGCTGATTTTTTTCAAGCAAAGCGCGACCTGCTCGCCGCATCACTGGCAGAGAGTGGATTTCAACCGCTTCACTGCGCGGGGAGCTACTTTCTCTTGGTGGACTATTCCGCGGTGAGTGACCGCGCGGATCGGGAATTTGCCGAACAGCTTACGCGAGAGGCGGGCGTAGCTACAGTTCCGCTGAGCCCGTTTTACAGGGTTCCGCCCAAAGAAAACCGCATGCTGAGGATGTGCTTTGCAAAAGATGACGCCACGTTGCGTGAGGCAGGTCACCGACTCCGCACCTGGAAGTGATCGTAACTTTACGATCATGAGCAATCCCCGAATTTTTACAATCGACGGCATGCACTGCGGAAGCTGTGTAGCCCGAATTACCAATACCGTAAAAGCCAATCCCTCAGTTCTCACTGTGACTGTCGATTTGGCCGCGGGCCAGATGGAAGTTCGGGCTGAAGACCACCTTACCAACAGCGAAATCACCGACCTCGTGGCCTCTGCAGGAGCCTACACCGCACAAGCCATCACTGCAGCAAAGCCTGCTGCGCCAGCCGCAGAACCTGAATCGCGAAGTTTTTGGGCGACCTACCGCCCGCTGTTTACCCTAGTCGCCTTGCTAGCGCTGGTACCCGCGCTATCGCTCGGCGATTCGCTGACTGCCCACACCTGGATGCGCTGGTTTATGGCTGGATTCTTTTTAAGCTTTAGCTACTTCAAACTTCTTGACATCAAGTCATTTGCTGACTCGTACCGCATGTACGATTGGATCGCCAAGGTGGTTCCGGCTTGGGGCCTTGCCTACCCTTTTGTGGAGCTTGGCCTCGGGCTGGCCTATGCCGCGGATTGGGCTCCGACCGCCACCAACTGGATTACGCTTGTTCTAATGCTGGTCGGTGCGGGCGGCGTCATCCAGAGCAACCTTCAAAAAAAGTCGATTCGCTGCGCGTGCCTCGGAACCGTGTTCAAGCTACCCATGAGCACCGTCACCGTTGTTGAAGACCTGAGTATGGCCGCAATGGCGGCGTGGATGATCCTGTAGCTACTGGTTGCTTGCGGCTTGCTTTGGGTTTCTGATTAACAGTCAGAAAACCTGCTACCTTGAGCAATTTCATCCACCACCGACGGATCGAGCAGCGTCGTCGTATCACCCAAGTTGGACGTTTCTCCTTCAGCGATTTTTCGCAGAATTCGCCGCATAATCTTGCCCGAACGCGTTTTAGGTAGTCCGCTGACAAACTGAATTTGGTCGGGCTTGGCGATGGGCCCAATTACCCGGCTCACGGTGGCCAAAATATCTTGACGGGTTAAGTCTTCGTCATCGTGGTAACCCTGGTACACGACGTAGGCGTATATGCCTTGGCCTTTGATGTCGTGCGGAAACCCGACTACCGCCGATTCCACCACTCCCGCGTGCATATTGAGGGCGTTCTCGACCTCGGCGGTTCCGATGCGGTGCCCGCTCACGTTGAGCACGTCGTCTACACGTCCGGTGATTCGGTAGTGGCCGTCTTCGTCGCGCAAGCAACCGTCTCCCGTGAAGTACAGACCGGGATAGGTGCTGAAGTAGGTCTGTCGGCAGCGTTCGTGATCTCCGTATGTAGTGCGCAGCATTCCGGGCCACGGCTTGCGAATGCACAGATTTCCGCTCACCCCGTTACCGTGGATTTCGGAACCTTGTTCATCAACCAGCAGCGGCTCCACGCCAGGCATGGGAAGCGTGGCAAACGTGGCTTTCGCCGGCGTAACCCCGGCAAGGTTGGTGATGAGCATCCCACCGGTCTCGGTCTGCCACCAGGTGTCGATGATGGGGCATTTGCCTTTGCCGATGTGCGTATCGTACCAGTTCCACGCCTCTTCGTTAATGGGCTCACCAACGGTTCCGAGCACCTTCAGACTGTCCAGCTTCTTGCCACGAAGGGACTCCTCGCCAAATCCCATCAAGCTTCGAATGGCGGTCGGAGCCGTGTACAAAATATTCACCTGGTGGCGGTCCACGATGTCCCAAAAACGTCCGGCATCGGGCCACGTGGGCACGCCTTCAAACATCAGCGTGGTGGCTCCAGCACTCAACGGACCATAGATCAGGTAGCTGTGCCCTGTAATCCAACCAATGTCAGCCGTACAGAAATGAACTTGGCCAGGTTGGTACTGAAAGGCGTTGACAAACGTGTAAGTCGTCCACACCATGTATCCGGCACAGGTGTGCACAACACCTTTGGGCTTGCCGGTAGATCCGCTAGTATACAAAATGAACAGCATGTCCTCGGCGTCCATCGTCTCGGCTTCTACAAACGGGTTTCCCATAGACTCGACCCTCTTGATCTCGTCCTCCCACCACACATCGCGGCCTTTGATCATTGAAACAGGCGTTCGGGTGTGCGTCGACACGATGACTTTTTCGACCGAGGGGCACGCCATGATGGCATCGTCCACCACCGATTTGAGCGGAATTACTTTGGCTCCGCGGTACGCTCCGTCGCAGGTAACCACCAGTTTAGCGTGTGCATCGTTAATTCGGTCTGCGATAGATTGGGCACTGAATCCGCCAAATACGACCGAGTGGACTGCGCCAATTCGGGCACAAGCGAGCACCGCAATGGCTAGTTCCGGAATCATTCCCATGTACAAACATACCCGGTCTCCTTTTTTAACTCCATTGTTTTTAAGCACTTGGGCAAACTGCATCACTTTAAAGTGGAGTTCGCGGTACGAGAGAACGCGAGCGTGGTCACTCGGATCGTTGGGTTCAAAAATCAATGCAGGTTGGTCTCCGCGGGCGTCGAGGTGCCGGTCCAGGCAATTCTCGGTAATGTTGAGTTGGGCGCCTTTAAACCATTCAATTCGAGGCTCCTCAAAATTCCAATCCAACACTTTATCCCATTTGCGCTTCCAGCGAAAGTGCTCGGCAACACCGCTCCAAAATGCCTCAGGGTCATTCGCCGCGGCCTGGTAGGCGTTGAGGTACTGGTCGTAGGTCCGGACTTGATAGGGATAATTCATCGCTACAAATTAGGAAATGTTTAGGTTTGCAACCTGTGCGAACGCGTATCCTTACCCCATTTCTGTGGCTCCTCATTGCCCTTTTTTGTGCTGCGGACCACCCCATGCACCTCGCATCGCACGAAATCACCGTGGGCCCGAAGCGCAGTGAGTGGGTCGTCCGGCTTTTTACCGACGACCTCGAAGACGCCATTTCAGCCTCTTTGGGCGGAACCAAAGTCCGCCTCGAACGCCCTGAAGGGCGCAGCCAAGTCGAGAATTATGTGCGCAGCAAACTCACCATATTCCGAGGTCGCAAGGCGCTTGACCTGCACATCGATGGTTTTACCTACCAACCTGACGCGGTCGAAATTCGAATGCACGTCGACGGTGGACTTCCGCTCAGCATCACCGACCGGCTTTTGCACGATCGATTTGATGACCAGCGAAACGTCTACTTCGTCCGTGGCCCCAAGGGCCGTCTTGATGCCGTAAGTACGTCTGCCAATCCTAAAATTGAATTGCGTTGAACATACCTTCTTTTGCCGAATTGGGCTTCTACCACATCCTGGATGCAGCCGCATGGGACCACTTACTTTTTGTGGCGGCCCTCATTGCGCCGTTTGCGCCGCGCGATTTCAAACTTTGGCTTTCTGCCCTCACCGCCTTCACCTTTGGGCACACGTTGGCCATGGCAGGCCAAGTGGCACTAAAAGCGCCGCTCAATGAGCAACTTGTCGAAGGGGCTGTCTTGGTAACTCTGATTTTTACGGCAGGGCGTGTAGTCTGGTTCAAGGGGGCTCCGAAATCGAGTCGTCGGGGCTGGCTTGGCCCTGAACTCGCAGTGGCTGCGTTGTTTGGAGTAGTGCACGGCCTGGCCTTCGCCAAGGACCTCGGGCCCTTGCTCCCCTCTGACGCTGGGGCGCTTTGGGCCGCCTGGGGCTGGTTTGCGGGCGGAATCGAGCTCGGACAACTCAGCGTCGTCGCCGCAGTCTTTGTCGTTCGCTGGATGGCATCTACCCGTGGCTTCTCGCCCAAAGATTTTGCCCTGGCCTTGGGGGCGTTAACCCTTGGCATTTCGCTACATTTGGCATCTCAATGGTATTTGGCATGAAAAACTCCATCCTTTTCGCGACTGCGACCGCGGTCCTACTCAACGTCAGTGCAATCGCACAGCACGTTCCGGCCGACCGCTTGGCGCACAGCAAATTTCGCCAGCTCGAGCAAGAACTGCCCACCCCCAACAGCTACCGCAATGCCGCGGGGGCTCCCGGGCACGCCTACTACCAAAACCGCGCGGACTACGACATCCAACTGACCTTGGACGAGAAAACCCACCGCATCACCGGAACCGAGTGGATCACCTACCGCAACAACAGTCCAGACGCCCTCACCTACCTGTGGGTGCAGCTTGACCAGAACATGCGCAAACCTGGATCCATGACCGACCAGAGCCGCAAAGGATCGTTGCCATCATCGATTACTCCAGAACAGGTTCAGGACCGCTACATCGACAAGTTTGAGGGCGGATTCAATGTTACCGAAGTCAAGTCGTCAAATGGCGCCAAACTCCCGTACACGATCAACAACACCATGATGCGTGTGGACCTACCCACGGCCCTGGCCCCCGGACAAAGCGTCAAGTTCTACGTAGCGTGGAACTACCTGGTCAACGACCGCATGAAAGACGGCGGCCGCAGCGGATACGAGCACTTCGACGAGGAGGGCAACACGCTCTACACCATTGCCCAGTTCTTTCCGCGCATGGCGGTGTACGGCGACAACGTCGGCTGGCAGCACAAGCAGTTCTTGGGCTCGGGCGAATTCACGCTTCCTTTTGGCGACTACAAGGTGGCTATTACGGTTCCGAGCGACCACATTGTCGCGGCGACCGGAACCCTGACCAACGAGTCAAGCGTACTCACTGCCACGCAGCGCCAACGTCTTGCGACGGCGCGCAAGACCACAGACAAGCCCGTCATCATTGCCACCGAAGCCGAGGCACGCGAACGCGAAAAGACCAAGGCCAGCAGCACCAAAACATGGATGTTCAGTGCAGCCAACGTGCGTGACTTTGCCTTTGCTACGAGCCGCAAGTTCATTTGGGACGCCATGGCCGTCAAAGTGGGCAACCGCACTACCCTGGCCGAATCGTTCTACCCCAAAGAAGGCAACCCCTTGTGGGAACAGTATTCGACCCGCGCCGTCGCGCAAACCATTGAGACGTACTCGAAGTACACCGTAGACTACCCCTACGAGCGCGCCATTTCGGTGCACACCAAAGACATTGGCATGGAGTACCCCATGATCTGCTTCAACGGTGGCCGCCCGGATCCCGACGGAACCTATTCCGAAGCCACCAAATACGGCATGATCAGCGTAATCATTCACGAGGTGGGCCACAACTTCTTTCCTATGATCATCAACAGCGACGAGCGCCAGTGGACGTGGATGGACGAAGGCCTCAACACGTTCGTACAGTACCTCACCGAGCAAGAGTGGGACGTCAACTACCCGTCGCGACGCGGTCCCGCCGACAAAATCGTGGACTACATGCGTTCGCCGGCGCTGAATATGGTTCCGATTATGACCAATTCAGAAAGCATTTTGCAGTTTGGCAACAACGCCTACGGCAAACCAGCTACGGCACTCAATATTTTGCGCGAAACCGTGATGGGCCGCGAACTTTTTGATCACGCGTTCAAAACCTACTGCACCCGCTGGGCATTCAAGCATCCTGCCCCCGCCGACTTCTTTCGTTCGATGGAAGATGCGAGTGGCGTAGACCTCGACTGGTTCTGGCGCGGATGGTTCTACACGACTGAGGCCGTGGACCAAGATTTGGCCAAGGTTCGCATCGCTTCGGTTCCGAGCCTTGACCCGGCCACCATTGAAGCCCAGCGCCGTGCCAAGGACGAGGCCGAATTCAAAGGCTTCATCGGAAACCAGCGCAACGAGACCAGCAACCGTCCGACTAAGGTTGACAAAGACCCCGCCTACCGTGATTTCTACACCAGCGAATACAACCGCTACGCTGTGTCTAAGTCTGACCTAAAGCGCTTGGCTGCACTGAAGCCTGGCCCTGAGGGATTCTTGCACGAAATCACAGTCAAGAACGCAGGCGGACTCATCATGCCCGTGGTTGTGCGCTACGCATTCGCCGACGGAACCGAGCACGTCGAGCGCTGGCCCGCCGAAATTTGGATCAAGAACGAACAAGAGTTCACCAAGACGATCTACTTGCCTAAAAAGGCGGTATCCATCGAACTCGATCCGCTTCACGAGGTGGCTGACATCGACCGCACGAACAACGGCTGGGGTATTTCGGCTGACGAGTACCTTGAAGCGTTGCCCAAACCCACGGGTGCAGAACGCTGGCGGAGCAATCCGATGCGCGACGCACGCAACTAGGGCCTAATTTTGGGGCATGAAGTACGCACTGATTGCCGCGGCCGCGTTGCTGGCCGCTTGTTCCGCACCTGAAACCCAAGAATCCACGGCTGGCGCCGAACCCACGCACGGAACCTACCTCAAGGACTCCTATGCGGAGGTTCCGCTCGACCAGTACTTGCGCATCAAGGACGCGTTGGTCTCTTCGGACCCCGCTGAAGCCCAAGCCGCCGCCAAGCACTTGGATTCGCTTTGGACGACCAACAGCCCGGGCGACCAACTCCTGTCGTCGGTGCGTCAAATTGCTTCGACCTCAGACCTCGCAGCGCAGCGCGAAGCCTTCTACAGCCTCACCCAAGCCTACCTGGTCTCACTTGAATCCAAGCCCGGCGAAGACACCCTTTACCTGCAGTTCTGCCCAATGGCCTTTGACTTCGAGGGCGCGACGTGGATTAGCCGCGAAAAAGTGGTCATGAACCCCTACTTCGGAGACGAAATGCTCAACTGCGGTGTGGTGCGCAAGCCCATCGTGGGGGGCTCCAACTAAGGATTAAGTTTTCCACAGCCCTCGGGCAGGTCAGCCAATCGCGCTACCTTCGCCGTCGTGGGAAAAATCATTGCCGTAGCAAACCAAAAAGGCGGAGTCGGAAAGACCACCACCGCAGTCAACCTAGCCAGCGCCCTTGGAGTCCTTGAGCAGCGCGTGCTGCTGATTGATGCCGATCCGCAGGCGAACGCCACTTCGGCGTTGGGCTACGATCCGTCCGAACCCAAAACGGGTACCTACCACGTTCTTGAGCACACTGCCACTCCGGCCGAGGCCATCATGGATGGGCGCAACCCCAACCTCATGCTGATGCCGGCGCACCTTGACTTGGTGGCTGCAGAACTTGAATTGGTCGACAAGCCCCGCCGCGAATACATGCTCCAGACGGCGTTGGCCGATATCAAAAATGACTACGACTACGTGATCATTGACTGCGCTCCTTCGCTGGGTCTGGTGACGCTCAACGCGCTCACGGCCGCCGACTCTTTGATTATTCCGATCCAGTGCGAGTACTTTGCCCTCGAGGGCCTTGGGAAACTCTTGAACACCGTGCGCTCGGTGCAGAACCTGCAAAATCCGAAACTGCAAATCGAAGGAATGCTCTTGACGATGTACGATTCGCGCCTTCGCCTGAGCAACCAGGTTGTGGACGAGGTTCGCCAGCACTTTCAGCAGCTCGTATTTGACACCGTGATTTCGCGCAACGTACGCCTGAGCGAGGCTCCCTCATTCGGTGAGCCCATCATGGTCTACGACGCCGCATCGACCGGAGCCGAGAACTACCTCAACCTCGCCCGCGAACTTTTGGCACGAAATGCGCAGGTAGGCGCCTAACACCTCTCATTCCGTATGTTTGCCGCTATGCTCCTACCCCAACGCTTTACGACTGCCCTTGCCCTTTTCTTCGGAACCGCAACCTTAGCGCTCGCCCAACCCGTGCTTGCCGACGGTGTCGTCGCCGTGGTGGGCAACGAGATCATTTTGCAGTCCGACGTGAGCATCATGAAAGAAACTTTGAAGCGCGAGGGCCAAGACCGCAGCGAGTGCGAAGTGCTTAATGAACTCATTCTCGAAAAACTCCTGGTGCACCATGCGGCCATTGACTCCGTAGTCGTCGACGATGCCGAAATCGACGACAACATCTCGCGCCGCCTCGAGCAGCTCATCGCTCAAATCGGCAGCGAGCGCCGCCTTACGGAATACTACAAAAAGTCGGTGGTCGAGATCAAAGAAGAAATGCGCCCCCTCATGCGCAACCAGCTCACGGCCCAGCGCATGCAGTCCACCATCACTGAAAACGTGAAGGTCACTCCGGTCGAAGTCGAGAACGTCATTAAAGCAATGCCCCTCGATTCCCTACCTCTGATCGGAACCGAAGTTGAGCTCGCTCAAATCATCATCAACCCCAAGGTCAGTGCAAAATCTGAGCAGGAAGCGATTGAGCGCCTTGATCAGCTTCGTACCCGAATTTTGAACGGGTCAAGTTTTGCCACCATGGCCATCCTCTACTCCGAAGATCCCGGGTCCAACCGCAACGGCGGCGAGTACAAAGGCATCAAGCGCGGGCAATTCGTAACCGAATTCGACGCGGTGTCGTACAATCTTGAGGTGGGCGAAATTTCAAAGCCGTTTAAAACGGAATTCGGATACCACATCGTCCAACTCCAGGCTAAACGCGGCGAAGAGCTCGACCTGCGCCACATCTTGGTCAAACCCAAGCTGGAGCAAAAAGACCTTGACATTGCGCAGGGTCGTTTGGACAGCATCCGGACCGCCATCAAGGCGGGTACACTCAGCTTTGAAGCGGCGGCTGAACGCTTTTCAGAAGACGAAGAGACCAAGCTCAACGGCGGAATCATGCTGAACCCCAACACCATGGACGTGACGTTCAACCTGGATCAGCTCGACCGCGGAATCTTTTACGCCATTCAAAATCTTGAAGTAAACGAACTGAGTGAGGCCTCGCTTGTGCGCGACCCACAGGGCAAAGAGTACTTTCGACTCATTCACCTGCGCAATAAAATTGATCCGCACCGAGCCAACCTCAAGCAGGATTTGGCACTACTCAAGCAGTACGTCGAGAACCAGCGCCGCCAGCAGACCATGGACGCATGGGTGGCCCGCAAGAAGGCTGAAACAGCGCTGAAGGTGAACGGTTCCTACGTGGACTGCACAGGCATTTGAGAAAAAGGTTTTTTTACTACCTTTGCCGCCCCTAGAGGAACTACGCCAACGGGGATTTTGCAAACCCAACCTCTGTTTCAAAGTGAAGCACGTTGCAGTTTGAACGTTTAAAACTGATCCCATGGACCTGATTAAGTACGTCCAAGAGACTTACATCGCCAAGAAGGACTTCCCTGCGTTCAAAGCAGGAGACACCATCACGGTGTACTACAAAATTGTTGAAGGTGAAAAGACGCGTACGCAGTTCTTTCGCGGCGACGTGATCCAGCGCGTAGGCGCCGGTGCGACCGAAACCTTCACCATCCGCAAAATGTCTGGCGCCGTAGGCGTTGAGCGCATTTTCCCGGTGAACATGCCAAACCTCGAGAAAATCGAAGTTAACAAGACCGGTAAGGTTCGTCGTGCACGCATCTTCTACCAGCGCGAGCGTACTGGTAAGAGCGCACGCATCAAGGAGCGCCGTCACTAAGCCGACGCCCCGTACCCATCAAAAACCGTTCGCGATTCGCGAGCGGTTTTTTTTTGCGTCCTAGTGAGTGGGTATCTGGCCGTGCGCGCAGCGGCTACGGCAAGATTTCGAAGGCCGTTCGACGGTTGCGCGCGCGACCTTCCTCGGTTTGGTTGCTTGCCACTGGCCGCGCCGCACCGTATCCCTTGGCGGTTAGGCGGGCACGATCTACTCCGAGCTGAACCAAGTGACTGAGGACCTGCTGTGCGCGCTGCTGCGACAGCGCCAAGTTGGCGGATGCGGCCCCGACATTGTCGGTATGCCCCTGGATTTCAATGCGAAACTCCGGATGGCGTTGTAGGTAGCGCGCGAAGCCCTCAAGGGCGAGTCGGTCCTCGGGGCTGAGTTCGGAACTGGCGGTGCGAAAGAGAATGCTTCTAAGGGCAAATTCGGTTCCGGGAGCCGCCTTGCGGGCCGTCAATGCTGGGATCTCTTCGTCCTCGGTGTATTTTTCAAGGCGCAAGGCCGTATATCCAAGCTCAGGGTGCTCAAGTTCAAGTACGCTCGAGGCAAGGTCTTCGCGGGCGATTACGGCGGTGAAGCTTCGGCTCGTGGCATCCACCACCACCGACTGGCTGGACTTGGTTTTGAGGTTTTCGATGCGGATTTGGGTGGGCCGCCCGTCCTCGGGAAGGTCGCCGTCTACGGTTCCGCGCACAAAAGCCACCTGACGTCCTGCAGCTTGGTTCGGAAGCGCAAAGCGCATCAGGTCGTAGCCACTCCCCTCGCGGCGCTGACTGAAGTAGCCTAAGGGTTCGTTGGCGTGCACTCCGAATCCGAGCTCATCTTCTTCAGTGTTGATTGGATAGCCCAAGTTAATCGGCTGCATGAGCGCGGTCCAGTTCGTGTAGAACACGTCGAGCCCGCCCATTCCTGGGTGGCCGTCACTTGAAAAGAATAGGGTCCGGCCGTCGGCGTGCAAAAACGGCGATTTTTCGTCTCCGTCGGTATTGATGGCGGAACCGAGGTTTTCAGGTTCCGTCCAGGATCCGTCGGGGTTTCGCTGGGTAGTCCAGAGGTCGAGTCCGCCACGTCCTCCCGGACGGTCGCTCGAAAAGATAATGCGGTCGCCGTTGGCCGAGAGCGCACCTTGGGATTCCCAGTGGGTCGGCGTGGACGCTTCGTCAAGGCGGCGCAACGTCGACCACTCGCCCAGTTCGCGGTGCGCTAGAAAGAGGTCGCAGTTGCGGTAGCCGTTGGCGTCCGGCACACAGACCGTGACCACCATCCATTGGTCGTCGGCACTTACCGAGGGGCCTCCTTCGTTCATCCCCGAATTGAAGGGGTATTCCAGCGGGCGGACGTCAACACCCTGTTCGGTCGGAATTCCTTCGCACAAGGCTTCTTCGAGGTAGGTCCGGGCTGCCGGGCCGCTTTTGCGGTCCACTACGCTCCGGCGGCGCGTGAGGTACCATTTGCTTCCGTCAGGGCTGCGCACCGCCAAAAATTCGTCTGCCGGAGTCGACAGGCCCTCGATGGGCTCGGGGTTGAACGGAACCGGGTTAGCCCGCAGCGAGTCTTCAAGTTCGAAGCGGCGAAGCCAACGCCGGGCCTCTGGCCCCGCGTTAGGCGAGGCCCAGTACCGCTGGGCCTCGGCGCGCCTTCCTTGGCCCGCGTGAAGTGCACCAATCCGAAAGGCCAGGTCGCTCAGGTAGTCGGGGCAGACCGCGAAGACCTTCTCGTAGAGGGCCAGGGCGGCGCGGTCTTCGCCTACAAGCAGGGCGAGTTCCGCATCGAGGTACCAACCGTGGATCGATTCGGGTTCCTTGCGGCGAATGCTCGACATGTATACTTGTGCCATCGGGCGATCGCCTTTGGCCAAGGCTGCTTCGGCTTTAAGGACTTGGGCAGACGGGGATCCGGCTTTGTCGCAATCACCCAGCTGTACCTGGGCCTCACTCGAAATGGTAAGAAGCAAGCAGCCAGCAACAACTAACGCAAATCTGGTTGCTTGTTTCTGGCTTCTGGCTTCATACTTCATGGGAAACTGACCAATAAACCTTCGACCGGCAACCAGAAACAAGTAACTAGCCACCCGCAACCGCCAGCCTTCAGCTGGCAACCAGATACTAGAAACAGGTGACCTCCGACCAGTGGCCATTACTCGGCTCCGCGCCATTGGTTTTCGCTCGCGGCTACGTTCATGGCTACGGCTGCGTCACTTGAGACATTGATGACGGTGCGCGCCATATCCAAGAGGCGGTCTACGGGGAAAATCAGGGCGATCCAGGCCGGATTGAGTCCGACCGAATCCAAGACCATGATGAGCATGATCAGGCCTGCTGAGGGGATGGCGGCGGCTCCGACCGAGGCCGCGACCGCGGTAAGCACAATGGTGGCTTGCTGGGCAAGCGACAGGTCGATCAGGTGAAACTGGGCGAGAAACACCACGGCTACGGCTTGGTAGAGGCTGGTTCCGTCCATGTTGATGGTGGCTCCGATCGGCAGGGTGAACTGGCTGACCTCCTCTTCGACCTTGAGGTTGTCGTGGACGCATTCGAGGGTCACCGGAAGGGTCGCAGCAGAAGATGAGGTGCTGAATGCCAGGAGTTGGGCGGGACGCATTCCGCTGAAAAAGAAGCGAAACGTGCGCATCCACGACCAGCCGAAGCGACGGGTCGACCACCAGGCGATGGTCGGGTAGACGGTGAACAAGATGAGGGCAAGGCCGGCAAGGACGGTAAGCATGTAGGTTCCATAGGTCTGAATCAAACTTGGGAGGCGGGCCGGATCGTCGCCGGTGAGCTGGGTTAAGGTTCCGGCCATCAGGGCAAAGACGAAGAATGGCGCGGCCTGCATGACGACGACGACCATGTGTACGAACACGGCAGAAAGCTGGCCCATGAGCGGACGAACGCGGTCGGTGTGCTCTCGTGGCATCAGCACAAGGACGACGCCAAAGAAGATGGCAAACACGATGATTTGCAGCATGCTTCCCGCGCTAAGCGCTTCAAACACGTTACTCGGAACCATTTCAGTCAAAAAGGCCAAGGGACCGCGGTCGCCGGACTGCACCGTTTCGATTTTGGCTGCGAGCGACGCATCCATTGCTTCGACGTTGTCGGCAGCTGTGGCATCTGTCAACCACTGGCCGTCGGGGCTGGGTTTACCTGTGGCCTTGAGCCAGGCCTCGAATCCGCGACGGTTTTCCATGCGCTGGGCGTGGTCCGCAGTATTGCCCGGCTGAATAAGGTTTACTACCATGAGGCCAGTGAGGATCGCGGCGAGTGTCGTAATCAGGTAGAGTCCGAGGGCCTTTCCGCCAATCCGACCAAGTGCTTTGGGGTCGCCCAACTGCCCCACTCCGTCGATGATGCTGAAGAGCACCAGCGGAACTGCAATCAACTTGAGCGCATTGATGAACAGGGTTCCAAATGGCGCAATCCAGTCGGCGGTGAACTGTGCTCCGCCCGCAAATGCGCTGGCGACGGCCCACACGAGACCCGCGCCCATTCCGAGCAGAATTTTGTGGTGAAGTTTCATAACTGGTGCGATTGAATTCGTTGTGCGAGCATGGCGTCGGCGAGCGTCAGGGCTGCCATCGCCTCGACGATGGGCAACGCACGCGGAACCACCAGCGCATCATGGCGACCTTGTATGCTAAGTTTATGTACTTGACCTTCAGAATCTAAGGCGTTCTGAGCTAATGCAATACTTGAAACAGGCTTGAACGCGATTCGGGCCGTAATGGGTCGGCCGTTGCTGATGCCGCCGGTGATTCCGCCCTCGCGGTTTTGGCGCACGACTCCGTCGGCATCGGGGGCGTCGTTGTGCTGGCTTCCGCTGAGGTCGGCACCGCCGAATCCATCGCCAAATTCTACGCCCTTGACGGCATTGATGCTGAGCAGGGCATGGCCGAGCACGGCGTGCAGCTTGTCAAACACCGGTTCACCCCAGCCGGCCGAAACCCCAAGTACTTCGAGGTAAACGACCCCACCGGCCGAATCACCTTCGCGGCGCCGGCGCGCCACTTCTTCTTCAATGGCCGCAGACGCCGCAAGGTCCGGACATCCTACGGCACTCTGGTCGCGCAGGGTCCAGTCCCAAGTGGATGGATCGCTTGCCGAAATACCGGCCGCGCGTTCGACGGCCGCGCGCACGGTGACTGAGGGACCAAGAAGTTGCTTGGCGAGGGCTCCCGCGATCACCCGAGCGACAGTTTCGCGGGCCGAGCTTCGGCCGCCACCGCGCACGTCGCGGATTCCGTACTTGCTTTGGTAGGTAGCATCGGCATGCCCCGGGCGAAACACGTCCGACAAGGCAGCGTAGTCCCCGGACTGGGTGTTTTGGTTGCGCACCAAAAAGGCGATTGGCGTACCAAGGCTGAGGCGACGCCCATGGGCGTCGGGGTCAGGATGGAGCCCCGAAAGCCACTCCACGGAATCGGCCTCGCGGCGCGGCGTTCCGGCCGCCCCGCGGGGTTTTCGGCGGTCGAGTTCCGCGTCAACGGCGCTGAGGTCCAGCGCAATTCCGGCGGGAAATCCGTCGAGCACCCCACCTACTGCGGGGCCGTGCGACTCACCCCACGTGGTGAGGCGAAGTTGCGTACCAAAAGTGTTGCCGGCCATCCTTCAAAAATACGCGAAGCGTACCTTCGTATCATGCGCATTCGCTTTACCGAACTCGCCGGCGTAGTCGGCAGCCCTCAGGCCCTCGCCACCACCCCACTTTGCGGTGCCGAAATGGCTTCGCTTCCCGTGATCAAGGATGCGTACGTTGAGGTCGTGGACGGGCATATTTCGGCTCTTGGCTCGATGAATAACTGCCCCACTGACGACGCGGGCTGGGAGGTGCGCCGATGCACAGGCCAGTGGATGCTTCCGGGATTTGTCGACAGTCACACGCACCTGGTGGTTGCGGCTCCGCGCGTCACGGAGTTTCGAATGCGACTCGACGGCGCCAGCTACCACGACATCGCGGCGGCGGGGGGCGGAATTTTGAATTCCGCAGCGGCCATCGCCACCGCGGACGAATCCGCGCTGCTGGACGCGCTGCTTCAGCGACTTGAAACGGCCCGCGCCACCGGCACCGTAGCCGCTGAAATCAAGAGTGGCTACGGTCTGACGTTTGAGGCGGAACGCAAAATGCTCCGCGTCGTTCGTCGCGCTCGCGAGAGGCAGCCCATGCCCCTTTGGGCCACGTTTTTGGCGCTGCACGCCCTGCCCAAGGGTGCAGACCACGAATCCTACGTCGATGCGGCCATCAACCAATGGCTTCCCGCACTTGCCGACGAGGGTCTCGTGGACTTTGTCGATGTCTTTTGCGAAGCGAACTACTTCACTCCCAGCGACCTGATGCGGCTCGCCGAGGCTGCTGCGAAGCGCGGAATTCCGCTCAAAGCGCACGTCAACCAGTTTCAGAGCATCGGGGGAATTGACGCGTCGGTCAAGGCTAAGGCGCGCAGCGTAGACCACCTCGAAGTCCTCACCGAGGCCGACCTTACGTCCCTAACCCAAGCCTGGACCCACAACGACGGTCCAATGCCGGTAGCGTTGCCCCACTGATCGCTGTTCTTGAACATCCCCTACACGCCGGTTCGGCAAATTATCGATGCGGGCTTGCCGCTGGCGATCGCATCGGACTGCAACCCAGGTTCCGCGCCGTCGAGCGACCTGCGCATGGCCTGGAGCCTCGCCACCCACCAAATGAAGCTGCGCGTCGACGAAGGATTGGCTGCACTCACCGCCAACGCCGCCTACGCTGTGGCCGCCGAAGCCCGCATGGGCCGCATTCAGCCAGGAATGGACGCGCACGTCATCCTCACCAAGCCCATGGCGGACTACGCCGAGCTTCCCTACTTCACCAGCGAACAGCGAATTGCCCAAACCCTGATTTATGGCCAATAATCCATGGTCCCACCTGTACACGCCACGTGCCGGAGAGCAGCGCCTTGGCGACGCGCTCGCCCCGCTGGGTGAGGCGCCGTTTGTGCTGTTCGGCATTGCCGAAGACTTAGGTGTGCGTGCCAACGGCGGACGGCCCGGTGCCGCCGAGAGCCCTGAAGCGATCTTTCGGGCGCTTCTGAACATCCCCTGCAACGACTGGGTGCGCGGGTCTGACTTCGCCTGGGGCGGAATCTTGGACGTGCGCCACGCCAGCAGCGTGGATGCGGTGGACGAGGCGGTTCATGCTGCCGTACTGCCGTGGATGAAGGCCGGATTGGTTCCGCTGGTCGTGGGTGGCGGTCACAATAATGCGCTACCCCTGCTATGGGCCGCGTCTGAAGCCCACGGCAAAGCCGTCCACGCCCTAAACCTCGATCCGCACCCCGACGTGCGCGACCTCGAAGGGCGCCACAGCGGCAACGGATTCAGCTACGCCCATTCGCGCGGCTACCTCGACCGCTATGCGGTGCTTGGCCTGAGTGAGTACGCGGTGAACGCTGCGAGCCTTGAACGACTAAAGTCCACCCCCGGCTGG
This sequence comes from uncultured Schleiferiaceae bacterium, assembly GCA_965657195.1. Lineage (GTDB taxonomy): Bacteria > Bacteroidota > Bacteroidia > Flavobacteriales > Schleiferiaceae > TMED14. The sequence goes on from CBFHNK010000034.1 coordinate 17,198, forward strand.
GCGTTTGAAACGTTTGAATCGTGGGCAGTGCGCGGCGAAACCTCGTGGGAATCCGCCCTCGACCGCATGCTTGGCCACGTGCAAATCGGTCCATTTGGTCTCGAAATCGACGTGGACGGAATCACCAGCGCACCCTCAAGCGCCCAAACAGCGAGTGGATGGACCTGGCTTCAAGCTCGCGAATTGGCCTACCGCGCCGGACAGACCGGCCAAGTCGCCTACGTGCACCTCACCGAACTGGCGCTGAACTACGCTTCTGAGGGCGAGCGACCCGGCCAGGCGAAAGCCGCCGCCATGCTTCTGCTTGACTTTGTGCGCGGAACCCAAA
>CBFHNK010000035.1:0-17044 GCA_965657195.1 uncultured Schleiferiaceae bacterium
CCTCCCAGGTTTCGGCCTCTTCGATGTCGCGGTAGATGCGGTGCTCGATAAAGATCTTCTCAAGGCTGGCAAAGTGCCACTGCTCGTTCAGCTCGTGCAGCTTGAGCTCGAGCTCGGCCTTGAGCACGGCCACCGTCGTGTCGGTAGATCGTCGCAGCATGTCGCGCACGCCCATGAACACCGGCTTCTCGTCAATAATGACGCAAGCCATCGTGCTCACCGACGACTCGCAGGCCGTGAACGCGTAGAGCGCATCCACCATCTGGTCGGGCGAAACCCCCGGCAGCAGATGGATTACAATCTCCACGTGCTCTGCAGTGTTGTCCTCGATCTTTTTGATTTTGATCTTGCCTTTGTCGTTGGCTTTGATCACGGACTCGATCACTGAGGTGGTTGTGGTTCCGAACGGAATTTCCCTGATTATCAGCGTCTTCTTGTCTTCAACTTCAATCTTCGCGCGAACCCGAACGCGTCCACCCCGCTCCCCGTCTTGGTAGCCGCTGACGTCGGCGATTCCGCCCGTGGGGAAGTCAGGGTAAATCTGAAAACTACGGCCGCGCAGGTGCGCAATCGAGGCATCGATGAGCTCGTTGAAGTTGTGCGGCAAAATCTTGGTACTCAAGCCCACCGCAATACCCTCTACGCCTTGCGCCAGCAGCAGCGGAAACTTGACCGGTAAAAAAATCGGCTCCTTGCCTCGGCCGTCGTAGCTGGCCTGGTACTGAGTGATTTTGGGCGAAAACGCTACGTCGAGCGCAAACTTGCTCAGGCGCGCCTCGATGTATCGGGGAGCCGCCGCACTGTCTCCGGTGTAAATGTTGCCCCAGTTTCCTTGGGTATCAATCAAGAGGTTTTTTTGGCCCAGCTGCACGAGTGCATCACCAATCGAAGCATCGCCGTGCGGGTGGTACTTCATCGTCTGACCGATAACGTTGGCCACTTTGTGAAAGCGGCCGTCCTCCATCTCAAAGAGCGCGTGCATCAGTCGGCGCTGCACCGGCTTCAAGCCGTCTTCAAGGGCCGGAACCGCACGCTCCAAGATGACATAGCTCGCGTAGTCCAAGAAGTACTCTCGGTACATGCCGCGCACTCGGGACTCCACAGGCTTAACCACCTCGCCCTCGGGTACGACGGACTCGGGAGCGCTCAATTCAAGCGACTCGTCCGAAGGGGGAAGCATATCATCCGACATACGCGGGGTCGTCTTTTTCAATTTTCAGGTGGTCCATGATGAACTCCTGGCGCTCGGGGGTATTCTTACCCATGTAGAATTCAAGCAGTTGCTCGATCTGCTCTTTGCCGAGCATCACGGGCTCTAGGCGAATGTCGGATCCGATAAACATCTTGAACTCACCCGGCGAAATTTCGCCCAAACCCTTAAATCGAGTGATTTCAGGCTTGCCCCCGAGGGACTCCATCGCCGACTGCTTCTCACGCTCGTCATAGCAGTAGAACGTCTTTTGCTTGTTCCGCACACGAAACAGCGGAGTCTGCAAAATGTACAGGTGACCTTCTTGCACCAACTCGGGGAAGAACTGCAAGAAAAAGGTAATCAGCAGGAGGCGAATGTGCATTCCGTCGACGTCGGCATCGGTCGCGATTACCACGTTGTTGTAGCGCAGGTCTTCTAAGCCGTCTTCGATGTTGAGCGCCGCCTGCAAGAGGTTAAACTCCTCATTCTCGTAGACGACTTTCTTGGTCAACCCGTAGCAGTTCAGCGGCTTACCCTTGAGGCTAAACACCGCTTGGGTCTGCACGTCGCGCGAAGCGGTAATAGATCCTGATGCGGAATCACCTTCGGTGATAAACAGCGTCGTCTCAAGCCGGCGGTCGTGCTTGATGTCGCTGTAGTGCACCTTGCAGTCGCGCAGTTTGCGGTTGTGCAGGTTGGCTTTTTTGGCGCGCTCGCGGGCTAGCTTTTGAATGCCTGCTAAGTCTTTGCGCTCGCGCTCGGCCCGCAAAATCTTCTTTTGAATGGCATCGGCCACCTCGGGATTGCGGTGCAAGAAGTTGTCGAGCTCGGTCTTCAGAAAATCCAGTACAAACGCGCGCACCGAGGGTCCCTCGGGGCCCATGTCTTGGCTGCCGAGCTTGGTCTTGGTCTGGGACTCAAATACGGGCTCAATGACTTTAATACTGATCGCTCCGATCACGCTTTGGCGAATGTCCGCCGCGTCGTACTGCTTGTTGTAGTGGTTGCGGAGCACGGTGACCAGGGCTTCGCGAAACGCGCCTTGGTGCGTTCCGCCCTGAGTTGTGTGCTGCCCGTTGACAAACGAGTAGTACTGCTCGCTCTGGCTGCGCTCGGCGTGCGTGAGTGCCACCTCGATGTCTTCGCCCTTGAGGTGAATGATGTCGTGCATCACTTCACCACTCAAGTTGTTGGCCAGCAAATCTTTGAGGCCGTTCTCTGAGAAGTACTTCTGGCCGTTGAGGTAGATACTGAGCCCTGGGTTCAGGTAGACGTAGTTCCACACCATCCGCTCGACGTACTCCATCTGAAAGCGGTAGTTGTGAAAAATCGTCGCGTCGGGGGTGAATACCACCTTGGTTCCGTGGCGGGCCGTCGTGGCCTCGAGCTGGCCTTCTTCTTGAAGGATTCCGCCTGTGAAGCGTGCCGTCTTCGACTGGCCGTCGCGAAACGCTTGAACCGTAAAGTTGGACGATAGGGCGTTGACGGCCTTGGTACCGACTCCGTTGAGGCCGACCGACTTTTTGAACGCCTTCGAATCGTACTTGGCGCCGGTATTCATCTTCGAAACGACGTCGACCAGCTTGCCAAGCGGAATTCCGCGGCCGTAGTCCCGCACAGTCACCGACCCGTTCTGCACGCTAATCTCGACGGTTTTGCCACCGCCCATGACGAATTCGTCAATCGAATTGTCAACAACTTCTTTGATCAGAATGTAAATGCCGTCGTCGGCGCTGCTGCCGTCGCCGAGCTTTCCGATGTACATCCCAGGCCTGAGGCGGATGTGCTCCTGCCATTCTAGGCTGCGAATGTTGTCTTCGGTATAGAGTACAGGCTCGGTCATGATATCCTGCGAATCTAACGCAAAACATCACAGCAAACCCGCGCCACCAAAGGGAGTTTTCAACAGAATAATCCCCCGTATACCGCGCAAAAAAAACGGGTTACACGTTAAAACGGAAGTGCAGTACGTCCCCGTCCTTGACGAGGTACTCGCGGCCCTCGACCCGAAGGCGTCCGGCCTCGCGGCATGCCGACTCTGAGCGGTACTTCACGTAGTCGTCGTAGCTAATAACCTCGGCGCGAATGAATCCCTTCTCGAAGTCGCTGTGAATGACCCCAGCGGCCTGCGGAGCCGTGGATCCGCGCGGAATCGTCCACGCACGAACCTCTTTCACGCCGGCAGTGAAATATGTGTGGAGCTGAAGCAGGTTGTAGGCCTCGCGAATCAGGCGGTTGACACCGGGCTCCTCGAGCTCGAGGTCGTCGAGGAACATGCGGCGCTCCTCGTAGGTTTCGAGCTCGGCGATGTCGGCCTCGGTCGCGGCAGCCAAGTGAAGCACCCCAGCTCCCTCTTCGGCAGCCATTGCGCGCACCTTTTCAACCCAGGCGTTCCCTGTCTTGGCGGACGTCTCTTCGACGTTGCAGACGTACATCACGGGCTTGTCGGTCAGAAGCTGGTAGTCGGCGATCCACTCATTTTCTTCATCAGTGCGGTCAAATCCGCGCACCGACTTACCCTGCTCAAGATGCTTTTTCAGTCGTTCCCCCATTTCAACTTCGCGCACAGCCTCACGGGTACCGCTCTTGGCCGCCTTGCGAGCGCGATCCAAACGCTTTTCGAGTGTCTCGAGGTCCTTGAGCTGAAGCTCAAAGTCAATCGTCTCTTTGTCGCGGAGCGGATTCACGCTTCCGTCGACGTGGGTAATGTTGTCGTTTTCGAAGCAGCGCAGCACGTGCAAAATCGCGTTGCACTCGCGGATGTTGCCCAAAAACTGGTTGCCTAGACCCTCGCCCTTGCTGGCGCCCTTCACGAGGCCCGCAATATCGACGATCTCGACGGTGGCGGGTACGACGCGCTCGGGTGTGACAATCTCTGCCAGCGCATCAATGCGCGGATCCGGAACGTTGACCGTTCCCACATTGGGCTCAATGGTACAAAACGGAAAGTTGGCCGCATGGGCCTTCGCATTGCTCAAGCAGTTAAACAGCGTCGACTTGCCGACATTGGGTAGACCTACGATTCCAACCTTCATAACTCGTTAATTACTTCTGTATTTGGGCCGCAAAGGTAGCCGAACATAGGCCGTACTTTTGCGGTAAATCCGCTACTGATGGCCTCAATCTACGACTACCCCTCGCAAATTCGCCGCGACATCCTGCGCATGGTGCACAAACCGCAATCGGGCCACCCCGGCGGATCCATGGGCTGCACTGAGTTTTTCACCGCCCTGTACTTTGACGTGCTGCGCCACAATCCGTCGGCATTTACCATGGACGGACGCGGCGAGGACCTCTTTTTTTTGAGCAACGGCCACATTTCACCGGTTCTCTACAGCACGTTGGCGCGTTCGGGCTACTTCCCCGTTTCGGAACTTTCGACCTTTCGCCTCATTAACACCCGCCTTCAGGGCCACCCGACCACGCACGACGGCTTGCCCGGGGTGCGCATCGCGAGCGGATCTCTGGGTCAAGGTCTGAGCGTCGCCGTAGGCGCCGCTCAAGCCAAGAAACTCAACGGAGACAAGCACCTCGTGTACACGCTGCACGGCGACGGAGAGCTGCAGGAAGGCCAGATTTGGGAAGCCGCCATGTACGCAGGTGCCAAAAAAGTCGACAACCTCATCGCCACGGTGGACGCCAACGGCCAGCAAATTGACGGCAGCACCGACGAAGTACTTCCGATGGGCGACCTCGGCGCCAAGTTTGCCGCTTTTGGATGGGACGTCATGCACCTCGAGCACGGCAACGACCTCGACGCCGTACGTGCTGCGCTTCGCGAGGCCGGAACCCGCACCGGCAACGGCAAACCCGTCGTAATCATCATGAAGACCGCCATGGGCTACGGAGTGGACTTCATGGCCGGAACCCACAAGTGGCACGGCGTTGCCCCCAACGACGACGAACTCGCACGCGCACTCGCGCAGTGCCCTGAAACACTCGGCGACTACTAGGTCCATGCTGCGCCGCGGACTGCTCGCACTCCTCCTGCTCGCCGGTTCCTTCGGGACTTGGGCGCAGGGCGTGCTGCCTCCGCCCGAAAAAAAGCCCGAACCGCTCACGCGAATCCTCTTCGTGTTTGATGCCTCAAACTCCATGTACTCTAGGTGGCAAACCGGAACCCGCATGGAGGTAGCCCAGCGCCTCATGCGCGAACTGCTCGACAGCTTGGCGCGCATCGAGAACCCCAACTTCGAGCTTGCACTAAGGGTCTATGGGCACCAAAAACCGGTTCCGCCCCAGGACTGCAACGACACGCGACTCGAGGTAGCGTTCAGCCCCAACTCGATTCCGCGTATTCAAAAGACCATCGCAGGTCTACGCCCAATGGGCACCACGCCGATCGCCAACAGCATCCTAAAGGCGGGCGGCGACTTCCCCGATTGCGACGACTGCCGCGAAATTATTATTCTGATCACCGACGGAGTGGAGGCCTGCGACGGCGACCCCTGTGCAGCCTCGGCTATCCTTCAGAGCAAAGGCATCATGCTCAAGCCCTTTGTCATTGGAATTGGGCTCGATGCCAACTTCGCCAAGGACTTGGGATGCATCGGAACCTACTTCGACGCCGGAGACGAGCAAACCTTTGGCAAGGCCCTCAACGTCATCATGACCCAGGCCCTTGACAACACCTCGGCCCAGATCAACCTTCAGGACCACCGAGGCGTCTCGTCGGAGACCGACGTGCCGGTAATCCTCTTCAACGCCACCAGCGGCGCGACCGAAGAGGCCCTCATCCACACCATGAACTACCTCGGTTCGCCCGACACGCTCGACCTCGATCCCTTGGTACCGTACCGCGGAACCGTCTACACCGTTCCGCCCGTGCACATCGGGGTCAGCAGCGTGCATGCGGGCAAGCACAACCACCTGGGTGCCAATGCCGCACAAGGCGGGCTTCGCCTGAACATGTACGGGATGCCGAGCCGCCAAACTCCGCCGATCGCCGTGGTGCGCATGCCGGGTTCGACCGAAATCGTGCACGTGCAGCCCCTCGGCAGCGAGCAGCGCTACTTGGTCGGAACCTACGAACTCGACATCCTCACCCTGCCCCGCTACCGCAAAACCGTAGTCGTCGAGGGCGGCAAGACCACCGAATTGAGCATTCCCGCGCCCGGCAGCGCGAGCATCACCCTAAAAATCGCCAGCATCGGCGCCATCTTCTTGCGCGAAAACGACGACTGGACGTACGTGGTTCCGCTCGACCCCAACCAAACCCGCCAGGCCTTTGCCCTGCAGCCCGGAACCTATACCGTCGTCTACCGCCCCAAAGCGGCCCAGCAAACCGCGTACAGCAAAAGCCAATCGTTTACCGTGACTTCAGGAGCCACGGCCATCGTTAACCTCCCGTAATTAGACACCCCATGCACCCCTACACGAACCAAGGAAGCCAAGACACCCGCAGCGGATTCGGAGCCGGTCTGCTCGAACTCGGACGCAGCAACCCCCACGTCGTCGCACTTTGTGCTGACCTCACCGGTTCGCTCAAGATGGACGCCTTCGCCAAAGAGTTCCCCGAGCGCTTCTTTCAAACGGGTATCGCCGAGGCGCACATGATGGGCATGGCCGCGGGCCTCACGATCGGTGGCTGGATTCCGTTTACCGGAACCTTCGCCAACTTCTCAACCGGACGCGTATACGACCAAATCCGCCAGAGCATCGCCTACTCAGACAAAAACGTAAAAATCTGCGCCTCGCACGCGGGCCTCACCCTCGGCGAAGACGGTGCGACGCACCAAATCCTTGAAGACATCGGCCTCATGAAGATGCTTCCGGGAATGACCGTCATCGTTCCGGCCGACTACAACCAAACTAAAGCAGCCACCATCGCACTGGCGGCCCACCACGGCCCCGCCTACCTGCGCTTCGGACGCCCCAAAGTCGCCAACTTCACGCCAGCCGACAAGCCCTTCGTCATCGGCAAGGCCGACGTCCTCGTCGAAGGCACCGACCTCACCATCGCCGCCACTGGCCACCTCGTCTGGGAAGCCCTCGAGGCCTCAAACGCCCTCGCCGCCCAAGGCATCTCGGCCGAAGTAATCAACTTCGCCACCATCAAGCCCTTTGACACCGAGGCCCTCCTCAAGTCGGTCACCAAAACCGGACGCGTCGTGACCGCCGAAGAGCACCAGCGCCACGGCGGACTCGGTGACCTCGTTGCCCAGACCCTCGGCATGCACCGCCCCGCCCCCATCGAGATGGTAGCGGTCAACGATTCCTTTGGCGAATCCGGAACCCCCGCCCAGCTCATGGACAAGTACGGCCTGAACGCCGCCGCCATCGTGGAGGCTGCGCTGAAGGTGCGGAACCGCTAGTTGGCAAGGTTGGCTCGTTGGCGAGGTTAGCTCGTTGGCAAGGTTGGCTCGTTGGTACATTGTTTCTAGTTTCTAGCTTCTCGTTAACGGCCTTGGGTCGAATTAGCAACGAGCAACGATGAACAAGTAACGAGCAACGAGAAACTAGATACGAGCAACCAGTAACGACCACTGTCGCCGATCGCTATCGGACCGTACAAGCAACGAGCAACAAGTAACAACCAGTGTAGCCGCACGGCATTCGGTTATAACCGGATTTTACTTTTTCTCAAAAATCTCGAAACGGCTATGGCTCATGTTATCAACGAGTTATATGAAAAATCCGTTTTAAAAAACAGCTGTCAGCAGCCTTACATACACAGCGAACCCAGCTAGCCTGCTGCCCTAGCCGCGTAGCGGCTTTAGCGCGAAGCGCAAAAAACCAACGAGCCAATCTCAGCTAACCTTGCGAACCTCGCCAACGAGCCAACCTCGCTAGCCAGTGATTAAACCAACGCAGCTTTTCTGCATCTTAGCCTCGATGCAGCCCGAAGCCCTTCGCGACTTTACCGAACTTGTGCAGCGCCACGCGGACCAATGGTACCGGGCGGCGCTGCGCATAGTGCTGGACCACGGTTCCGCACAAGACTGTGTTCAGGATGCGAGCATTAAAATGTGGTCCAATTGGAACAGCTTTCGCGGTGATGCCCAGCGCAGCACCTGGGCGTACCGCTTTGTGATCAATGAGGCCTTGAGCGCCAAACGACGCAGTCGTCCCGTGGCGACTACGGACCCCTCAGAACTTGCGGGTATCCCCGACAGCCCCTACTTCGAAGCCGATGCAGTGCTCACCGCCCTGTATGCGGCAGTGGCGCAGCTCCCGGAGCAGCAGCGGCTCGTGTTCCAGTTCCGCTACTTTGACGAGCTGCCGTACGCCGACATCGCCCACATCCTCGGAACCAGCCAAGGCGGACTCAAAGCAAACTACCACCATGCGGTTGCCAAAATCAAAAAAACCATGGTCGGATTAAACCTTGACCTCCATTCGGAATCCTAAGTACAACCAAGCCCATGTACCTCAGCACTGAACCCCACAAGAGACGCGACGGGATCCACGTTCCGGTCGATTTTGCCGCCCAACTGGCCGAGCGAGCCACCCGCGCAGCGGTGGCGGCCACGCAACGCCGTACGCGGATGCGTCGGCTCACTTATACGGCCGCGGCTGTTGCAGCAGTATTTGCAAGTGGGGTACTCGTCCTTCGCCCGAGTTCCGCACCCATGAACACACCCGAAGTTGAACTCACGGCCGACGAAGCCTGGACCGCCATCGAGCACGGCGAAGTCATACTCACCGACGACGAGCTGCTTGAGCTCGCTGAACTTCACGGAATTAACTCCCTCTAAACCAATCCAATGATGATTAAAAACCTCCTTATCGCCCTCGCCCTTATCGGCACGGCCGCAACGGCCCAAACCCGTCCTAACCCCGGAACGCGTCCTAGTCAAGCTAAAGAGCGCATCGAATCCGCTAAAATCGGATTCATCACCCGCGAACTTCAGCTCACCCCTGACGAAGCCAAGGCATTTTGGCCCATTTACAACGCCATGGAAGCCGAACTCAAAAAAGCGAACCGCGACCCCCTGCGCGAAGGCCTCAAAACAGTGCGCGGTGAAGGCGGAATCGATAATCTTTCCGACGTCCAAGCCCGTGAGCTCCTCGCAGAGATTGACAAGGTTGGCGCCGAGCGCGAAGCGATCCGGCGCACGTACCAGAAAGAATTTCTAAAGGTGCTTCCGCCCCAAAAAGTACTCAAGCTTCACGTCGCGGAACGCAAATTCAAGCAAGAAGTCATGGAACGACTTCGCGACGCCCGCGAAGGTGATCGTCCCGCACCAACTTCCGGTGGACGTCCGCACGGCGGCCCGCATCGCTCTGACGTGGGTTCCGCGGGCAAACCGCTTGTACTCATAAATGGCGTGGAGTCTGACGTCGACATCGACTCCATTGACCCCAACCAAATTGCCTCAATCAACGTCCTCAAGGGCGAAGCCGCATTGAGCGCTTATGGGCCGAGAGCCACACACGGAGCCATCTGCCTCAGTCTGCGCGATTAGAAAAATTCTAAAATCCGGTTTTAACCGGATTTTTTTTATTCTCTTCCCTACCAAATATTAGGGTATAACCGGATTCCGAAAATTGCATCATCGCACATTCGGGGTTAACCGGATTCTAAAAAATTTCACCCACCCCGTACCTTAGCGGAATGGACCTCCGCCAGCGTTTCTTGCACCACCTCGCCCCCACCACATTCAGCCCGTTGGCCCTTGAATTTGTGCGGGCCGAGGGAGTCTACCTATTTGATCCGCAGGGCAAGCCCCACATGGACCTCATCTCGGGCATCGGCGTGGCCAACCTCGGGCACAGCCATCCCGAAATAGTTTCGGCAGTGCAGCAGCAAGCCGCGCAGCACATGCACCTGATGGTCTACGGAGAGTACGCGCAGCTTCCCCAGGTTGCCTACGCAGAGGCCCTCCTTGCGGCGCTCCCCGATCCGATTGACCAAATCTACTGGGGTAACTCCGGAGCCGAAGCCGTCGACGGCGCCCTCAAGCTGGCCAAGCGCGCCACCGGCCGAACCGAGATCTTGTCCTTTCAGGGTTCCTACCACGGGTCCACCACCGGGCCCCTCTCAGCCATGGGCAACGAGTGCATGAAGTCGGCCTACCGCCCACTTGTTCCGGGGCACCGCATCTTCCCATTTAACGGAACCGAAGTCCTCGACGCAATCGGCCCCCACACCGCAGCCGTCCTCGTCGAAGCCATCCAATCGGAATCTGGCTACATTCCCGCTGATTCAAAATGGCTTCGCCAACTTGAGGCGCGCTGCCGCGCGGCCGGTGCCCTGCTCATCGTAGACGAAATCCAAACCGGGTTCGGCCGCAGCGGCGAGGCCTTCGCGTTCACGGCGTCTGGCATCACCCCCGACGTGGTCTGCCTCGCGAAGGCCTTGGGCGGCGGAATGCCCCTCGGGGCCTTCGCCGCCGGGCGCGCCCTCATGTCGACCCTCGCTGAATTCCCCATGCTCGGACACCTCACCACCTTCGGTGGGCACCCCGTCAGCTGCGCTGCCGGCCTAGCGGCCTGGAATATCTTGGAGCGCGAGCGCTTCGCGCTCCGCGCCCCCATCCTCGAAGCCCACTTCCGCCGCGGCCTTTCGGGCCAACCCGCCGTCCACGAAATCCGAGGCCGCGGCGCCCTTCTCGCCGTAGTCCTCGACAGCTTTGACCGCGTCCTCAACGTCCAGCAGCACCTCATTGCCGCGGGCTACCTCACCGACTGGTTCCTCTTCGAAAACCGCGCGCTCCGACTCGCTCCGCCCCTCACCCTCACCGACGACCAAGCCGAACAAGCCGTTCAAGCCATCCGAACTGCACTCGACCAAACAACCAGCAACTAGTAACAAGCAACCCGTAACTAGTCACTAGCAACTAGTTACTCGATTTCGAGCCAACCTCGCCAACAGCCAACCTCGCCAACAGCCAACCTCGCCAACGAGCTAACCTCGCCAACGAGCCAACCTCGCCAACAGCCAACCTCTCCAACGAGCTAACCTCGCCAACAGCCAACCTCGCCAACAGCCAACCTCGCCAACAAGCCAACCTTGCTAAACCACCTCCTTCCCCACGACGGACGCCCCGGCCACCAGCCCGAGCTCGACGGATTCCGTGGGCTTGCGGTGGCCATCGTGCTGCTGGCGCACAGCAGCAACGCGGGATACCCACTCTTTGGCGTAGTTGACTTTCACCACTACGGAAGCGTCGGAGTCTACCTCTTCTTCGTCCTGTCGGCCTACCTGATTGACCGTCAAATCATTAATGCGCTCGAAATGGGCCAGGCGAACCTTGGCTTTTGGATGCGCTTTGCGGTTCGCCGATTCCTGCGCATCTACCCCCTTTACCTCGTGGCATTGCTGCTCAATTGGGCACTTTCAGTGAACGGAATTTCGAGCCCCATTCACACTGCCTCAGACGTGCTGCGCCACCTCACCCTGCAAGAGGGCCGTCAGGTATTTTGGACCATCCCCGTCGAATTTCTCTACTACATCCTATCGCCCCTCATCTTGGCGATGCTGTGGCCGCTCTACCGTCGGCGTCCGATTCTCGCCATTGCAGTCTTGGGAACGGCCCTGGCGAGCCTGTGGTACTTGCGGCTGCAGCACGTGGCGATGCCCATTTTCTTGCGCTTCCTCCCCGTTCTTGGCTGCGGAACCCTCTTGGCCCTCACCCAACGCCGCCTGCGTCTTCCGGGCGGAATCGGGCTCGCCCTGCTCGCCCTCATCCTCACGACGGTTCCGACCATCGCACGACTCATCTACGGAACCTCTTCGTTTCACGGACACAGCTTCACCCTGGCCTACGGAATCGCCTGGGCCCTCATCCTCTACCAGGCGCTTAACCACGAAATCGCGCTCTCGGCCCTCGGTCGGTGGCTGCCGCTTCGCGCCCTTGGCGCCCTCAGCTTTAGCGTCTACCTTCTTCACAAGCCCGTGCTCGCCCTCGCCCAGCACTACCTACCTGATCCTTGGGCCTTGCCCGCATTCTTGGCCGGAACCCTTGCCGTATCCCTCCTCACCTATACCTTCGTAGAACGGCCATTGGCCCAACTGAAATTCCGACCATGAATCCCAAAATCCTTCGCGGCCTCGTGTGGCTATCCGCCTCCTTCCCCTTTATGTTTGGCGGACCTGCCTTCTTCTACTGGGTCGCAGGACCCGCCCTTCAAGAGGGCAATTGGATTCCTGCGGCATTCATCGTCTCCGCCATGTTTGTGGGCGTCGGAGTCCTCGTGCGCGGAATCGGAATCCTCCTCGACGGCTTCTTCGGCCGGTAACTAGTTACCAGTTACTAGCTTCTCGTTGCTAGCTACTTGTTAAATGCAAAAAGCCACCGGCTTGCGCCGGTGGCTTTCACATTTGGTACCCTTCGATTAGGCTTGTCCCGCAGGTCCGCCAAAGTGAATCGGCATACCGGGGAGTTCCGTATCCGCAATCTCACCATGCGTGGCTTCGTAACGGCTCACATTGTCTGCGAGCGCGCGCACCAAGCGCTTGGCATGCTGCGGAGTCAAGATCACCCGAGACTTCACCTTTGCCTTCGGCAAGCCGGGCATCATCTGAATGAAGTCCACCACGAACTCACTGTTCGAGTGGTTGATAATGGCCAGATTGGAATAAATCCCATCAGCCATCTCGGGCGAAAGCTCAATCTGAAGTTGGTTCGGATCCTGATCGCTCACTACTCCGCTGCTTCAATATCGACTGACTTCGTTGCCATCATGTGGTCGTACTCGTCTTTGTTGCCCACCACGGAATCGTAGTAGTGTTTTAATCCGGTACCCGCAGGAATGCGGTGACCCACAATCACATTCTCCTTAAGACCCTCGAGGCCGTCGCTCTTACCCGCGATTGCAGCTTCGTTGAGGACTTTGGTCGTCTCCTGGAACGATGCCGCAGAAACCCACGACTTCGTCTGAAGTGATGCACGTGTGATACCCTGAAGTACTAGCTTGGCCGTAGCCGAGCGAGCGTCACGTGCCTCCACCAATGCCTTGTCAGAACGCTTCAGCAGAGAGTTCTCGTCGCGGAGCTGGCGTGAGGTAATCATTTGACCTTCTTTGAGGTTCTCGCTGTCGCCAGCGTTCACCACCACCTTCTTGTCAAATACGCGGTCGTTCTCGTGGATGAAATCACCTACATGCTCGTAGTGTCCTTCGAGGAACATGGTGTCGCCACCGTCCGCGATTTCAACTTTGCGCATCATCTGGCGAACAATCACTTCAAAGTGCTTGTCGTTGATTTTCACACCCTGCAAACGGTAAACTTCTTGAATCTCGTTCACCAGGTACTCCTGAACCGCAGTAGGACCTTGAATCGCGAGAATATCGGCCGGAGAAATGGCTCCGTCGCTCAGCGGTGAACCCGCACGCACGAAGTCGTTCTCTTGAACCAGAATCTGCTTGCTCAAGTTGATGAGGTAGCGGCGCTGCTCACCGGTGCGGCTCTCGATTACGATCTCGCGGTTACCGCGCTTGATCTTACCGTACGAAACCGTTCCGTCAATTTCAGCTACCACCGAAGGATTCGACGGGTTACGGGCTTCAAACAGTTCCGTCACACGTGGCAGACCGCCCGTAATGTCACCTGATTTTGCTCCGCGGCGTGGAATCTTCACAAGTACCTTACCGGCCTTGATCTCCTCGCCTTCGTCGACCATGAGATGGGCACCCACCGGCAAGGTGTAGTGCTTGATCTCCTCACCCTTCTTGGTCAAGATTTGAATCATTGGCACCAACTTCTTGTTGCGCGCATCGCTGATTACCTTGTCCTGGAAGCCCGTCTGTTCGTCAATTTCAACCTTATAGCTCAGACCTTGAACGATGTCTTGGTATCCAACCACACCGGCGAATTCAGAGATGATTACGGCGTTGTAGGGATCCCACGAACACAGTGAGTCGCCTTTGGCCACTTTCTGGCCGTGCTTCACTACGAGGTTTGAACCGTACGGAACGTTACCCGTCATCACCGAAATTCCAGTCTTCTCATCTACGATACGAAGTTCACCCGTACGACCGATGACGATCGTCGACAAAGTGCCATCTGAACCTTCGCCTTCAACGGTGCGAACCTCGTCGAGTTCCACAATTCCGTCAAACTTGGCGATCAAACTGTTAACCTCAGAGATGTTACCAGCCGTACCACCCACGTGGAACGTACGAAGCGTCAGCTGCGTACCCGGCTCACCGATGGATTGAGCAGCGATTACGCCAACTGCTTCACCCATCTGAACACCCTTGGCTGTGGCCAAGTTGCGGCCGTAGCACTTTGCACAGATTCCGCGCTTGCTTTCGCACGTCAGCGCCGAACGAACTTCAACCATTTCAACGGGTGAATTCTCGATTTTGCGCGCGGCATCGTCAGAAATCATTTCGCCACGCTCGACATACACTTCACTCGTAAGTGGGTCGATTACGTCTTGAAGCGATACACGACCGGTGATGCGCTCAAACAGCGTCTCCACAATCTCTTCGTTCTTGCGCAATGCCGTTACTTCAAGGCCGCGAAGCGTTCCGCAGTCGACCTCGTTGATGATCACGTCCTGAGCGACGTCGTGCAGACGACGAGTCAGGTAACCAGCGTCAGCCGTCTTCAAGGCCGTATCCGCGAGACCCTTACGGGCACCGTGGGTCGAGATGAAGTACTCAAGGATCGAAAGTCCTTCTTTAAAGTTCGAGATAATCGGGTTTTCGATGATCTCTCCACCTCCTGAACCCGACTTCTGCGGCTTGGCCATCAGACCACGCATACCTGAAAGCTGGCGAATCTGCTCTTTTGAACCACGCGCACCTGAATCAAGCATCATGTAGATCGGATTGAAGCCCTGACGGTCGTTGATGAGCTGACTCATCGCGGCCTGCGTCAAACGGGCGTTCGTATTCGTCCACACGTCAATGACTTGGTTGTAGCGCTCGTTGTTCGTGATCAGACCCATGTTGTAGTTGCCCAAAATGGTTTCTACTTCTTCGTTGGCCTCTTTGATCAGCGACTCTTTGGCTTCCGGAACCGTGATGTCACCCAACGAGAACGACAGACCACCACGGAATGCCGTGCTGTATCCAAGGTTCTTGATGTCGTCAAGGAACTTCGCCGTCGTCGGAACATCGGTCTTCGTCAAGATGCGCGCGATGATGTCGCGAAGCGCTTTTTTGGTCAACAGTTCGTTGATGTACCCAACGGTCTCAGGAACTACTTTATTGAACAGTACGCGGCCCACCGATGTCTCGATAAGCTTTGTCACTAGTTCACCCTTCTCGTTCTCTACGCGAGCACGAACCTTGACCACGGCACCCAGCTCTACGCGGCGCTCGTTAAAGGCAATCGTTACTTCTTCGGCAGAGTAGAAGGTCATGCCTTCTCCCTTTACGGGATCACCGGGCAAGTTGCGCTTGGGCTTGGTCATGTAGTACAGACCCAAGACCATGTCTTGTGACGGAACCGTAATCGGCGATCCGTTGGCAGGGTTCAAAATGTTGTGCGAAGCCAGCATCAGGATCTGCGCCTCCAAGATGGCAGCAGGTCCGAGTGGCAAGTGCACGGCCATTTGGTCACCGTCAAAGTCAGCGTTGAAGGCCGTACAGGTCAATGGGTGCAGCTGGATTGCCTTGCCCTCGATCATGCGCGGCTGAAACGACTGGATACCCAAACGGTGGAGCGTCGGAGCTCGGTTCAGAAGGACCGGATGGCCCTTCATTACGTTCTCAAGAATGTCCCAAACAACCGCTTCGCGCTTGTCGATGATTTTCTTAGCCGACTTCACCGTTTTCACGATTCCGCGCTCAATGAGCTTGCGAACGATAAACGGCTTGTAGAGTTCCGCGGCCATGTCCTTTGGAAGGCCACACTCGTGCAGCTTCAAGTCAGGTCCAATAACGATTACCGAACGCGCAGAGTAGTCCACACGCTTACCCAAGAGGTTTTGGCGGAATCGGCCCTGCTTGCCCTTGAGGCTGTCGCTCAGCGACTTCAGTGGGCGGTTGCTCTCGGTCTTTACGGCACTCGCCTTGCGGGTGTTGTCAAACAAGCTGTCAACAGACTCCTGAAGCATGCGCTTCTCGTTGCGAAGGATGACCTCAGGCGCTTTGATTTCGAGCAAGCGCTTCAAACGGTTGTTGCGGATAATTACCCGGCGGTACAGATCGTTCAAGTCGCTGGTCGCAAAACGGCCACCGTCCAAGGGCACGAGGGGACGCAGTTCGGGCGGAATCACAGGAACTACCTTGATGATCATCCACTCGGGCTTGTTCTCCATGCGCTCATTGGCCTCCTTCATGGCCTCTACGACCTGAAGGCGCTTGAGGGCCTCTTGCTTGCGCTGCTGCGAAGTCTCGCGGTCCGCTTGGGCACGAAGCTCAAACGAAAGGGCCGGAAGGTCCAGACGCTGAAGCAGCATGTACAGAGCCTCAGCACCCATCTTGGCGATGAACTTGTTGGGGTCGTGGTCCTCAAGGTACTGGTTGTCTTGGGTCGGCAGGCGATCCAAGGCATCGAGGTACTCCTCTTCGGTCAAGAACTGTAGCTTCTGGAATGGATTTCCTTCGGCGTCGGTAGCCAAACCGGTTTGGATTACGATGTAGCGCTCGTAGTAAATGATCATGTCGAGCTTCTTGGTCGGGATTCCGAGCAAGTAGCCGATTTTGTTCGGAAGCGAACGGAAGTACCAAATGTGCGCAACAGGAACAACGAGGCTGATGTGGCCTACGCGCTCACGGCGAACTTTCTTCTCGGTTACTTCGACGCCACAACGGTCGCACACGATGCCCTTGTAGCGAATGCGCTTGTACTTTCCGCACGCACACTCAAAGTCCTTTACGGGACCAAAAATGCGCTCACAGAACAAACCGTCGCGTTCCGGCTTGTGCGTCCGGTAGTTGATGGTCTCTGGCTTGAGGATTTCGCCACTCGACTTCTCGAGCAGGAACTCTGGCGAAGCCAGGCTGATGGTG
>CBFHNK010000036.1:0-16290 GCA_965657195.1 uncultured Schleiferiaceae bacterium
CTACGTGTCGCTCATTGCGGGCAACTATGGATCGGTCGAGGCCGAGGCGGCCATCGGAAGCGTTCGCAGCGCCGTCAACCACTGGTCGGTGCGCGGAAGCCACCGTTCCACCCGCGGAGGCTTTGACAAGGACTACGTCGTCTTTGACCGCCTTCTGTGGTCCGAAAGCAAGCTCGACGCCTCGTACGAGCGCATCTTTAACCGGGGTCGCCTGCGCCTCGAAGGGGGTGGAGCATGGGATCGGATTCCCTACTACGGGCAGCGCCATGAAGTTGGCTTTAACGATGCCGATACCGCAAATGCGGCTCCGGGCCGCGGAATCCAGACCTACACCGCCGGCGCCCGCTACCAAGCCACGCGCTACCGCCGTACGCAAATGTTTCGTTCCATTTCGCTCTCAGGGCACCATTGGATTGACCAGGGTGGCCGCCAGTTTGAGACTGGGGGACGCATGCAGCTCGAGTCTGCACTGCCCGTCCAAAACTTGGTGCTGAACCTACCGTTTAATGCCTCGTTCAATCAGCTCCAAGGTTCGGCCCGTCTCGACACCTCAAGCGCAGCGTGGGCCCTGCAGTTCAGTCCGTCGCTCTCTGACAGTATTAAAGGAGTGCGGTTCCGCTTCGGCCTCAACATTATCGCGACCGGTGGACCGGGCCAAAAGACGCTTCCGTACTTCCCGCCGGTGGTGCACGTTGAGGTTCCGTTGGTGCGCGACGTGCTCTACCTCTATGGCGGAATGGAAGGCCACGTGGACAACGGCGGTATGCGCGCCCGCGTGGACGCGGTTCCGTTTTTGTCTGAAAACGCAACCTATGAGGCCATTCGCAGCAGCAGCATTTACGGCGGAGCCACTGGCCGCTGGAGCCGCATCATTGGCTACCGCTTTGGGGGTCGATTCATGACTTGGGACAACTACCCAATGGTCGTGCGCCCCGACGTAGACTTCGGAATATTGAATGATAGTGGACGCGTCGGCATGCAGTATGTCAAGGTGACGTCGCTTGAGCCCACTGGGGAATTGACCTTTCAGTTCAAGCAGGTTTGGGACGTACGCCTACACGGGGTACTGCGCTTTGCGGTTCAGGACGACAACGGCAAGGCCGTCTACCACCTGCCCAAGTACGAGTTGGGCGCACAGGCGCGCGCCAACTTTGGAGACAAAATCCGCCTTGATGGCGCCATGGTGCTTCGCGGCGCCCGCACCACGTTAAGCGGATTGATGATGGAGTACGACCTCCCGGCGTTTATGGACGTTCGACTCGGAGCGCAGTACCGGTACAACAGCCAACTCGACGCGGTGATTCGCATCGACAACCTGCTCAACCAGCGCGCAGAATGGTGGATGGGCTACCCCGTTCAGGGAATTCGCGCAAATTTGGGCCTAGTGTACAAGTTTTAAGCGTTTAGGGCTCCGGAACTCAATGGGTTGCCGTTCGTGCGGCCTGTTGAAAAAAATGTTGATAAACGGGGCTAATTTCTGTGCTAATGGACTCCCCGATACAAGGCATGAGTTATCTTTGTAGATAGTCCATTTTTACGGAATCATGAGCGAAAACAATCAGTACGGCGCGGACAGCATTCAAGTCCTCGAAGGTTTAGAAGCGGTGCGCAAGCGCCCAGCGATGTACATCGGCGACATTGGCCAAAAAGGCCTTCACCACCTCGTTTATGAGGTCGTGGACAACTCCATTGACGAGGCCCTTGCGGGTCATGCCACCAAGGTGAGCGTGGTCATTCACGAAGGCAACAGCATTACCGTTAAGGACGACGGCCGCGGAATTCCCGTGGCCATGCACGCCAAAGAGGGCAAGTCTGCGCTTGAGGTAGTGATGACGGTCCTGCACGCAGGGGGTAAGTTCGACAAAGATTCCTACAAGGTCTCGGGCGGTCTGCACGGTGTGGGTGTGAGCTGTGTGAATGCACTTTCGAGCTTGCTTCGTGTCAACGTGCACCGCGATGGCAAGGAGTACCAGCAGGAGTACAACATCGGAAAGCCGAAGTACGACGTCAAAGAAGTGGGCCCCTCAGATTACCGTGGTACGATAGTGTACTTTGAGCCAGACACCAGCATTTTTTACGAGAGCGTCTACCAGTACGACATTCTTGCTGCACGATTGCGTGAGCTTGCTTATTTGAACCGCGGAATCCGCATTCAACTAACCGACGAGCGCGACGTTCAAGAGGATGGAAGCTTTCGCACTGAAGAATTCCACAGCCAAGGCGGATTAAAGGAATTTGCCGAGTTCATCGACCAAAACCGAGAGAGCCTAATTCCTGAACCCATGTATATGGAAGGTGAGATTGAAGGAATTCCTGTGGAAGTCTCGATGACCTACAATACCACTTACGTAGAGAATATTCACTCCTACGTCAATAATATCAATACGCACGAGGGCGGAACGCACCTTGCAGGTTTTCGCCGTGCATTGACCCGCACGCTCAAAAAGTACGCGGACGAGTCCGGAATTTTGACCAAAGAAAAGGTCGAGGTTGCAGGTGACGACTTTCGTGAGGGATTGACTGCGGTCATTAGCGTGAAGGTGATGGAGCCTCAGTTTGAGGGCCAAACTAAGACCAAGCTGGGCAACAGCGAGGTTTCAGGTGCGGTAGACCGCATCGTGGGTGAAATGCTGACCAACTACCTCGAGGAGCACCCCAACGAGGCACGCATCATCGTGTCTAAAGTGGTCCTTGCAGCCAAGGCACGCATCGCGGCCCGTAAGGCCCGCGAAATGGTACAGCGCAAGACAGTTCTTGGGTCCAATTCACTCCCTGGAAAGCTCGCCGACTGTTCAGAGACCGATCCCGCACAGTGTGAAATCTTCCTCGTAGAGGGTGACTCCGCAGGTGGTACGGCCAAGCAAGGCCGCGACCGCCGTTTTCAGGCAATTCTGCCGCTCCGCGGTAAGATTTTGAACGTCGAGAAAGCGATGCAGCACCGCATTTTTGAGAACGAAGAGATTCGCAACATGTTCACCGCACTAGGGGTGAGCTTGGGTACAGAAGAAGATAGTAAAGCACTGAATTCGGTGAAGCTTCGGTACCACAAAATCATCATCATGGCCGACGCCGACGTGGACGGTTCGCACATTGCGACCCTCGTGCTCACGTTTTTGTTCCGCTACATGAAGGATTTAGTGGAGCGTGGCTACGTGTACATTGCTTCACCACCGTTGTACCTCGTGAAGAAGGGTCAAAAGTCCCAGTATGCATGGAACGAAACGCAGCGTGACCAAGCAGCCCGCGAGTTGGGCGGTGAAGAGCAAGTCGGCGTTACGGTACAGCGTTACAAGGGTCTTGGAGAGATGAACTCCGAGCAGCTTTGGGAGACCACGCTGAATCCTGAGGCGCGCACGCTGAAGCAGGTGACCATTGACAACGCTACCGAAGCCGACCGCATCTTCTCGATGCTGATGGGTGACGATGTTCCGCCACGCCGCGAATTCATCGAGAAAAACGCGCGCTACGCCCGAATCGACGCCTAAGTCGACGCGTTTGCGTACTACCTTTGAAGGGTCGCTTCGGCGGCCCTTTTTTAATACCCCAAACTGATGAAAATTACCGTTGTAGGCGCAGGAAACGTAGGTGCTACGTGTGCCGAGGCGATGGTTCGCATGGAACTCGCCAAAGAAATCGTTCTTCTCGACATCAAAGAGGGCTTTGCCGAAGGCAAGGCCATGGACATGAACCAGACGGCGACCCTTCATGGGTTTGACAGCACGGTTCGCGGTGTCACCAACGACTACGCCGCGACCGCGGGTTCCAAAGTGGTGGTGATCACGAGCGGAATTCCGCGCAAGCCCGGCATGACCCGCGAAGAACTCATCGGAACCAACGCCGGTATCGTGAAGTCGGTGGTTGAAAACGCCTTGAAGTACTCTCCTGAGGCCGTGATCGTGGTGATTTCGAACCCGATGGACACGATGACCTACTTGGCGGCCAAGCAGAGCGGACTTCCCAAAAACCGCATCATCGGTATGGGCGGAATCCTCGACTCAGCGCGCTTCAAGTACTACCTCTCTGAAGCAATGAATGTTCCGGCAAGCGACCTTCAGGGCACCGTAGTCGGTGGGCACGGTGATACCACTATGATTCCGTTGACTCGCTTGGCAACCTACCAAAGCACTCCCGTGAGCAACTACCTCAGCGCCGAGAAGTTGGCCGAGGTCAAAGCGGCGACCATGGTTGGTGGTGCAACGCTGACGGGCCTTATCGGTACCTCAGCGTGGTACGCTCCGGGTGCCGCGGGTGCAGCGCTTACTGCAAGCATCGTACGCGACCAAAAGAAGGTATTCCCCTGTTCGGTCTACCTCGAGGGTGAGTACGGCGAATCAGACATTTGCATGGGTGTTCCCGTGGTGATTGGTGCCAACGGTTGGGAGTCCATTGTGGACTACCAGCTCAACGCTGAGGAAGCGGCGGAGTTTGCGAAAAGCGCAACGGCCGTCCGCGCCATGAACTCGGTGCTGGACAACTTATAAGACCCTGCTCGGCGCGTCCAAAAATCTGGTACCGGTGGGTCGCAACCCACCGGTACATTTTTTTATACCCGGGAGTGAACCGCACCCACGCTGCGAGCATTCGGCCCCGTGGGCCAAGAAATCTGAGCGCGTGAACCACGGCGTCCGCGCCTGAGTACACTGCTGTGGGCGTCCAAACAACTACCCCGTTAGGGTAGGCCTGCCGCCACTCGTCGGTAAGAGGCGCATAGCTCAGCACACCATTGCGGTCCAGTGCATTCAGCAGCCGCACCGAGCGCTGGCAGAGCGCACAGTCACCGTCGTAGAGTACCAACGTACTCTGAGGTCCGGCTACGGAAGCTTCACCCACCGCGCGCGTCCCCATGGACTTGTGACCACATACACTCCGGGAGCCCATCCGAGTGTCGAGATCGGTGAACCTGCGCCAGCCACAAACTGACCCATGAAGCGTCCGTCCAAACCGTGCACGCGCACGGTTCCGTCACCCCCCACAAAAAACTCCGAAGCCCCGGGATTGGGCCAAACCACAAGATCGCCCACCTCAAAATCTGCTTCTGGCAAGCCAATGCGGTTGGTATCGGCACTCATAAAGCGAATTCCGCCTGTGGACACGCCCAAAACCATTTCGGGAATCCCGTCTTGATCCAAATCCTTGATCCATGGAGCGTTGAGGTTGCCGTCGTGCGCCACGGTGGCGGAGGCCACCATGCGCGGAGTCATGACAAATTCCAGGTCAATGCGCAAACTGTCGGCTCCAAGGCCCGGCATGGTGCAGCCATTGGTCAAGATGCTGTTGTGGTTGGCCACGTCGCCAAACGCATGGCTGAGGTACGGAGTCCGGTGGGCCGCCAAGTGTACGTCGCTGCTCGGAAGGTTTTTACTGAAGCAAAACTCCACCACCAGATTCGACGTCCCGTTGTAGTCAAACGCGTTTTGAAAACTTATTAAATTCCATCCCTGACTCAGCACCGCGAGGTAGGCAAATGCCACGTCGCCATTGGGCCCCATTGCAGCGAGCACGCTGTCTGAGGTCTGCCGCACAGTGATGTTGAACCCTTGACTGAGGTACGGAGCGCTCGGCGTCACACAGTTGACCTTGAGGCCCTGAATGCGCGTGGGTCCAGAGATTCCGGCGGCGGCCAGTTCGCTTCCGCGAATCAGGTACTGGTGGCGTCCGGCGCGCTTGCTTCCGCCAAATGGAGTGCCCAAGGTGGTGCTCGTCGCAGTGGCGGTGGCGGAATTCACGATTTGCGGAGTCAGTTCCGTAGGTTGATTGATGATTCCCGACACGTTGGGGTAGGATAGCACCCCGGCGTAGGCGCTGCCCACCCAGAGTTCCGTGCTGCCTTGGTTTACAACGACCCTCGGAACCGCGCGTCCGCTGTACGTCCGCGCGGTATCCACATCCACAGATCCGAAGCGCTCGGTGGCGAGCACCCACGTGCCGGCATCGTTGCGCACATACGCGACTTCACCGCGTTCGTTGCCCACCAGCAGGTCGAGGTCGCCGTCTCCGTCGAGGTCAAAAAGCTCTGGGCTGGCATTTTGTCCCACGTCGTACGTGCCAAGCTGTACGGCAGATCCGCTGAAGTTTGGCCCAAAAATGCTACCCGTATTAAAGGTAGCGTACACCTTGCCGTCGGCGCGACCTACGACGAGGTCCAGCAGGCCGTCACCGTTCAAGTCGCCGAGGCAGGGCGCGGTCCACGTGGGGTTGGGAGTCAAATTGCTCGGAAACGGCACAAGGCTATGGCGCCACACGGGGTTGGGAGCCGAGCCCACATTGATGTAGTAGCGCAACCCGAGCCGGCTTCCCAGGATCAAATCCTGAAGTCCGTCGGTATTTAAGTCGCCTCCGTACGGAACCACATAGGATCCTAGCTCAAGCATTTCGCCTTGAAGGAATTGAGTTTGACTGCGCTGCCACACGGGTGCGGTGGTCGATCCGCTATTGGGGTAAAGCCACACACAGGAATCGGACTGGGTCACGCGTTCGTTGGGGCTGGCAATGATGTCTTTGATGCCGTCACCGTTCGCGTCGATTAACGAGAACCCGGGAAACCAGAGGTTGACCGGGGTTCCGCCCGAAGGCCAAGTGCTGTCTTGGCTTTCAATATTTGCGACTGCCAAGCTGCCCACGTTGTAGCCCGCAACGCCCGTGGCAAACGACACGTCGCCCAGCAAAATGTCGGGAAGCCCGTTGCCGTCCAGGTCGTGAATCAGCACGGTAGACCCGGCGTGCTTGATGTCCTCGGTGAGGGCAGGAGACGCCACCCGCGAACCCGTGCAGGCGTCAATTTGAAGGGCATTGCTCAGTCCGCCTTCTTCAATATCGCCCCAGCAGGCGTCAGCCAACGCGAAATTCAATCCACAGGGTGCGGAATTTTGGTGCCACTCAATTTTGGTTCCGCCCATATCAAACGTGAGCACGTCCAAGTCGCCATCTTGGTCCACGTCGGTGATGAACGGACGGTCTACGCTAATTACCTGGAGGTTGTAGGCCGGATTACCTTGAACGTACACGGATTTGAGCTCCGTTTGGTTGCCCAAAGCCCAGCTGAACTGAAGTACGCTCCCGACTCGGGTGCCTTGCCAGACGCCGATTCCGTTGGTGACCCATCCAAATATGTCGGGCACCCCGTCGCAGTTAAAGTCGGCCACATGAACCCACTGCTGGTTTTTGGGGAAGCCACGGGTCCACTCCGGGCGCTCCGCCCACTGGCCACTGACGCGTTCAAAGGCGAGCCAACGTCCGCCTTCTCGGTCGAAGACTACTAGGTCGTCGTTCCCGTTGCCGTCGACATCCGCGTGAAACATTTGTGGATTGTTAAGGCCACCCGAAGTACCGAGGTTGAGCGCTTGACCCGCAGAATTTTGAATTCCGGCCAAGTTGGTCGCAAAAAACGACCACTTTACTTGCGAAGCCCCAGAGTACGGTAGAGCTGCCCATAGGGTCAGAATGAGGACGGTCCGAAGTAGTGCGCGCATTTTCCAAAGGTAATTCACCTATATTTGCCGCCTCGTACTAAAGTCACCCACACTATGCAGAATAAAGTGGTAATCCGCCTGTTTGCAGTCGCTTTTGCGCTTGCGGCCCTTTATGAATTGTCCTTCACGTTCATCGCGCAGCGCGTTGAAAAGCAAGCCCTTGAGATAGCCGGAAACGATCCGTCCAAGCTCAACCGCGTGCTGGATTCACTCGCCAGCCAAGAGGTGTACAACCTCGGTGTGGCTTCGTTCACCTACAAAGAGGTGAAGGAGAAGGAGATGAACCTTGGACTTGACTTGCGTGGCGGTATGAACGTAATCCTCGAAGTTTCTGTTCGCGACGTCGTCAAAGGTCTTGCGGCCAACCCTAACGATTCGACGTTGAACGCGGCACTTGCTGCAGCCGATGCAGAGCAAGAGAACAGTGGCGAGGCCTACATCGATCTGTTCATCAAGGCATTAGATAGCAAACGCGGCGCGAAGTCGTGGAGTGATCCCGGCCTCTTCGGAACCAAAGACATGTCGGACCGCCTTGGGTTCAATGCGACGGACGAAGAAGTTCAAGCAGCCATTCGCTCAGATGTCGAGGCTTCAGTTCAAAACGTGTACACGGTACTAAAGGCCCGTATTGACCAGTTCGGAGTCGTACAGCCCAACCTGCAGCGCCTTGGCAACACGGGTCGCATTCTCGTAGAGCTTCCCGGCGTAAAAGATCCAGCTCGCGTTCAGCGCCTGCTTCAGTCTACTGCCCGCCTCGAATTTTGGCGTGCCGACTACGGCGCCGCGTGGATGCAGTTCATGGTTGACGCCAACGAGCGCCTTCGTGCCGTAGTCCCCGACCCCAACAAATCATCAACGAAGGCCGCTGCGCCTAAGGCGATCGACTTGCCTACAGCCCTTGATGCCGACGACGTCACGAGCCCCGAATCGACAGCTGTAGCTTCGACCGACTCAAGCGCCCTTCAGCACAATCCGCTGCTGAATATTTTCCAGCTCAACGTTGACCCACAGACCTTTACTCCGCTCGAAGGACCGATCATCGGATTCGCCCTTCCGCGCGATACGGGAACCATCAATGCCTACCTCAAGAGCGATGTGGTAAAGAGTTTGATCCCCGGTGACAAGCGCTACGTGCGCTTCGCGTGGACCCGCCCTGACCCCAAAGCAGGTATCACCTTCTTGATTGCCCTCAACGGCAACCGCACCATGGAGCCAGAGCTCGACGGAGGCGTCATCGTCGACGCACGCCGCGAATTCGACCAGGGTAACAACCCCATTGTCACCATGGCCATGAACGGCTACGGAGCCCAGATTTGGCAGCGCATCACCGCCGAAGAGAGCGCCAAGAACCCCAAGGGTCACGTGGCAGTCGTGCTGGATAACATGGTCTACAGCTACCCGCGCGTGATCAACGAAATTTCAGGCGGACGTACCCAAATCGAAGGCGGATTTAGCCTCGATGAGGCATCTGACTTGGCCAATGTCCTCAAGGCGGGTAAGCTACCGGTCCCTGCCCGCGTCATCCAAGCCGACGTGGTCGGTCCAAGCCTCGGTAAAGAAGCCATTTCTGCGTCGATGAACTCGTTCCTGATCGCCTTCTTGGTGGTCTTCGCCTACATGGTGTTCTACTACTCGGGTGGTGGCGTTGCGGCCAACCTTGCACTCTTGGTGAACATGTTCTTCATCTTCGGAATTCTTGACGCCATTTCGGCCGTCTTGACCCTTCCGGGTATGGCGGGTATCGTCCTCACGATTGGTATGGCTGTGGATGCCAACGTACTCATCTTTGACCGCATTCGCGAAGAGCTTGCTGCAGGCAAGGATGTGCGCACTGCAGTTGCCGACGGCTACAGTGGCTCTCGCGGGGCCATCTTGGATGCCAACGCGACCACATTGCTGACTGCAATCATTCTCTTCATGGTCGGAACCGGCCCCATCAAGGGCTTCGCCACGACGTTGATTATCGGAATTTTGTCGTCGCTCTTTACGGCCATCTTCGTGACCCGTCTCTATGTGGAGTGGCGCTTAGCGAAGGGTGGAACCCTCAGTTTCTCATCTAAGGCTACCGAGAAGTGGTTTGTCGATACCAAGTTTAACTTCTTGGCCGGTCGCAAGAAGGCCTACTTGTTCTCAGGGGCCCTACTCGTAGTGAGCATCGTCGCCCTCTTCACCAAAGGTTTGAGCTACGGGGTAGACTTTGAAGGTGGTCGCACCTACCAAGTTCGCTTTGACCAACCAGTTGAGGTGTCAAAGGTGAGTTCGAGCTTGTCCCAGGTATTTGTGGACGCCAACGGAAAGTCGTTTACTCCTATTGTCAAGACCTTGGGTACGCCTGATCAAGTGGTGATTACAACGAACTACCGTGTTGCGGAATCAGGTGCAGACATCGAGGAGGCACTGCGTGCCCAGCTTTACAACGGGGTGAAAGGATTCTATGCTGCTGCACCTTCTGAGGCAGAATTCGACAATCCCGGTGAAGCTGGACTAGGCATCGTTGCCTACCGCCAAGTGGGTCCAACGGTTGCCGACGACATTGCCAATTCAGCGGTGTGGGCCATCCTGTTCTCACTCCTCGGAATCTTTATCTACCTCTTGGTTCGCTTTAGCCGCTGGCAGTACTCTTTGGGCGCTGTGGCAGCATTGGTGCACGACGTGGTGATCACCCTCGGAGCCTTCGCGCTGCTCGACGGAGTTCTTCCCTTCTCGCTCGAGGTTGACCAGGCCTTTATTGCAGCCATTTTGACGGTAATTGGATACTCGCTCAACGATACCGTGGTCGTCTTCGACCGTATTCGCGAGTTCATCACGGGCCACAAGGGCTCGCGCACCGACGAGACGGTCATCAACAACGCATTGAATGCGACGCTCAGCCGTACGTTCAATACCTCGATGACGACCATCGTCGTGCTCTTGGTGATCTTCTTCTTGGGTGGTGAAGTCCTTCGCGGATTCATCTTTGCCATCTTGTTTGGTATCGTAATTGGTACGTATTCTTCGCTGTTCATCGCCTCACCAGTGCTTTACGACAGCTCGAAGAAGAAGTAAGATTCCATGACCATGCTCTTTATCAGCACCGGAGAAGTAGTTATTCTGCTTTTCGCGGTGCTGATGCTTTTTGGGCCAGACCGCCTACCTGGATTTGTGCGTTCACTCGCCAAGGGAATCCGCACCGTGAAGAATGCTCAGGCTGACCTCACCCAGCAAATGTCCAAGATGGCCGAGGACCAACCAGGACTCAAGGAAGTTTCGAAGGCGGTTGAAGAGGTTAAAAGCGATATTGAGGGGGTAGTTTCTAGAAAAAAGTAATTTTTACTGGACCACCCCATTAAAATTGGGGGGTGTTGATAAAAAAAGTATAGTTTTATTTTAGCTAGTTGCGGATTTTTGGTAGTTTTGTGCCATCAAAAACCAATTTGCTATGCCCACTTCCCGTTATTTAGGCCTTGAGGCGGCCTTGAGCCATAAGCCTTCAGTGTTTGCTAAGCCTGCAGGTAAGGCATCCGAGTACTTCGGGGCCAACGTGTTTAACCAAAAGGCAATGCGCGAGTACATGCCTAAAGAGGCGTTTGAATCCGTAATGAAGGCCATTGACCGCGGCGACAAAATTGACCGCGGAATCGCCGACCAAGTCGCGACCGCGATGAAGGCATGGGCTATGGCAAAGGGTGCGTCCCACTACACCCACTGGTTTCAACCCTTGACCGGTGCGACTGCTGAAAAGCACGATGCATTCTTTGAGCCAACTGCCGACGGCTACGCCATCGAGAAGTTCAACGGCGGAATGCTTGTGCAAGCTGAGCCCGACGCTTCGAGCTTCCCCAACGGCGGAATCCGAAATACGTTTGAGGCCCGCGGCTACACCGCGTGGGATCCAACTTCTCCCGCATTTGTGCTTGCAGACACCCTGTGTATTCCAACGGTATTCGTGGCCTATACCGGCGAGGCCCTCGACAACAAAACACCTCTACTTCGCTCGCTTCAGGCAGTTGACCATGCGGCGACTGCGGTGTGCCAGTACTTTGACAAGAACATCGGTAAAGTTCACGCGACGCTGGGCTGGGAACAGGAGTACTTTCTGATCGACGAGGCCCTCTACCATGCCCGCCCTGACCTTGTGATGACGGGCCGCACCCTCGTAGGCCATTCTCCCGCCAAGGGCCAGCAAATGGAGGACCACTACTTCGGTAGCATTCCGGAGCGGGTCATTCAGTTCATGCGCGAGATCGAGTTCGAGAGCCACTTGCTCGGAATTCCAGTAAAAACCCGCCACAACGAGGTTGCTCCCGGCCAGTTTGAGTTTGCGCCCATTTTCGAAGAAGCGAACGTGGCGGTAGATCACAACTCGCTCTTCATGGACTTGCTCGATAAGGTGGCCTCGCGCCACAACTTCCGGGTACTCCTCCACGAGAAGCCGTTTGCAGGTGTGAATGGTTCAGGAAAGCACAACAACTGGTCTCTGGCCACAGACACCGGAATCAACTTGCTTGCTCCTGGTTCTACTCCGAAGCGCAACCTCTTGTTTTTGAGCTTTTTCGTGAACACGATTAAAGCGATGCACGACCGTGCTGACCTGATTCGAGCTGCCATTGCATCCGCCAGCAACGACCACCGCCTTGGTGCCAATGAAGCTCCGCCCGCGATCATTTCGGTGTTCATTGGTAGCCAGCTCACTGAGGTACTCGACGAGCTCGAAAAACTCGAAAGCGGCAAAATGTCACCCGAAAAGAAGACGGAGTTGAAGCTCAACGTAGTGGGCAAGATTCCAGAAATTCTTCTGGACAACACCGACCGCAACCGCACCTCGCCATTTGCCTTTACGGGTAACAAGTTCGAGCTTCGCGCAGTAGGTTCGTTGGCCAACTGTTCGCATGCCATGACTACGCTGAACCTCATGGTCACCGACCAGTTGATTCAGTTCAAAAAAGATGTCGATGCCCAAATTGCGCAAGGCTTGAAGAAGGACGACGCCATCTTTAATGTGCTCAAGGACTACATCAAGGCCTCTAAGAAGATTCGTTTTGAAGGCGACGGCTACGGCGATGCGTGGAAGGAAGAGGCTGAAAAGCGCGGTTTGAAGAATACACCTGATACTCCGCGTGCCCTAGATTTCTTGGTGACCAAAGATTCCGAGGGCCTCTTTGAGAAGCACGGCGTCCTAAGCAAGGTTGAACTTCATGCCCGCTACGAGATCCTGCAAGAGGAGTACTTCAAGCACCTTCAGATTGAGAGCCGTACCCTGGGTGATTTAGTGCACAACCACATCATTCCTTCTGCCATCAAGTACCAGAGTGTGATGAGCGAAAACTTACTCCGACTCAAGGCCTTGCTTCCCGAGGCTACGTTTAAGAAGACGTGTAAGGAGCAACTTGACATTATCGAAGAGCTCAGCGAGCGCATCTCAAAAGCGCTTCGCCATGTAGAGGAGATGACCGAGGCCCGCAAAAAGGCCAACACCATTGAGTCTGCCCGTGAGCGCGCCTTGGCGTACTGCGATACGGTGAAGCCGTTCTTGTCTTCAATTCGCTACGAAGTAGACAAAATGGAATTGATCGTAGACAACGAAACGTGGCCACTTCCGAAGTACCGCGAGCTGCTCTACATCCGCTAGAATAGAAAAAATTCTGAGAAATGTAGCCCTTCGTGCAGGCGCGCGAGGGGCTTTTCTCGTTTTATCCGCTAGCATTTGTTATTTTCGTGACTTCAGCGCCTGAAACGCCACCACCCTCATGACACAACGAACTCATTTTGCGCTCGGTTTAGCCTTTACCCTCGGGGTAATTGCTACGCCATTGTGGGCCCAAAAATCATCCGAAGACGATGCTCCTAAGCGGCCCAAGATCGCCCGCCAAGGCGACGACTACTACTTGGGTAAAGAATACAGCAAGGCGATCGCAATCTACCGAAAGGCCTACAGCAAGGTAAAGTCGCGACCTGAGAAGGCTGAGATTAGCTACCGCCTCGGCGAGTGCTACCGATACACCGCGCAGTACAAGGCCGCAGAGGCTCAGTACCGACGCTCAATCAAAGCGGGCTACACCCAGGCTGAGGCCTATTTGGGTGTGGCTGAAATGCTCAAGTACCAAGACAAATACAGTGACGCACTTGTGGCCTACGAAGACATGGCCAAAGTGTTTCCGGGTGATGAGCGCGCGAAGCAAGGAATCGAAAGTTCCAAAGCTGCGGTAGCGTGGTTGGCGGCAGCCACTCGGTACCAGGTGGGTCCGCTCACCGACCTGAATACCAAGTCCCACGAGTACGGATTGGCCTTTGACGGTCGTCAAGGTTCGTACGAAGAGCTCTTGTTCTCTTCGACCCGAGAGGGGGGAATTGGCAAGCGCCAAGACGGTTGGACCGGCCAGCAGTTTGCAGACATCTACACGACCAAGCGCCTCAATTCGGACGGTTCTGCTCGGGGTGGCAAAAGGCCAAAGGGTGGCGCTTCCAAGGTCGACCCCACCGCGGCACGTGCACAAAAGTTCTCGGCTCCTGAGCTCCTCCCTGAGACCATAAACACCATGGACCACGAGGGATCGCCTGCATTTGATGGCAAGCGACGCAACTTATACTTTACGCGCTGCATGGACGTCAAGCGTGCCCAGCTCGGCTGTGCCATTTACGTAACCCGCCGCGCAGGCCAAACATGGCAGGATCCAACGCCCGTGGTGCTCACCAGCGACTCATCAAGGTCGGTCGGTCACCCGAGCATTAACGCTGACGAGACGTTGCTCTACTTTGCAGGCGACCTTCAAGGTGCTGTGGGTGGAAAGGACCTATGGGTCGCAACCTACGACAAGCGACGCCGAACCTGGAGCAATCCAATCAACCTCGGTGCCCTTGTCAACACCAAAGGCGACGAGCTCTTCCCGTTTATTCACGACGATGGATTCTTGTACTTCTCGAGCGACGGCCTACCGGGAATGGGTGGTTTTGACCTCTTTCGGGTTGCGGTGGGTGAAGACGGACTGCCCACGGGTGAGCCTGAAAACTTGAAGTCTCCGCTCAATAGCTCTGGGGACGACTTTAACATCATTTTGCGTCCGGGGGGGCTTCGCGACGGCTACTTCGTAACGAACCGCGAGGGCGGAGCCGGCGGCGACGACATTTGGACGATTTACGAGGTTCCGTTGAAGTACGGCTTGCGCGGAACCTTAAAGAGTGAAAAGGACCAAACTCCGCTCGCCAACGCCACCGTGAAAATTTCGGGCAGCGACGGCTTTACCGCGACGGTGATGACCGATAAGTTGGGCAAATTTGAACTCGTCGACGAGAAGTTGAGCGCAGACGTCAACTACTCGTTTGCGTTCGAAAAGAAAAAGTTTTTGAATGGCGGAGCCAAGGCAAACACCATGGGATTGAACCTCGACAACTTCGTGTTTGTTGAGAACGAAAACGTGTTCCGCCATACGATGGACATCGCGGCGACTATGGCTCCGATTGAGTACCCGGTAATCCTTCCGGAGCTGTACTTCGCACTTGCAAAGTGGGATCTGAACGAGAAGTCGCGTGCGGCCCTCGATACCGTGTACCGTACGCTGGCGCTCAATCCGAACATTGTGATCGAGCTCCGCTCGCACACAGACTACCGCGATGCCGACGACAAGAACCAAGCGCTTTCGCAAAAGCGTGCCGATACCTGTGTGAAGTACCTCATCAGTAAAGGCATCGATCCCACACGCCTTGTGTCGCTGGGTATGGGTGAAACGCAGCCGTTTGAGATTCCGCAGAACTACAAGGGATTGGGTAAGGAACTGTTCCCCGCCGGTACCGTCCTGAGCGAAGCCAACATCCGCAAGATGCCAGCTTCACAGCAAGAGACTGCCAACCAGATCAACCGCCGTACCGACTTCCGCGTAATTCGCGACGACTACACTCCGCCCGTGGATACCGCGGCCTTGGCAGAGGAGATGGTAGAGAATGCCAAGAACGCCGAACCCGCGAAGCCGGTAAAAGGTGAAATGTACACGGTGGGCGATAAGGAGAGCTTTGCCACGGTTTGCCGCAACGCCAACGTCGGAATCACCGACCTGCGCAAGCTCAACGGTGGCCTGCGTGGAGTGCGACTTCAGCCCGGAATGATACTCAAGGTTACCCCGAACGGTGACTACGTGGACTTCGATTCAAAGCACCGCCAAGTGAACCTCGGAGAGACGTGGAAGACGTTGGCAAAGGACCTCGGAGTGAAGGAGAAAGTGCTACGCGAGCTGAATCCCGAATGGGTGAAGGTGGAGCCACCTGTCGGAACCTACATTCGCACGAAGTAGCGTTGATAACCTTTGAGCTTCCCTTCGGCCTGAGCCGAAGGGAAGTTTTATTTTTGCACCTATGAGTTCGAGCAACCGATACGCCGGCCGGGGCGTTTCCTCAGGCAAAGAAGAAGTTCACCAGGCGATCGCCGCAATCGACAAAGGGCTGTTTCCGAACGCGTTTTGCAAAATTGTTCCCGACGCGTTGAGCGGCTCGGCAGATCACTGTCTGGTAATGCACGCCGACGGAGCGGGCACCAAGTCGTCGCTCGCCTACCTGTACTGGAAGGAAACCGGTGACCTCAGCGTGTGGCGCGGAATCGCCCAAGACGCCGTTGTCATGAACACCGACGACTTACTATGTGTCGGGGCTACAGGGCCCATCTTGCTGAGCTCGACCATTGGGCGCAACAAGCACTTGATTCCGGGCGAAGTAATTAAAGCGCTAATTGAAGGAACCGAGTCCGTGCTTCAGGACCTGCGCGACGCAGGCATGGACATTCAAAGTACGGGCGGCGAAACAGCGGACGTGGGCGACCTCGTGCGCACGGTCATTGTCGACAGCACCGTTGTGGCTC